>JAIMKU010000063.1 GCA_020692235.1 Hydrogenophilus sp.
ACCATACAGATTGATGTTGTCCTCGTAGCCAATCGGATCAGTCTGCATAAACCGTCCAAGTTTGGGCGAATATATCCGAGCCTTGTAGTAGTACATCCCGAGCTCTGGCAGCCAAGCCTGCCCGGTGTACTGGAACCGACCAGCGTTCGCAGTTCCTGGCTGACCATATTCGTCATAGGTGTTTATGACCCGCGAACTGTCCGATGAGGTCGAGCTGTAGACAATCGACCCACGCGCATCGCTTTGCAGAAACCGTGCAGCGCTGATGGCAACAGATGCGCTTTCATAACTGACCAGCGGATCGTCCGCACCCGCCGCAGGGCCATGGATGTGCCGGGCCAGCAACGCCCCTGCTGCATTGAACTCTGCGACCAACGCATCGCCGTCATGCAGAAACCGCCGAGCGCCTTGGCTCACGCCGCCGATGTAGTTGGTCGCCTCATAGAGCCGGCCAAGCGGGTCGTAGCGAAGCAGCGCCTTGGCCTGTCCGGCATAGGATAGCGAGAGACAGTTGCTGTTGCCGGTGCCCTGCGCACGCATCTCCACAAGCCGGTTCTCGACGTCATAGAGATAAACGTACTCGCCATCGGCCGTGAGGTTGCCATTGGCATCGTAACAGTACCCTTGACCCGAGACGCCAGTGTACTGGTTCAGGCCATTGGTTGTGTAGGTCCGATTGACCGGCTGAAACGCATTCCAGCGGTAGGAATCGTTCGTCTGGGTCTCGCTTCTGATCTGCGAGGCAGGGTTGCGCGTATAGCTCCATGTCACATCGAAGGTGTTCGTGGGGCTGTCGATCGTCGTTGATGCCATGCGCCCGATCGGATCATAGGTCCAGCTCTGGTCGGGAGCCGATAGGTATTTCACGGCCTGAGTGAGTTCGCCCTTGGTGTTGTAGTTGTAGTCGACCAGGGTCAGGCTGCCCGGGTCCCGTATCCGGTTGAACTGGCCGCCCGCGCTGTAGTCGTAGCTGAAGGTCCTATTGTCCCACACGTGACGGATCGAGGTTCGGTTTCCGGCGGCGTCATAGGTGTAGGCCAGATCACGCGCCGCCCCGCTGGTATTGTCGGAGGTCGAGACGATCCTGCCGTAGCGGTCGTAGCTCGATGTCGTTCCGGCCCCACTGTCGCTATCAAACCGCGCCCAGAGTTGGAGGCCGCGGATGTCATACTGGTAGAAGACGTCTCGTGAATGGCTGGCATCAAGCCCAGCCCGCTCAGGCACGGTTTTGCGAATGACACGGTTGAGGTTGTCATACTGGTAAGTGATCACAGAACCATCACGCTTGCGCAGCGAGGTTCTGTTCCCGTTGGCGTCATAGCCATACTGCTCATAGTCGTTCGGATTGGCGACACCGGTCTGATTGGGCTGCGGGAAGTACCAGTGGGTCTGGCGGTCAAAGCCATCGTAGGCCATCACCGCCCGGTAGCCGCGCGCATCGGTCATGCTCTCGGTCTGGCCATTGAAGGTGAAGGTGTAGGTCGCGTAGTCGCGAACCTTGTCAGTATCGACCGCCTGTTCGATCCGCACCACTCGGCTTTCGGTGTCGTAGTGCTTGCGGGTGATCCGATCGAGTTCGCCGGATGCGTTGGGCGAACCCTTTATGCAAGCGTTGGCGGGCGGGCTGGCGAGGTTCAGGCGGACGACCGTGCATTGCTCACGATTGCGGGCATCATAGCTCGCCTGCGTAATGGAGTACGCCGTCCCACCCGATGACACGGTTGTTTTCACGGCAAGGCGCCGCGCGTTGTATTCGATGTCGGTCTGGCTGTTCAGAACGAAGGCCGTGTCGTTGGGATTGCTGGAGATTGTCCCGATTTCCACCTTCGACGGCTTGTCGTCCGCAGCGCGATAGGTCGTCCGGGTCACGAGGCGCCGGTTGTTCTCCCCGACGGGTCCGATCTCCCAGGTTTTGCGCCCGAGCACATCATAGCGCGCATAGGTGGCGTCCGCTGTGCCCGGAAGTGGTCCATCCGCCGACAATTGCCGCCCCGCAGCGTCATAGGTGTAGGTCGTGGTCAGAGGTGCGTTGCCGGCCCCGTCTGTCACGGTCTCGCTGGTGGGAAGGCTTGTCGCTCCGAAATAGGTGAATTGGCGGACGAAGGAATTAGCGGTTCCGCAGGTCAGCTCGTTCCCGTTCGCATCGGTTTCGCAGATCTCTTCACGCAGCAGTCGAGGTGTGCATTGCGGTGGTCCCGGAGTTCCTCCATCATTGATCTGGAGGCAGGTCTCCCCGTTGATTGGCGAGGTGTCAGACCAGGTATTCTTGACCTTGCGCCGTTTGCCACTTTCGTCGGCAGGGTCGAGCTGCGTGAACAAAAGTCCTGCGCCCGTCCAGGTAAAGTCTGTCCGGTTGCCCTTGGCATCCTGCACCCACGTTGGCTTGTAGCAGTCAAAACCGAACGCCGGGGCGCTGCACTGATACGAGGCGGTTTGCGAGAGATCTGCCAAGCCGGAGCCGGGCTTGGCCGCCGCCACGCTGGAAATGAGGTTGCCGTTCTGGTCATAATCAACCGTAACCGAATTGCCTTCGGGGTAGATGATCTTTCTGAGGCGCTGCTGCGCCGTATATTGGTAGCTGGTGACCCGGCCCTGGGAATCCGTGATCGAGTCGATCCGACGCCGCGGCGGTGAACCTGTCGTAGAAAAATTCGTCGGCGTATTGGTGACGTCCACGAACTTGTAGAACCCCTCCGGACCCGTGATCGTGATGTCCTGGATCGCATCATCGACGTCAAACCAGCTGTTGTCGGGCGTAGAGACGTATTGATAGGTGACCCCGTCAACGGTCACAGAGCGGGAATTGCTGCTCTGCATCTTGAACGTTTCGAAGGCGTATCCCGCCTCTCCCGGCAGCTTCATGCGGCTGCCCTTCTGCTTGGGCTGTTCAGGGTAGATGTCGACTTGGCAGACACATTCAAATTGCCGGCCCGCGTCGTCAGTGACTCTGTTGCCAACGTAAGAGTGCGAGGCGATGACCACAGACGGATTATCGAGAGCGACGATCTCCGCCTTCTGCAGAACTCCCCAGTTGAAGTCCGCTGCATTCGAGAAATAAGTGAATTTTAGCTGATAGCCAGATGTGCTCGTCACCGTCATGGGACGATGGCGGGCAATACCCCCAAGTGTAATTGCCTCATATTCAATCGATAGGCTCACCCCGCCCGAATTGTGAATTGCATCTGCCAGAAATTTCTTGACCGGCTGAGGGAATAATCCGCCCTGATACTCCGTGTATATGTTGAAGGTTATCGTCCGACCGGTACCACCTTGGCGGTAGGTGACGTTCGCGAGCCCAAGGATGTCCCCTTCGGTGCTTTCGGCACCGTAGAGCTTTGCTCCGGTTCCGGTCGAAGAGGCGCATTCCTCATTATAGCAATATTGGAAGGCGTCTGAGGCGAGGCTGCCTGAGGATACGCGATAAACCTCCGGATTGCCTTCCGACTGGTTGGAGCCCGTGGTGATTTCCAGAAGCGGGATAAAGTCTGCGAGATCGCGGAAGGTAAGCTCAGGGGCTGCCGGGATCGACAGCGCGGGAATCTGTGGCGTACTGACGTTATTGCTCGTCAGATCAATCCCGTTCGGGTCCTGATAGACGTCCAGGGGTTTGATTTCCTGCGCCGACAACGATGAGACAGTAAGAAGTGAGAAGACGCCTGCCGCTACCGCCCTGAACCTGAAGAACATCGTGCTACCCCTGTTTCAGTCTGCAGCTGGCGTGGTCAATTACCGTCCCGCAAAGTCCATTGGCTGACCGCGACTTCGGCCATCCCGCAAAGCACACCCGGGCGCTCCCCGTACTTGCGCTCGAACACTGCGATCTGATCCTCACGATAAGTCGATGCCATATGGCAGACAGCGTCGCGGTAATTTTCGCGCGCGGCTAGAGTGGAGAATTTTTCACTGCACGGTTCCGGCACAAACCCTTTGTCGCGCATTGCCTTCTCCGAGAGCCCGGGAACCAGGATCGAAAGCGGCTTGCCGTCATCACCCATCTTGGTGAGACAGGAAGGAGGGGCCTCGCTGCTGTCCGCGGCATTTGCCATAGAACTGGCAACCGATTGACCCGCGAAGACGGCAACCAGAGATAGAGCTGCAACCTTACCCGACAGGAACGGTTTCATCGTGCAACTCCAATGCCAGAAAAGACACAAGACAGTCCATAATCAGAACGGGATCGGCCCGCCTGGCCCCCCACAGCTTCCAGCGCTGACCACCAAGGTCCCATTGGCAGTCGCCCCTAAGGAATCGCGGACTGTGTAGACGAAGTTGGAAATATCGAGATCGGCGCCACCAAGGTTCACCTGCACCGTACCTCCAAACATGATTGTCGCTGTAGCGCTGCCGAGTTCTCGCGTGATGTTCGTCAGGACCAGCGGATAGTTTCCTTCCGGATCTGTATCGTTCGCCGTAAGGTTCACGAAGAAGGTCCCGGTGCAATATTGAGATGAAACCTCGTCTGGACCGGTTATCGGTGGGTTATTGCTGGGCGGAGGGGTTGGCGTGGGAGTGGGGCTCGGCGCAGGCGTCGGAGTAGGCGTTGGCGTCGGTGTAGGCGCGGAAACACCGCCGCATTCGGTTGCGCCAGCGCTTGAATTCGCCATGTACTGCGTCCGGTTGTCCGCTTTGTCGTAGCAAATGGACTGTGTCTGACCGTTATTGGCGCCACCGACGGTGACCACCTTCACGAGGCGTCCAAGAGGGTCATAGGAATAGGTCTCGGTGCTGGTCTGAGCGCTTACGAGCGCACCGCATGTCATTGCAGCGAGCGAGACACCCGCGAGATACAATTTGCGGCGCATTGAGAACGACCCCCGTTGCCTATGACGTGATAACATCATGGAAAAGGCCGGTTGGTCAACAGTTTATTCA
>JAIMKU010000019.1 GCA_020692235.1 Hydrogenophilus sp.
TGACTTGTGCTGGACATTTCGCTTTGCCTGTCGTGGTGGCTGGTTCAGCCGGCTGAATAGACCCAGGCGTTGCCAGAATAGCTTGGCGTCGATGCGCGCGGCCCGGTCAGTCTCGTCGCGCAGGCGTGCCGTCAAGCTGCGGATGGCCTCGGCCGCCGGGCCGGCGGCCGAGCGTTCGAGCACCGGGCGCAGGGCGCGGGCCGCCAGATCGAGTTGATGGTCCCTCGGTACGGCGCCAAACGGTTCCAGTTCGATGCCGATAAATTGCCGAGCGGTGGCATTGAGTGCGGCCATGAGCTGGCCGACCTTGTCGCCGTCGCCGGCGTTCATGAACAGCGCCAGCCAGCGGCCGTCGGGTTGTTTGCGTTGGGCCGCCTTGAGGATGACGTAGGCCTCGGTCAGGCGTGCCTTTATGGCCGGCAGGACCAACAACCGAAGGGGCGCAGCCATGGCCAGGCTGGACTGTTCGTCGGCCGGCGCGGCGAGTAGCAGCCAGTCCCAGGCGTGGTGGGCGAAGTCATCGCCGATCCGGTTCCAAGTCTGCTCGTCGGTTGCCGCCGTGTGCCGGAAACCGCGCTCGGCCTTCAGCAACCGGGGACCGTCAGGCGCGCCGGTCAATACCTCGTCCAGGCTCAGGGAGCCTTGCAGCACGTCGCTCAGATCGTGGCTGGGGCTCAGGCCGTACTGGCTGGTCGCGTTGTACGGCGCGGGGGCTTCGTCGATCAGGCAGACCCGGTCGCCGCGCTGGCTGAGCGCCAATCCGAGGTTGGCGCCGGCAATGGCGTTCAGATCGGCATCGGGGCCTAATATGCCGAGCGCGCGCAGGTTATTCCGGTCACCCAGCAGACGGCGCAGTCCCGCCGCCTGGTCGCTGGCTTCATGCCGTGGCATCGTAGGCCCCGAGATCGGTTACGGTGTCATCGCCACGTGGCATGCGGGTCGCCGCCATGAGCACGGGATAGTCTTCGTCTTCAGCTTGAAAGGCCGTTTCCGGGGTGCCGAGGCGGAAGGCGCGGTCAATCAGGTAGGCGGTGTTGGCAAGGTGCATGTCTTCGGGCACCCGCTGGCCATTGGTGACGTAATGTACCGGTAGCTGGTGCCGGATCGCGACATCCAGTGCCGGGCCGTAGACCTGGGCCTCGTCGATCTTGGTCAGGATACAGCCAATCAGCCCCGGCCCGCCATAGGCGCGCACAACCTCTTCCAGGGTGATGCCCTGGGATGGCGTGCCTAGCAGCAGCAGTCGCCGCACCTCCTGGCCCCGGCCGTTCAGCAGGTGGGTCTGCTCGCCGACCCTGTGGTCCTTCTGGCTCATGCCGATGGTGTCGATGAACACCAGGCGCTTGGCGCGCAGATCGAGCAGGGTCAGTTCCAGGTCGTTCTCATCGCGGACCGCGAACACTGGTGCGCCAAGTATCCGGCCGTAGATGCGCAATTGATCCTGGGCACCGATCCGGTAGTTGTCGGCGCTAATCATGGCGACCTGATCGGCGCCGTACTTGAGCACCGCCCGCGCCGCCAGTTTGGCGACCGTGGTGGTCTTGCCTACGCCGGTTGGTCCCACCAGGGCATAGACGCCACCCCGGTCGATGATATGTTCGTTCGGATCGACCACCTTGAGGTTGCGAATGAGCGCGGCGCGCACCCATTTGAAGGCCCGCTCGATGTCTGATTCGGCCGGCATCCGGTCCAGTATCTGTTTGCTCAGCGCCGGGCTGAAGCCGGAGGCCATGAGCCGTTTCATGAGCTCGCCCCGCTGCGGATCGCGGCGGCAGGTCTCGTTCCAGGCCAGGCCGGCTAGTTGGCCTTCCATGAGCGCGCGCAGTTGGCGTATTTCCCGCGCCAGTTCGGCCATCGCCGGAGTGTTTTCGGCCGGGCCTGGCTTGGCCTGAGGCATTGATTCCAGTGTCGTCGGCGCGGCCGGCGGCGGTTGGCTTGGCGCCGGCTCGAACTCGGTCTGTGGTTGCTCCGGCCGGACCGATTGGGGTGCCGTCGCGGGGGCGGTCTTGCGGGCCGGGGTTGGCCGGATGACCGAGGCTTCGCGTTGGGCCAGATAATCGGCGAGGGTCGTTAGCGCGGGCTGGCTCGGCTCGTGCCGGACAGGTTGTCGGGTCGGATCGCGGTGCGGTGGCGGGTACAGTGCGGTGGCGTGTTGTGGGCTGGGCGGCGGCGCTCGGCGCGGCGCGGCGACAAATGGTTCGGCCTGTCCGGCCAGGGCAATGATGTCCAGATTGGCGACGGCGATGATCTCGACGCCGCCGTCCACCTGCCGATTGGACAGGATGAGGGCGTCGGCGCCCAAGGCGTCGCGGACCTGGCGCAGGGCATCGCGGGTGGTCGCGGCGTGGAATTTTTTAATCATGCACTGGCCCCGATGGTCAGGTCGACCTTGATGGTCTTGCCTTCTGGCACTTCGTTATGGGCGATCACCCGCAGACCGGGCGCGGAACGGCGCAGAAAGCGAGAGAGCAGGACGCGGATAGTGGGTGGGACGAGCAGGACTACGGGTCGGCCGGCCTGGGTTTGCCGGTCCGCGGCTTCGACCGTTTCCCGGACCATGCGTTCGGCCAGTCCCGGTTCCAGACCGATGCCACCCTCTCCCCGGCTGGTCAGGGCCTGAACGAGGATGTTCTCCAGGCCGGGCGCCAACGCCATCACCTGCAATTCTTGTACTCCTCCGAAGATTTCATGTGCGATAGGCGCTCGGCCGTAATTGCAGGTTATCGCGGATATGCACCGGCGGGATCAAAAAGCCGATGTCCTGGGCGATCTTCTTGCGAATGCCTCGGATGCGGCGCAGCAGTTCGCCGTCCTGGCCCTTGTCCAGGAGCTGCACCAGCCGGTAGCCGACTTCCAGTCCCAGCCGATCGACCTGGGCCACGTCGTGCCAGCCGACTTCCTCCGGTTCGGCCGGGGCCGCGGCGGGGATCGCTGCGGCGGCCAGGTCGGCGGCCTGTTGCTGTTGCTGACGCAGCCAGTAGGCGCCGCCGCCCAACAGACTGCCTATGAGCAGGAAGGCGACATGGGGCATACCCGGCAGGATGCCCATCAGGGTCAGGATGCCGGCGGCCAGGTAGATGGCCTGAGGTTTGCCGAACAGTTGCGAGGTGAGCTGTTCGCTAAGGTCGGATGAGCTGGATACCCGCGAGACCACCATGGTCTTGTCGTCATAGCGCAGGGCCACGGCAAAGTGCAGCGGGTTGGTGACCGCGACGTCCGTCTTGGGCACGGCCTGCATCATGCGCCGGCGGGCCTGCTCGCGTTGCATCGAGCGGATGCGCGCCTTGATCTGTGGGTCGCCTTCGGTTTCCTTGCTTTCTTGCCGAACCTCTTCCTTGGTCATACGCAGGTTGTGGTGGTAATGCCAGATTTGATAGGGCACGTCGATCAGTGCGAGCAGGGCGAAGGCCGCGAGCGCGGCCAGGAAGGTGTATAGGGTGACGCGGCCGAAATGTGGAATGGCCGCGGCGAGCGGTTCGGCCGATAAGGCCAGGATGGCATCCCATTGTAGCCAGATCATCCAGGCCGAGGCCCCGGCGATGAGGCCGCCCTTAAGCGCGGCCTTGACCTGCCAACGCCAAATAGAAATGTCCGGAGAGCCGGCCGTTTTTAGGGGAGTGCGAGGACTCAATAGGCCTCGGCGCCGGGGCCGAAGAAGCGATAACCCAGGCGCATCTGGCGACTGCGGGCCAGTCGTTTCTTGCCGGTCTCGTCGCCGAAGGCACCGGCGATGGCGGCATAGGCCTTGGCGGCCCAGGTGCTGTCCAGCAACAGGTCGGAGACGCCTTCAGCCCAGCGCAGCTTGTCGTTGGCGGAGGTCAGCTTGCCGGCGCAGGCGGACATCAACTCACCGATCTCGGCCTTGGCGATCCGATAGACGTTCAGTCGGCCGGCCAACTGCACGCAGCCTTCGCCGCTGGTGCAGGCCGCCACGGCCTTGGCGTACATGGCCTTGGCGGTGGAGGCGTCGCCCAGGTCGGCGAACAATTTGCCGATCTGGGCCAGGGCGAAGTGATCCTTGGCCCGCTTGGCGGCTTCGGCCAACAAGTTGGAGGCCCAGGCGGAATCGCCCAAGGCCGCCTGGGCGGTCTCCGCCAGCTTGGTCCAGTCATAGGGGTTGTCGCCGGACTGGCTGGCGCGGCCTTCCAGGTAGGCCCTGGCCTTGGCCTTGCCGAAGGCGGCGTCCTTGAATTCACGGGCGGCGGTCAGCACGATCTCGCGGAACCAGACGAAGTCACCGGAGGCCGCCACACTCTCGTCGAGCAGCTTGGCCAGCCAGTCTTTGTCGCCCAGGCGATCGACCGCCAGGACCAGCGGTTTGAAGCGGCTGAAGTGGAAACCGTCGGCGCGCAGAATTTCCTCGGCGGCGGCTAGCAGCTTGCTGGCATAGCCTTGGTCGGCCAACTCGGCGATCACTCGATCGGCGATGGCGATGAATTGCTTGGCCGTCTTGGCCTTGTCCTCTTCGTTCTGGAACTCGATGTACTTGGCCTGGTTGGCCTCGCGTTTGGCGAGTCTTTCCGCGACCCGGGCAACCCTCGCGGTGTCGGCAGACAGGTGTTTGTTGACCGCCTCCACCACCTTGCGCATCTCGTCCAGATTGGCCACGCCATCCTCGGCCTTGGTCACCATGTCGGTTACCCCCGCCGTGTCGCCCAGGTCGGCGTACACATCGGCCAACTGAATCAGGTCGGTCGAGGCGCTGGCGACGGCGCCAGCCTTGGTCAGCACCGTCTTGGCGAATTCCGGGTTGCCCTTGGCGGCGGCCAGCACCTGCATCAGCGCGTTGAAGTCCTTGGCCGATGCCAGGGCCTTGTCGTAGAGGGCACCGGCGGCGGCGGGGTCGATCTCGGCCATGGCGCCGGACAGGGCGATCAAGTCGGCCGGGGTGCCGAATTTGTTGGCCCCCTCGCCAATGATCGCCACGGCCTGAGCCTTGTCGCTCAGATCGGTGGCCACGGTCTTGGCCAGGCGGGCGAAGTCGGCGGCCCGGCCGACCTTGGCCTTGATCTTGTCGTAAATCTGGCCGGCCAGTGCGGTGTCCTTGATATAGCAAGCGACGACCTTGGCCAGGCTGTACAACTCTTCAGTGGTTGAGATTTCCTTGAGCGCGTCGGAAAGCGTCTTGGATGCCGCGGCGGCATCGCCCGAGACCAGCATCTGAGCCACGCCGACGGCCACTTTCTCTTCGCCGCTCATGGCGTAGTCCTGACCCTGGCCGAGCATCTCGGCGGCCTTGCCGGCATCGTTCAGGGCCTTGTAGCCCATGGCCAGGCAGACAAAATCGTTGGTAAACATGGCGTTGCCGGCGCTATCGTCCAGGCAGGCCTTGGCGCCGGCATCGCCGGTAAAGGCCGCGCCGGCCAGAATTTCCTTGGCATAGCCAAGGTCGGCGGGCGCGTCGATGGCCTCGCGGGCCAGGGCGTAAAGGGCATCGGCGCCGGCGGCACCGGCAAGACGGGGTTCCAGTGTTTCCCGGGTGGCCATGGTCTATCTCCAGAATCCAGTGATTAAAATGGATACCATGTCAAATGTGTTATCGGTATCGGTAGATGGCCCATCAGTTTTCGGCCTGTGTTTTGCATTCATCTGGGCGGCCTAACATTGCGTGGAGCCGACGCCCACCCTTGCGCCTTAAACCATCCTGTCATGCTCGCGGTGGCGTCGGGGCGCCCAGCCGGCTTGTACTGTTTCTACCGAACGCCCGCTGCCTGGCCGAGCGTCTTGAAGACCTCGTCGAAGCTGGTCTTGGCGGTCTCAACAAAAACACCGGCGTTCCCCATCACACAGACGGAGTAATCGCCAGCGGAAACGGCCCACCCCTTGAAGGGGGACCACTTCATGCCGGTGTAAGCGGAAAAGCCCTCGGCCTGCATCTTGCCCATCAGGCTGTTGGCGGCACACATCATGGCCACCATCTTGGCATGCTCCTCTTTCATCTTGCCCTTGTAGGCCACCAGGTTCCCGCCCACACCGAACTCACCAGCCGCAATGGCACCCTTGAGTGCTATCAGTTTATCCAGATTCACTGCCATTTCGTATCTCCTCTTTGAGTTTGAAAACCGCCAACCGGACAGCATCCAAGTCATATTATAGCATACGGAGTCAGTGTACAGGGCTCGCGACCAGAATGCTGCTAGGGTTTTTTATTGGGGGATAAATAAATATAGAGTTAACGGTGCCAGGAGCCTGATCGCAGGACACTCTCCCCGCAAAGCCCGCGCCGCGAGCGCGACTGAATAAGTGGTTCCTGGGAGATGTCATCAACTCATCCCGAGCCTTGATTTGGCCTTGGCCAGCGCCTCCTGGGTGCCGCGTAGCACGACGATGTCGCCGGCCTCCAGATGGGTTCCCGGGGTCGGGTCGGTGGCTCGAATACCATGCCGACGCACCGCCAGGGTGTCGACTTGGGCTGAGTCCAGGTCGATCTCGCCCAGGGTGCGTCCGACCGCGCTCAGCCCGGCCTCGATGAGCAGTGAGACCAGGTGTTCCTGGCCGTGGCTTTCTTCTTCCTCCTCGTCGGTTAGACCCTTGAAATAGCCGCGCAGGGTGCTGTAGCGCAACTCGCGCATGGCCCGGATGCGCTTGAGCACCGAGCCGAGCGGGACGCCCGCTATGAGCAGGGTTTGCGAGCCCAGCATCAGGGCGCCTTCCAGGGCTTCAGGCACCACTTCCATGGCGCCGGCCGCCATCAGTTGGTCCAGGTCGGACTCGTCCAGGGTGCGGACGATGACCGGCGCGCCGGGGCGTAGGCGGTGGGCGACGGCGAGTACCTGGAGCGCCGCGGGGGTATGCGCGAAACTGACGACGATGGCGCGGGCGCGGTTGATACCGGCGGCGATCAGCACTTCGGCCCGGGTGCAGTCGCCGAATACCACATTGTCGCCGGCCGCGGCGGCCTCGTGTACCCGCTTCGGGTCGTCGTCCAGGGCGATGAAGGCTATGCCTTCGGCCTCCAGTATGCGGGCCAGGCCCTGGCCGCTGCGACCGTAGCCGCACAGGATGACGTGCTTGCTGACGCCGAAACTTTTCAGGGCGATTTCATGCACCCCTTTGGCCTGTTGCAACCAGGCGCCGCCAGACAGGCGGCGGGCCATGCGTTCGCCGTACAGCATCAAAAACGGCGCGATCAGCATGGATAGCACCATGGCGGTCAACGCCGCCTGCTGTATATCGAACGGGATCAGCCGGTAGTCGCCGGCCAGGGCCAGCAGCACCAGGCCGAATTCGCCGGCCTGGGCCAGGCCGAGGCCGGTACGCAAGGCGACGCCCCAGTCGTCGCTGAAGCGGCGGGTCAGGACGGTGACCAAGACGAGTTTGACCAGGATCAGGAGCGCCAGCATGGTCAGCGTGTCGGGTAGCCGATCGACTACGATGGCGACATCCAGGCGCATGCCGATGGTGACGAAGAACAGCCCCATCAGTATGTCGCGGAAGGGGCGAATATCGCTTTCCATCTGGTAGCGGTATTCGGTCTCCGAGATCAGCATCCCGGCGACAAAGGCGCCCAGGGCCAGCGACAGGCCGGCCAGGTCGGTGATGTAGGCCAGTCCGAGGGTGATGAGCAGCACGTTGAGCATGAACAGCTCGGCCGATTTGCGCGCCGCCACCAAGTGTAGCCAGGGCCGCAGCAGTCGTTGGCCCAGCACCAGGATCAAGCCCAGGGCCAGTATTGCCTTGGCACCGGCGTAGATCATGGCTTCGGCCATGTCCTCGCCGCTGGCCAAAGCCGGGATATAGATGAGCAGCGGTACCACGGCCAGATCCTGGAACAGCAGCACGCCGACGATCCGGCGGCCGTGTGGGGCGCCTAGCTCGTTATGCTCGGTCAGCAGCTTGACCACGATGGCGGTGGAGGACATCGCCAGCGCGCCGCCCAGGGCCAGACCGGCGCCGATGTTGAGGCCGACGGCCAAGCCCAGCGCCGTGGCCAGCAACATGGTGAGCAGGACTTGCAGACTGCCCAGGCCGAAGACCAGATTGCGCATGGTCTTCAGCTTGGTCAGGGAGAACTCCAGGCCGATGGAGAACATCAGGAAGACCACGCCGAATTCGGCCAGGCTGCGGGTCTGCGCATCCTGCGGCGCGAGGTTGAAGCCGGATGGCCCGAGCAGCACGCCGACCGCCATATAACCGAGCAGCGCCGGCAAGTGCAAGAACCGGAACAGGGTGGTGGCCAGTACGGCGGCGGCTAGCAGAAGCAGGATTAGGGCTAGGGTTGACGGCATGGCTGGATAGCGGCGGGATCGGTATACTTCGCGCCATTATGACATCCAGCCCCGTTACCGCATCGGACATCTTGGCCCTGGCCCGCCGCACGCTGGAAATCGAAGCGGCGGCGGTGTTGGCCCTGCAATCGCGCCTGGACGATTCCCTGGTCCGCGCGGTCGATATATTGCTGGCCTGCAAGGGCCGGGTAGTGGTCACCGGCATGGGCAAGTCCGGCCATGTCGGCAGCAAGATTGCCTCGACCTTGGCCAGCACCGGTACGCCGGCCTTCTTTATGCACCCGGCCGAGGCCAGCCATGGCGATCTGGGCATGATTACCGGCCAGGACGTGGTGCTGGCCCTGTCCAATTCCGGCGAGAGCCCGGAGATCATCGCCATCCTGCCCCTGATTAAACGACGTGGCGCCCGGCTGATCACCATGACCGGCCGACCAGGGTCGACCATGGCGCGGGAGGCGGATATCCATCTCGATGCCGCCGTCGCCCAGGAGGCCTGCCCGCACAACCTGGCCCCAACCGCCAGCACCACGGCGGCCCTGGCCCTGGGCGACGCGCTGGCGGTGGTTACCTTGCACGCCCGCGGCTTCACCGCCGAGGACTTCGCCCGCACCCATCCCGGCGGCGCGCTGGGTCGCCGGCTGCTGATCCATGTGCGCGATGTGATGCACAAGGACGAGGCGCTGCCGGTGGTCCAGGAGGACACGCCATTCAAGACCGCGCTGCTGGAGATGACCCGCAAGAAGTTGGGCATGACGGCCGTGGTGGATGCCTCGGGCAGCCTGGTTGGGGTGTTTACCGACGGCGATCTGCGCCGCTGCCTAGATCGCGATCTGGACATCAAGACGACCCGCATCGATAGCGTGATGACCCGCTCGCCCAAAACCATCTCCGAGGATGTCCTGGCGGCCGAGGCGGCGCGCTACATGGAGGATAAGCAGATCAACGGTCTGCTGGCCGTGGATGGCGCCGGCCGGCTGACCGGTGCCTTTAACATGCACGATTTGTTGCGCGCGGGGGTCGTATGATCGACGAGAACGCTCTGCTCCGCGCCCGCGCCGTCAAGATGCTGATCTTCGACGTCGACGGCGTGCTCACCGACGGCAGTCTGTTTTACGGCGACGACGGCCAGGAATACAAGGCCTTCAGTTCGCGCGA
The DNA here is from genome assembly GCA_020692235.1 of Hydrogenophilus sp. GTDB lineage: Bacteria > Pseudomonadota > Gammaproteobacteria > Burkholderiales > Thiobacillaceae > Parasulfuritortus. The sequence goes on from JAIMKU010000019.1 coordinate 9,384, forward strand.
CGGCCATGGCATCAAGATGCTGGGCGATGCCGGCGTCGAGTCGGTCATCCTGTCCGGTCGGATATCCAAGGTCGTGCTGTACCGGGCCCGTAATCTGGGCATCTCCCGCATCGTCCAGGGTGCCGAAGATAAACAGGCGGCCTATGAGTCGTTGTTGGCCGAAACGTGCCTCAAGCCGGAACAGACCGCCTATATGGGCGACGATCTGGCGGACCTGCCGGTGCTGCGACGCTGTGGCCTGGCCTGTACCGTGGCCGATGCCCCGGAAGCGGTCAAGGCCAGGGCGCACTACATCGCCAGGGCCGGGGCCGGTCGCGGCGCCGCCCGTGAGGTATGCGAGTTGATTATGCGGGCCCAGGACAGTTGGACGACTCAATTGGCGCGCTACGACCGATGACCGGTGATGATTGGCGGCAGATTCAGCATTATTGGCTGCCGCTGGCCATCGTCGGCGGCCTGGTGTTGCTGACGGCCTGGCTGGGCCAGTTGGCCGAGCAACGTCCAACGCCGGTCGGCGCGGCGGCGGGACACAATCCGGACTACTTCGTCGACGACCTGCGGGCCGTCGCTTACGACGTCGCCGGCGTTCCCCGTTATCACCTGGCGGCCAGTAAAATGCAGCACTACCCGGATGACGATACCACCACCCTGGAAGCACCGACCTTTTCGCGCGACGGACCCGGGGTCTCTCATGTGGCGGCGCGAGCCAGCCGTGGCCAGGTATCGGCCAACGGCGAGGTCGTCTATCTACTGGGCGGGGTGCTGATGACCGAGGCCGGTCGGCCGGGCCAGGCGCCGCTGGAGTTGACCACCGAGTATCTGAAAATCATGCCTAATGCCGACCGCTTGACGACCGATAAACCGGTTATCCTGAAACAAGGCGCCAGTATATTGACCGGCAACGCCATGGTTGCCGATGGTAAGGAACGAACCCTGCAATTGGCCGGCGGGGTGAAAGGAATTTATGAGACTCATCGTTGAATGGGGTTTGATCGCGCTGCTGTCCAGCCTGTGTGCGGTCGGTACGGCCCAGGCTGAGAAGGCGGACCGGAATCGTCCAGTGCAGATCGAGGCCGACAGCGTGCGTATGGACGATGCCAGAAAGACCGCGACCTATGATGGTCACGTGATCCTGACCCAGGGCACGATGTCGATGCGGGCCGCCCGTATCGACGTCAGCCAGGACGCCCAGGGCATGACCTCCGGCGTGGCCGTCGGCAAGCCGGTGGAGTTCAGGCAAAAGATGGACGGGCGGGACGAATTCATGGAGGCCGAGGCCGACCGGATCGAATACGATGCCCGGACCGAGGTGGTGAAACTGATCGGCGCCGCGCACCTTAAGCAGGGTAGCGACGAACTGCGCGGCGGTTTGATTACCTACGACATGCGCACCGAGCGCTATCAGGCCCTGGGTGCCGGCGACGGCAGCGGCAAGGGCCGCGTCCACGCGGTCATTCGGCCGCATAACCAGGGCGCCCAGGCGAAGCCATGAGCAGTCTCAAGACGGTCGGTTTAAGAAAACGTTACAAGTCGCGTCAGGTGGTCAATGACGTGGCCATCGAGGTGCATAGCGGCGAGGTGGTCGGTCTGCTGGGCCCGAACGGCGCCGGCAAGACGACTTGTTTCTACATGTTGGTCGGCTTGATCGCTGTCGACGGCGGCCGTATCGAGTTGGACGAGCACGACATCACCCGCCTGCCGGTCTACCAACGGGCCCGGCTTGGCCTCGGCTATTTGCCCCAGGAGGCCTCAATCTTCCGCAAGCTGACGGTGGCCGAGAACATCGCCGCGGTACTCGAACTCAAGGGCTTCGATGCCGATGGCGTCAAGGAGCATCTCGAATATCTGCTCGACGATCTGAACATCGGTCACCTGCGCGATGCCCAGGCGATTGGCCTGTCCGGTGGCGAGCGGCGGCGGGTCGAGATTGCCCGGACCCTGGCCATGCAGCCGCGCTTCGTTCTGTTCGACGAGCCATTCGCCGGCATCGACCCGATCTCGGTGATCGACATCCAGAAGATCGTCCGTTTTTTGCTGGAGCGCGACATCGGCGTCCTGATTACCGACCACAATGTGCGCGAGACCCTGGGCATCTGCGACCGTGCCTACATCCTCAACGACGGGTCGGTCCTGGCATCCGGCACGCCCGACGAGATCATTTATAATTACAGTGTTCGCAAGGTGTATCTGGGTGAGCATTTCCGGCTCTAATTGTCCCGCTTGGCCATGTTCCAACTGGCCTTCACGATGAAGCAAAACCTACAACTCAAACTCTCCCATCAGCTTACCCTGACGCCCCAGTTGCAGCAGTCCATCCGTTTGCTGCAACTGTCGAGTCAGGAGTTGAACCAGGAGATCGGCCAGATGCTCCAGGAGAACCCCATGCTGGAGCGGGTCGAGGAGGGCGTTGCGCCGGTCGGTGAGGGCGAGGCTCCAGGCCAGGGCCAGGAAACGGAAACCGCGAGCCGCGACGAGTCCGATTCGGTCTATGAGGAAATGGCCTGGGGTGACCGTCATGTCTCTGCGGGCGGCGGCGACGATGATGATGACCGCGGCAACCAGCAGGCGGACGATGAAACCCTCGGCTTGCGTCAGCACCTGCTCGACCAGGTGGCCATGATGCATTTGAGCGAGCGGGACCGGCAGTTGGTCAGCTTCATGGTCGAGGCGCTTAACGAAGACGGTTATCTGAGCCTGAGCCTGGAAGAACTGGCGCAGATGGTGCCGGCCGAGCTGGATGTCGGTGTCGACGAGTTACTGACTGCCCTTCGCCTGTTGCAAAGCCTCGATCCGCTCGGCGTGGGCGCCCGCGATCTGGCCGAAAGTCTACGGATTCAGTTGGCCGATCTGCCCGAAGACACCCCTTTCCTGGCTCAGGCCAGGCGCCTGGTCAGCCAGCATCTCGACCTTCTGGCGGAGCGGGAATATGGCAAGCTGAAAAGGCTGCTGGGCATTAGCGACGACCGCGATTTCATCGCCGTCCGGCAGTTGATTACCTCGCTCAACCCACGTCCCGCCGCCAGTTTCTCTGCCACCAGGACTCAGTACGTGGCCCCGGATGTGTTCGTGCGCAAGGTGCAGGGCGAGTGGCAGGCCAGCCTGAACCCGGAAGCCATGCCCAAGCTGCGTATCAACGAGGTCTACGCCAATATCCTGCGCCAGAACCGAGGCGGCGGCAGTCAGTTGACCGGGCAGATGCAGGAGGCGCGCTGGCTGATTAAGAACATCCAGCAGCGTTTCCATACCATTCTGCGCGTGGCCCAGGCCATCATCGACCGGCAGCGCTTGTTTTTCGAGCATGGTGACGTGGCCATGCGGCCCTTGGTGTTGCGCGAGATCGCCGAGGTGGTCGGCCTGCACGAATCAACCATCTCCCGCGTCATTAGCCAAAAGTATATGATGACGCCGCGCGGCCTATACGAATTCAAACATTTCTTTGGCAACGCCTTGACCACCGAGGCGGGCGGCGCGGCTTCGAGCACCGCGATCAAGGTACTGGTCCGGCAGTTTTTCGAGAGCGAAAGCCGGACCAGCCCATTGTCCGACAACGCCATCTCGGAGATGCTGGGCAAACAAGGATTTGTCGTGGCCCGCCGAACCGTGGCCAAATACCGGGAGCAACTTAACATCCCGCCCGCTAACCAACGCAAGTCGTTGTGACTTGCCTTTTGCGCAACAGGAGTGCATATGAACCTCACCATCACCGGCCATCATTTGGAAGTGACCCCCGCTTTGCGTGGCTATGTTGAAGAAAAACTCAAGCGGATCACCCGCCACTTCGACCATGTCATCGACGTCGCGGTGATACTGACCGTCGAAAAACTGAAGCACAATGCCGAGGTCAATGTCCATCTGGCCAGCAAGGATATATTCGTCGAGACTAGCGCCGACGATATGTACGCTGCGGTGGATGCCCTGGCGGACAAGCTGGATCGCCAGGTGGTCAAGCACAAGGAAAAGGCTGGTGGCCATCATCACGAAGCCGGCAGTCCGAAACGTCAGGACGTGGAAACCGAAACGGAGTGATCCGCGCCCCGCTTTGGCGGGCGGCGCGGCGAATGTCATGAATATCGTATCGACTTTGCTCAGGCCGGAAAACGTCTTCTCCGGCCTTGAAGCCGCCAGTAAGAAACGGCTGTTCGAACTGGTTGGGCAGGCCCTGCAAACCAGCGAGGGGGTTCCGGCCAAAGAGGTGTCCGAGAGCCTGTCCTCGCGCGAGAAGCTCGGTTGCACCGCCCTCGGTCATGGCATTGCTATCCCGCATGGCCGCATCAAGGGCCTAAAAGAAACCATCTGCGCCTTCGTCCGGATGAAGGCGCCGATCGACTTCGATGCGCCGGACAGTGTCCCGGTCGACCTGTTGTGCATCCTGTTGGCGCCCGAGGCGGCGTCCGATCTGCATTTGCAGATATTGGCCGAGCTGGCCCAGTTGTTCAGCGAGAAGGCAATGCGTGACCAATTGCGCGCGGCGCCGGACAATGACGCGCTGTATTGGCTCATCCGGGAATGGACGCCGTAGTCAACTACCTCACGGTCGACGAGTTGTTTAGTCAGGCCGGCGAAAAACTGCGCATGAACTGGCTGTCCGGGCACGCTGGCGGTAACCGGCGGCTAACCTCGGAAACCATCCAGAAGCCGACCCTGGCCCTGATCGGCCACCTCAATTTCGTTCATCCCAATCGGGTTCAGTTGCTCGGCTGCGCCGAGATGGATTATCTGCGCAGTCTGGACGACGCAGCCCTGCAAAAGGCCGTCGATAATCTGTTTTCGACCGAGCTGGCGGCCGTGGTGGTGGCCAATGGTGAGGCGACACCGCCGTCCCTGATCGAGGCCGCCGAGCGCACTGCCACGCCGTTGTTCGCAACCCAGGAACAAAGCCCGTACCTGATGCAGGTACTGTCCCACATCATCACCCATGCCCTGGCGCCGTCGACTATCCTGCATGGCGTATTCCTGGAGGTGCAGGGTCTGGGCGTGATGATTGGCGGCGACGCCTCCGCGGGCAAGAGCGAGCTGGCGCTGGAACTGATTTCGCGCGGCCATCGCTTGGTCGCCGACGATGCCCTGGAGGTCTATGCCATGTCGCCGGACACCCTGGAAGGTCGCTGTCCCGCCATCTTGCAGGATTACATGGAGGTGCGCGGGTTGGGCGTACTCAACATCCGCCGTCTGTTCGGCGAAATGGCGGTCAAACACAAAAAGAACCTCAAGCTCATCATCCATCTGACTCCGGCTGATAAATGGGAGACGGTGGACCGCCTGGACATGAAGGCTGAAACCCGCGACATACTGGGCATCCGGATACCCGAAGTGCGCATCCCGGTGGCGGTCGGCCGCAACCTGGCGGTGCTGGTGGAAGTGGCCGTGCGCAACCATATCCTGCGTCTGCGCGGCTTTAATAGCGCGGAGGAGTTCGCCGAGCGGCAGCGCATCCATATGCAGGATCAAGACGCGGACAACTGGGACGAGTAAGCGCCATGCGACTGGTTGTCATCAGCGGTTTGTCCGGCTCCGGCAAGAGCGTGGCGCTCAAGGCGCTGGAGGACGGCGGCTATTACTGCATCGACAACCTGCCGGCCGATCTGCTGCCGGAGGTGGCGAATCACCTGGCCGAGACCGGCTGCACGGACCTGGCGGTGAGCGTCGATGCGCGCAGCGCCAGCGGTCTGGCCGGGATGCCCGATGCCCTGGATACCCTGCGCGCCAGGGTGGATTTGAAGGTTGTTTTCCTCGATGCCAAGGACCAAACGCTGGTCAAACGATTCTCCGAGACCCGCCGCCGCCATCCACTGAATACCGGTGAACGCTCCCTTCAGGAATGTATCCGGGTCGAGCGGGAGATGTTGGAACCACTATCCAGTCGCGCCCACCACCTGGATACCAGCGACTTGTCGGCCAACAACCTGCGCGGCTGGGTCCGTGATTTTTGCCAGATGGAGAATGCGGCCTTCACCCTGGTGTTCCAGTCCTTCGGTTTCAAGCACGGCATTCCGCTCGATGCCGATCTGGTGTTCGACGTGCGCTGTTTGCCCAATCCCCATTACGATGCGAGTTTGCGGCCACTGACCGGCCGCGATGCCCCGGTCATCAATTTTCTGCGTGCTCAACAGGGTGTGCTGGACATGCTTGGCGACATTCGTGCCTATGTCGAGAAGTGGCTGCCGGCCTATATCGCCGACAACCGCAGCTACTTTACCGTGGCCCTGGGCTGCACCGGCGGCCAGCATCGCTCGGTGTTCTTCGCCGAGGCCCTGGCGGACTATTTCCGGGGCAGTCAGCAGGTCCTGGTTCGGCACCGGGAACTGGTGTGAAGCCGACAGCCGTCCTGAGCCTGCTCAAACCTGGCGACTGGTTGGTGCTGGCCGGCGGCGCGGTCCTGGTCGCGGCACTATGGGGTCATGGCGGCAATGGCGACCGGGTGCTAATCAAACAGGGTGGCCGGGTGTTCCTGGAAACCACGCCCCGACTGGATCGGGAGGTCGCCGTGCCGGGACCGCTGGGCATTACCCAGGTCGAGATTCGCGGCGGTCGGGTGCGGATCAAGTCCGACCCAGGCCGGCATCAAATCTGCGTCAAACAAGGCTGGCTGGGCCCGGGTCAGGTAGCCATCTGCCTGCCTAACCGGGTTAGCGTCGAGCGTGGGGCGAGCGTCTATGACTCCCTCAACTATTAAACTGGAGATCACTGCCGAGGACTACCGCATCGCTGGTTTGGCGGCCGCCGCTGTGGGTCTGACCCTGGCCGAGGCGGCCATTCCGTTGCCCCTGCCGGGGGTCAAGCCGGGGTTGGCCAACATCGTCACCCTGATCGTGCTGTACCAGTTCGGCTGGCGGGCGGCGGTCTGGGTGTCGCTGCTGCGTATCGTCGCCGGTGCCCTGGCTTTAGGCACCTTTCTGACCCCGACATTCGTCATGAGCCTGGCCGGCGGCCTGTCCAGCCTGATGATACTGGGGCTTGCCGGACATCTGCCCCGGCGCCTGTTCGGGCCGGTCGGCCTGTCGGCGCTGGCGGCCTTCGCCCATATTGGCGCCCAGTTGGGCGTGGTCGGGGTCTGGCTGATGCCCGGCGTAAACCTGTTGCCGCTGCTGTCGATGTTCCTCGGCGCGGCCTGGATTAGCGGTCTGGTCAATGGCCTGGTTGTGGCTGGACTTTTGAAAAGCGGTGTGAGCGGAGCGAAATCATGACCAAACGCATCACCCTGGCCTGGACCGGCGCCTCCGGCCTGAGCTATGGCCTCCGCCTGCTGGAATGCCTGCTCGGGGCCGGTTGCCGGGTCGATCTACTGGTCTCTCAGGCCGTCCGCATCGTTGCCCGGCAGGAGCTGGACCTGACCCTGCCCGGCGATTCCGCAGAACTGGCGGCCATGCTGAATGGCCGCTTTGTCGGCTACGCCGGCGAGCTTAGGGTCTACGGCGAGAAGGAATGGTTTGCCCCGGCCGCATCTGGCTCCAACCCGGCCGACGCCATGGTGGTCTGTCCCTGCACCATGGGCAGTCTGGCGGCCATCGCCCATGGCCTGGCCGATAACCTGATCGAACGCGCCGCCGACGTGATGCTGAAGGAAAAACGGCCGCTGATCCTGGTCCCCAGGGAAACCCCGTTCTCGCTTATCCACCTGAGAAACATGACTCAACTGGCCGAGGCCGGCGCCACCATCCTGCCGGCCAATCCGGGTTTTTATGATCGGCCCAAGAACGTGGCGCAGGTGGTTGATTTCATCGTTGCCCGGGTCCTCGACCAGCTATACATCGCCAACGATTTGCTGCCGCGCTGGGGTCAGTGAGCGTGGTCGGTATTTGAATGGCGGTCATGGTCCGTACTATGGGGTCCGCCCCAAAGTGAACCTCGAGCGGGCATGGCGCCGGGTTTTAACTCGACAACGCGGTCAGGATGGGCATGGGGGGGCGTCGGGCTGAAGCCCGATCTACAGTCCGACCTGCAAGTCCGGTTGCTGAGTCAGCGGTTTTTGCCGCGATTCGCCTTTATCGCACGGGCCTTGTAGCGCGGCCTGGGTGTGTTCGGTGAAACCGAGCGGCGAATTGCCGTTGGTGCGTATGTCCAGGGTGAACGCCTTGCCGGTCTCGGGCCGCAATTCGATGCTGACCGGGATGGGCTCGCCCGGCCACCATTTCAATCGGCATTCGCCAGCCATCCGATAGACCTTTTCGTCCATGCGCTCGCTGTGTACCACGCAGCCCTTGCTTTGAATCCAGGCGACGATCTTGGCTCGCGGATCGCCGCCGATGCAGGTGTAACTGGTGCCTTCTTCATGGCGTTTGACGTGCAGCGGCTTGAGCTCGCCGGTGCGCTGATAGGCCAGCGCCCATTTTCCGGGTGCGACCTTTGCTGCCAGGTCGACGTCCGAGGCGAGCGCGGTCAGGGCTGGAAGAAGTGTCAGCAAAAGCAGATGACGGTTCACTGGGTTGCCTGGTTTGAGCGGTAGACGGGGTGTTTGACTGCAATCGTTTGTACCGGTTGCAGTACAAATGGCACATAAGAGACTGGTTGTAGTGGGTGCGGCAACCGGGCGCTTCAGAGCAATGCCAGATTATCGCAGTGGATCAGTTCCGGCTCATCCGCGTAGCCGAGGATGGCGGCGATCTCCGCACTGGGTTTGCCGATGATGCGGCGGGTCTCGTCGGCGCTGTAGTTGACCAAGCCGCGGGCAATGTCGCGGCCCGATCGATCAATGCAACCGACCACCTCGCCGCGCTGAAACTCGCCGATCACCTCGGTGACGCAGATCGGCAACAGACTCTTGCCTTGTTCGGCCAGGACTCGGGCGGCGCCGGCATCCAGCACCAGGCGACCGGCAACCTGTAAATGATCGGCCAGCCATTGCTGGCGGGCGGCCAGGGTGGCCTGCCTGGCCGTCAGTTGGCTGCCGATCGGCTCACCCTGCGCCAGCCGCTCCAGGACCCGGTCCTCGCGGCCGCTGGCGATGACCGTGTGGGCGCCGCTACGGGCGGCCCGCTTGGCCGCCAGTACCTTGGTCAACATGCCGCCGGTGCCGATGGCGGAACCGGCGGCGCCGGCCATCGCCTCCAGCTTCGGGTCGCCGGCCGTGGCCTCGTGGACCAATTCGGCATCCGGATGCCGGCGCGGGTCGGCGCTGTACAGCCCCGGTTGATCGGTCAGGATGATGAGTGCATCGGCCTCGATCAGGTTGGCTACCAGTGCGGCCAGGGTGTCGTTGTCGCCGACCTTGATCTCGTCGGTGGTGACGGTGTCGTTTTCGTTGATGATCGGGATGACCTTGAGGCGGAGCAGGGTGCGCAGGGCGCTGCGGGCGTTGAGGTAGCGTTCCCGGTCAGCCAGATCGGCGTGGGTGAGCAGTACCTGCGCCGTTTGCAGCCCATGACCCCGGAAACAGCGTTCGTAGGCCTCGATGAGTCCCATCTGACCGACGGCCGCCGCAGCCTGCAATTCACTCAGGGCGACTGGCCGTTTCGACCAACCCAGACGCTGCATACCCTCGGCGATGGCGCCGCTGGAGACCAGCACGACTTCCTTGCCCTGCTTGACCAGCGCGGCGATCTGGCCCGCCCAGCGCGCCAGGCGGGCCAGATCGAGGCCGCGGCCGTCATTGGTGACCAGGCTGCTGCCGACCTTGACGACGATGCGCGAGGCGAGGGCGATGACGGACTGAGTCATTCTTGTTCGATGCTGCGTTTCATCTCATCCAGGTGCTCCTGGATGGCATAGATCAGCGGCTGGCAATGGTCGCCATTGATGGCGGCGATGGCGAATACGGGGCCGGTCCAGTCATAGGCCTTGATGAAGGCGTCGATACGGCTTTGGCGTTCCGCTTTGGGGATCAGGTCCAGCTTGTTGAGTACCAGCCAGCGCGGCTTGCGGTAGAGGTTTTCGTCGTACTTGCGCAGCTCCTCGACAATGGCGCGGGCCTCGCGCACCGGGTCGGTATCGGGGTCGAATGGCGCCAGATCGACCAGATGCAGCAGCAGCCGGGTGCGGGTAAGGTGACGGAGGAACTGGTGGCCCAGGCCGTGGCCCTCGGCGGCGCCCTCGATCAGCCCGGGGATGTCGGCGATCACGAAACTGCGGTCGGCATCGACCCTGACCACGCCCAGGCTGGGGTGCAGGGTGGTGAACGGGTAGTCCGCCACCTTGGGCCGGGCGGCCGAGACGGCGCGGATGAAGGTGGACTTGCCGGCATTGGGCATACCCAGCAGGCCGACATCGGCCAAAACCTTGAGTTCGAGCCGACACTGGTGTTCCTCGCCGGCCTCGCCGGGGGTGGACTGACGAGGTGCCCGGTTGGTGCTGGATTTGAAGTGCAGATTGCCAAGGCCGCCCTTGCCGCCCTTGGCGATCAGGGCGCGCTGGCCATCCTCGGCCAGGTCGGCGATGAGCTCGCCGCTGTCGTCGTCATGGATGACCGTGCCGACCGGCAGACGCAGGGTCAGGTCTTCGCCGCCCTTACCGTAGCAATCGGCGCCACGACCGCCTTCACCGTTCTGGGCGTGGAAATGGCGCGTGTAGCGGTACTCGACCAGGGTATTGATGTTGCGGTCGGCCACCGCCCAGATGCTGCCGCCCCGGCCGCCGTCGCCGCCGTCCGGACCGCCCATGGGGATGTATTTTTCGCGCCGGAACGAAGCCGCACCGTTGCCGCCTTTTCCGGCAATGACCTCGATGCGGGCTTCGTCGATGAATTTCATGGTTGGCCGAGTTTAACCAAAATACGGGGTGAAACAAAAAAGCCCTATCCGCAGATAGGGCTCTATTGCATTGCTGTTGCGTGTTCTATCAGGCCTGGAGCGGGATCACGTTGACCGTGCGGCGCTTCATTGGGCCCTTGATGCGGAATTCCACCGTGCCGTCGACCAGCGCGAACAGGGTGTAGTCCTTGCCAACCCCGACATTGAGGCCGGGGTGGAACTGGGTGCCACGCTGCCGGACCAGGATGTTGCCGGCTGGCACCACCTGACCGCCGTAGCGCTTGACGCCCAGCATTTTTGGCTTGGAATCGCGACCGTTACGTGAACTGCCGCCTGCTTTCTTATGTGCCATGGTTCAGTTCTCCAAATCAGGCAGAAATGCCGTCGATGCGGATTTCAGTGTAGTTCTGACGATGGCCCTGGACCTTGTGGTAGTGCTTGCGGCGACGCATCTTGAAGATCATCACCTTGTCGCCACGACCATGGGACAGGACGGTTGCCTTGACGCTGGCGCCGACCACAATGGGCGCGCCGACCTTGATGTTGTCGCCGTCGGCGATCATCAGTACATCATCGATAACGATTTCGCTGCCGACTTCGGCAGCCAGGGTTTCAACTTTAAGTTTACCGCCGGTAGCAACCTTATATTGCTTGCCGCCAGTACGAATAACCGCGTACATGCTTCACTCCAGACACTTCGGCTATGCAGAGAGCGGCGGATTATATCCACCTGCTAATGGAAGCGCAAACGAAAATAACAGGTATAGTCCCGGCTGCCTCGCAATATCCCTATCTAGCCATGACCGTGCCTTCGCTCAAACGTCGACTGGCTTGCCTGTTTTACGATGCCCTGTTGTCGGCGGCGGTTCTCTTCCTGGCCGGTTTCCTGGCCGTCGGCCTGCGGCCCGGCGCGCCCGGCGGGATGCCCATTCTGCTTTACCAACTCTATCTATTCATGGTCGTCGGCCTGTATTTCGTCTGGTTTTGGCGCCATGGCGGCCAGACCCTGGCGATGCAAACCTGGCGGATTCAACTGTTGACCGCCGCCGGCGGCCCGCTGTGTCTGGCTAAGGCCTGGCAGCGGTATATCCTGGCGGCGCTGACCTTCGGGTTCTGTTTCGTCTGGGCCCTGTGGGACCGTGACCGCCAGTTTTTGCATGACCGGTTGGCCGGCACCCGCCTGGTTATTAAGGCGCCCTAAAGCGACTCCACGCGCCAGAGCGCGACCAGGGCCGCGCCGCTAAACAGGGTCAGGGGCAATAGTGCGGTGAGGACCGGCGGCCAGTCGTTGAGCAGGCCGATGTGGCCGAACACCCGGTTGAGCAGGTGGAAGCTCAGACCGATCATGATCCCGAGCAGTATCTTGGTGCCCAGCTTGCCGCCCCTCGGCTGCTGGTAGGCGAAGGGCAGCGCGAGCAATAGCATCACCGGCGCGGCCAGCGGTGCGGCCAGCTTGTTCCAGAGGGCGATCTCATAGCGGGTCGCCTTCTGCCGGTTATTGTTCAAGTAGTGTACATAGTTCCATAGCGTAGTCAGCGCCAGCCGGTCCGGGTTCACCATTAGGGCGGAGAGCAGGTCCGGGGTGATGGGCGATTGCCAACGTGCCAGGGCTTGCCGGTTGATCCGGGTGCCCTGAGGGTCGATCTGGGTGTCGGTGACGGCCTTCAGTTGCCACGCCGATTCGCTCGTCCAATGGGCCGATTCGGCCAGCCGGATGCGGCGCAACCGGAAGCGCTCGTCGAATTCATACATGCGCACGCCGATCAGGCTGGCGTCGGGCAGCATCTGGCGGATGTTGATGAAGGTATGGCCGTCCTTGGCCCACAGCCCGGAGTGAAATTGCTGGGCGATGATGCCCTGGGTGCCGCGCAACTTGATCTGCTGGGCCAGGCGTTCGGCCGGCGGGGCAAGGTATTCGCCCACCGCCAGGTTGACCGTGCCCAGTACCAGACCGAGCAGAACCATGTGCCAGGCCAGCCGGCCGACGGCCAGCCCGGAGACGCGCATGACCGTGAACTCCGAGTTCAGCGCCAGCCGGACCAGGGCCAGAATGGCCCCGATCAGCGCCGCGATGGGCAACAGTTCCTGTATCCGTCCAGGTACCTGAAGCAAAACGAACAGGATGGCGCGGCCGGCGGTGTAGCCTTGATCGCGGACCTGGTCCAGCTCGCCGATCAAATCGAAGATGCCGAACAGCAGCAGCATGGCGCCCAGGGTCATGGCGAACGAGCCGGCGATCTGGCGGGTCAGGTAGCGGGACAGCAGATTCATCGCGGCCTCCGGCCCAGCGGCCGACCATAACGCCACCAGAATGCCGCTGCCAGCGCCGCGCAGGCCAGGCCGTGGACCAGAAGCTGGCTGCTCCAGGCATTCATCAGGCCGCGCGAGACCCAGGTCTGGCTGATGCCCATGACGTTGTTGTAGAGGGTGTAGATCAGCGCCGCCAGGAGGATGTTGAAGGACCGGCCAATGCGCGGGTTGTAGACGCTGAGCGGGATGGCGAACAGGGCCAGGATCAAGGCGCTGACCGGATAACCCAGGCGCCAGACCAGTTCCGACTGGTTGCCCGGAGTGGGATCGCGCAACAGGTCCAGGGTGCCGAGTTCGCGTGGTTGGGCCAGTCTCTGTGTCAGTTGGCCCGGATCGAGGCGGAAGCCGTAATGGCTGAATTCCATGACCCGGTAGTCGGCAGTGCCAGGCGTGCCTTCGTAGCGGCGACCCTGTTGCATGACCAGAAAATGGTCGCCGTCGGACATGGCCTGAACCTTGCCCTGGGTGGCGACGACGATGCCGGTGCGGCCATTCTGCTCCGACTGGATGAAGATGTTGCCGATGCTGGGACTGTCCTCCTTGACCTCCTCAACGAAGTAGACCCGCTTGCCCTGGCTGGTTTCAGCGAATATGCCGGGGGTGAGTTTGATATCTTCCTGCTTCTGCCAAGATAGATCGGATTCGAAATCCGCTTTTTGCCTGGAGACCCAGGGAATGACCGCCAGACTGAGGCCGGCGATAATCAGGACGATGGGCAGGGCCAGGCGCAGGATCGGTCGCACCCAGGCGCTGGGCGGCAGCCCGGCCCCGAACCAGATCACCATCTCGCTGTCCTGCCAGTAGCGGGCCAGGGTCAGGAGCACCCCGGCGAACAGCGCCAGCGACAGCAGGATGGGCAGCAAGCGCAGATAACCGAAGCCGATGAACGGGATGACCGCCGCGACCTCGAACTCGCCCAGGGCTGCGGCGCCCAGGATACGCACCGACAAGGTGACCAGCAGGATGGCGGACAATACGCCCAGGGCGATACCGGCGGTGGCCGTTATTTCCTTCAGCATGGCTCGCTGGTAGAGACGCATATTTTGACTTTTGCCTGCCGCGCTGGAAAGATTGACCAACCGAAGCGAATCGCCATGCAGTCTGGCGAGTCGCTTGCTTACTCTCAGAAATCATTCAGGAGTTTGCCGTGGAATTTAGCATAAAAAGCACTAGCCCAGATAAGCACAAGACCGCCTGCGCGGTGCTGGGCATCTACCAGCAACGCAAGCTGACCCCGGCCGCCAGGGCGCTGGACCAGGCCGCTGGCGGCATCGTGAGCGAGCTTCTGAAACGCGGCGACTGCGACGGCAAGCCCGGCTCGACCCTGCTTGTCCAGGCGCCCGCAGGCGCGCCCTGCGAGCGGATTGTGCTGGTCGGTCTGGGTAAGGAAAAGGAGGTCTCCGACAATATCTACTGCGACGCCGTCCGCGCCGCGCTCAAGGCAATTGGCGGCACCGGCGTCCGTGAAGTCAGCAGCTATCTGGCCGAGGTCCAGGTTGGCCAGCGCGACCTGGACTGGAAGATCGAGCAGGCGGCCCTGGTGGCCGGCGAGACGCTGTACCGCTTTGATCAGCTAAAAAGCGAAAAAGACGATGCCAGGCCGGCCTTGCACAAATTGACCCTGATGATCACAGCCGCCGAGACCAAGGCAGCCGAGGCGGCCGTCGCGCGCGGCCAGGCCATCGTCAAGGCCATGAACCTGGCCAAGGACCTCGGCAACCTGCCCGGCAATATCTGCACCCCGACCTATCTGGCCAACCAGGCCAAGGCAGTGGCCAAGGCCAACGGCCTGAAGATTCAGGTACTGGAACAGAAGGACCTGGAAAAGCTCGGTATGGGCTCGTTCCTGTCGGTGGCCAAGGGCTCCGAGCAGCCGCCCAGGTTCATCGTCATGCACTACCACGGCGGCGCCAAGGGCGAAAGGCCGGTGGTTCTGGTCGGCAAGGGCATCACCTTCGACTCCGGTGGCATCTCGCTCAAGCCCGGCGCCGAGATGGACGAGATGAAGTACGACATGTGCGGCGCGGCCTCGGTCCTGGGGTCCATGCAAGCCCTGGCCGAACTTGCCTTGCCCCTGAATGTGGTCGGGCTCATCCCGACCTGCGAAAACCTGCCCTCCGGCCGCGCCAACAAGCCGGGCGACATCGTCACCTCGATGTCCGGCCAGACCATCGAGGTGCTCAATACCGACGCCGAGGGCCGTCTCATACTGTGCGATGCGCTGACCTATGCCGAGCGCTTCGACCCCGCTGCAGTGATCGACATCGCCACCCTGACCGGTGCCTGCGTGATCGCCCTGGGCCATGTGGTGTCCGGCCTTCTAGCCAACGACGACGACCTGGCCCGCGAGGTGTTCCAGGCGGGCGAGTCGTCCGGCGACCGCTGCTGGCAATTGCCGTTGCACGACGACTATCAGGAACAGCTCAAGAGCAACTTTGCCGATATGGCCAACATCGGCGGTCGCCCGGCCGGCACCATTACCGCGTCGGCCTTTTTGTCGCGCTTTGCCAAAAAGTACAAGTGGGCCCACCTGGACGTCGCCGGCACGGCCTGGAAGTCCGGCAAGGAAAAAGGCGGCACCGGCCGGCCGGTGCCCTTGCTGGTGCATTTCCTGGCCGGCCGGGTGAAGAAGTAAGGGCTGTCCCCCCTCTCTCCGCGCGGCTGAGATTCGCGGCTGCCGCCGCAAAAAAGCTTGACGGCAGGGGGCCGGTGTAGGGCGTGGGTTGGTCGGAATGAAGCCCGACCTGCAAGCCCGACAAGTCCGACTGGCGGGGCAGTTTGCGCACTGCCTTCGATTGATTGCGGCAATGGGCCCAGGTATAATCGCCTGCATGTCAGAGCAGTATTTCAGCGGGGTGGGCGCGAGCCCGTCCCGCTTGTCATGTCTACAGCAGGAGTTATCTTGGTTTCCTTCGCGCCCGCGATCCTTACCCTTGCCGACGGCTCGATCTTCAGAGGCTATGCCATCGGCGCCGATGGCGTCGGCATCGGTGAGGTGGTGTTCAATACCGCGATGACCGGCTATCAGGAAATCCTGACCGATCCGTCCTATTGCCGGCAGATCGTCACCCTGACCTATCCCCACATCGGCAATGTCGGCGCCAACCCCGAGGATGACGAATCGGGGCGGATTCACGCCGCCGGCCTGGTCATTCGCGACCTGCCGCTCATGGCCAGCAATTTCCGCATGAGCCAGCCCCTGCCTGACTATCTCAGAGAGCAGAACGTGGTTGCCATCGCCGGTATCGACACCCGCCGGCTGACCCGGCTGCTGCGCGAGAAGGGCGCCCAGAACGGCTGCATCATGGCCGGCCCAAGTGTCTTGACTGAGGCCGATGAGGCCGAGGCGTTGCGTCTGGCCCGGGGCTGCCCGAGCATGGCCGGACTGGACCTGGCCCAGGTGGTGACGTGCGACCGGGTACATGACTGGAGCGAAGGCGAATGGGCCTTGGGCAAGGGCTTCACCAAGCCCGCGCAAACGCCGTATCACGTGGTCGCCTACGACTACGGCGTCAAACGAAATATCCTCAGAATGCTGACCAGTCGCGGTTGCCGAGTCACCGTGGTGCCGGCCAAAACCCCGGCCGCCGAGGTGTTGGCCATGCAGCCGGACGGGGTGTTTCTGTCCAATGGCCCCGGCGACCCGGAGCCGTGCGCTTACGCTATTCAGGCCATCCAGGCGATCCTGGCCGCCGGGGTGCCGACTTATGGCATCTGTCTCGGCCACCAGTTGCTCGGCCTGGCCTCCGGTGCCCGGACGGTAAAGATGAAGTTCGGCCATCACGGCGCCAACCATCCGGTCCAGGACCTGGACAGCAAGCGGGTGTCGATCACCAGCCAGAACCACGGCTTTGCGGTGGATGCGACCACCTTGCCGGCCAACCTGCGCGCCACCCATGTCTCGCTATTCGACGGCAGCTTGCAGGGCCTCGCCCGCACCGATTGTCCGGCCTTTAGTTTCCAGGGTCATCCGGAGGCAAGTCCCGGACCCCATGACGTTGGCTACCTGTTTGACCGCTTCGTCGCCATGATGCGGGCGCACATGAATGCCTCGGAGAGCGAGTAATGCCCAGGCGTAGCGATCTGAATTCCATCCTCATCATCGGCGCCGGTCCGATCGTCATCGGCCAGGCCTGCGAGTTCGACTATTCTGGCGCCCAGGCCTGCAAGGCACTGCGCGAGGAGGGCTACCGGGTCATCCTGGTGAACTCCAACCCGGCCACCATCATGACCGACCCGGGGATGGCCGATGCCACCTACATCGAGCCGATCAACTGGCAGACGGTGGAAAAGATCATCGAGAAGGAACGGCCCGACGCCGTGCTGCCGACCATGGGTGGTCAGACCGCGCTCAACTGTGCCCTTGACCTGGCCCGGCACGGGGTGCTTGAGCGGTTTGGCGTCGAGCTGATCGGGGCCAAGAAAGAGGCCATCGACATGGCCGAGGACCGTCAGTTGTTCAAGCAGGCGATGACCCGCATCGGCCTCGGTTCGGCGCGTTCAGGCATCGCTCACTCCATGGAAGAAGCGCAGCAGGTGCAGGGCGCCATCGGCTTCCCGGCGATCATCCGACCGTCCTTTACGATGGGCGGTTCGGGCGGTGGTATCGCCTACAACCAGGAAGAATTCGTCGAGATTTGCAAGCGCGGCATCGAGGCCTCGCCGACTCACGAGTTGCTGATCGAGGAATCGCTACTCGGCTGGAAGGAATATGAGATGGAGGCGGTTCGCGACCAGGCGGACAACTGCATCATCGTTTGCTCGATCGAGAACCTCGACCCGATGGGTGTGCATACCGGCGATTCCATCACCGTCGCCCCGACCCAGACCCTGACCGACAAGGAATACCAGATCATGCGCGACGCCAGCATTGCGGTGCTGCGCGAGATCGGCGTCGATACCGGCGGCTCCAACGTTCAGTTCGCCATCAATCCGGTAGACGGCCGGATGATCGTCATCGAGATGAATCCGAGGGTGTCGCGTTCCTCCGCGCTGGCCTCCAAGGCGACCGGCTTCCCGATCGCCAAGATCGCCGCCAAGCTGGCGGTCGGCTATACCCTGGACGAATTGCGCAACGACATCACCGGCGGCGCCACCCCCGCCTCGTTCGAGCCGACCATCGACTACGTGGTGACCAAGATTCCGCGTTTCGCGTTCGAAAAATTCCCCCAGGCCAACGACCGCCTGACCACCCAGATGAAGTCGGTGGGCGAGGTTATGGCCATCGGCCGCACCTTCCAGGAATCGTTGCAAAAGGCCTTGCGCGGCCTGGAGATCGGCGCCGACGGCCTGGATGAGAAGTCGGTCGAAAAGGCCGAGATCATCGGTGAGATCGGCAACCCCGGTGCCGAGCGGCTGTTCTACGTTGCCGATGCCTTCCGGATTGGCCTGACCCTGGCGGATGTGTTCGGGATCAGCAAGATCGACCCGTGGTTCCTGGCCCAGATTGAGGACTTGGTCGGCCAGGAAAATGCGCTCCGGGGCCGTAACCTGGCCGACCTGTCCAGGGACGAGTTGTTTACCCTCAAGCGCAACGGTTTCTCCGACCGCCGTCTGGCGGCATTGCTGGGCGACGATCAACACGCGGTGCGGGCGCGCCGCTGGCAAATGGCCATCCACCCGGTTTACAAGCGGGTGGACACCTGCGCCGCCGAATTCGCCACCGCTACCGCCTACCTGTATTCGACCTATGAGGAAGAATGCGAGGCCCAGCCCACCGAGCGCCGGAAGATCATGGTGCTGGGCGGCGGCCCGAACCGGATCGGCCAGGGCATCGAGTTCGACTATTGCTGCGTCCACGCCGTCCAGGCCTGCCGGGAAGATGGCTATGAAACCATCATGGTCAACTGCAATCCGGAGACCGTCTCCACCGACTACGACACCTCCGACCGCCTCTACTTCGAGCCGTTGACCCTGGAGGACGTGCTGGAGATCGTTCGCATCGAAAAGCCCGAGGGCGTCATTGTTCAGTATGGCGGTCAGACGCCGCTCAAGCTGGCGCGCGACCTGGAAAAGAACGGTGTGCCGATCATCGGCACCACGCCAGACATGATCGACGCCGCTGAGGACCGCGAGCGCTTCCAGAAGGTATTGCAAGAGCTGGGCCTGTTGCAGCCGCCCAACCGCACTGCGCGCACCGAGGCCGATGCCATCCGCCTGGCCGCCGAGATCGGTTACCCACTGGTCGTTCGGCCGTCCTATGTGCTGGGCGGCCGGGCCATGGAGATCGTCCATGAGGAGGCCGACCTGCAACGCTACATGCGCGAGGCGGTCAAGGTCTCCAACGATTCCCCAGTGTTGCTCGACCGCTTCCTCAACGACGCCATCGAGGTCGACGTCGACGCCCTGTCCGACGGCAAGGCGGTGCTGATCGGCGGCATCATGGAACACATCGAACAGGCCGGCGTGCATTCCGGCGACTCGGCCTGCTCGTTGCCGCCCTATAGTCTGTCCAAGGCATTGCAGGACGAGATGCGGCGGCAGACCGTGGTGATGGCCAGGGCGCTCAATGTGGTCGGCCTGATGAACGTCCAGTTCGCCATCAAGGGCGATGATGTCTATGTCCTGGAGGTGAACCCACGCGCCTCGCGTACCGTGCCGTTCGTATCCAAGGCCAGCGGTCGGCCGTTGGCCAAGATCGCGGCGCGCTGCATGACCGGGCGTTCGCTCAAGGAACAGGGCGCCGAGCATGAGATTGTGCCGCCTTATTACTCGGTCAAGGAAGCGGTGTTCCCGTTCCGAAAGTTCCCCGGCGTGGACCCTCAACTCGGCCCGGAAATGAAATCGACCGGCGAGGTCATGGGCGTCGCCGAGACCTTCGGGGAGGCCTTCCTGAAGGCCCAATATGCCGCCAGCGTCAAGTTGCCGAAACGCGGGACGGTCTTTATCTCGGTGCGCAACCACGAACACCCGGACGTGGCTCAGATCGCCCGATACCTCAACGACCTGGGTTTCAAGATGATCGCCACCAAGGGCACGGCCGCTAGCATCGAGGCCGCCGGCTTACCGGTCACGCGGGTCAACAAGGTGGCCGAGGGCCGGCCGCACATCGTCGACATGATTAAAAACCTTGAAGTACAGTTCATCATCAACGTGGTCGAGGATAAGCGGGCGATCAAGGATTCCGCCTCCATCCGGACCGCCGCGCTGGCTCACAATGTCACCTACTACACCACGTTGGCCGGCGCCGAGGCCGCGTGCCTTGGCATGAAGGACCGGGGCGACATCACCGTTCACGATTTGCAAAGCCTGCACCGGCGTTTGAGCTGAGCGGGCGGAGGATGCGATATGCATAAAGTACCATTGACCGTTATCGGCGCGGAGCTGCTCAAGAGTGAGCTGCAACGCCTCAAATCCGTGGAGCGGCCGGGCGTCATCGCCGCCATTGCCGAGGCCCGTTCCCACGGTGACCTGTCCGAGAATGCCGAATACGATGCCGCCAAGGAAAAGCAAGGCTTCGTCGAAGACCGCATCAAGGACCTGGAAGGCAAGCTGGCCAATGCCCAGATCATTGACCCGCGTCACCTCGATGCCGAAGGTCGGGTAGTGTTCGGCGCCACCGTTGAACTGGTCGATGCCGAGACCGGCGACGAGGTGAAGTATCAGATCGTCGGTAACGACGAGGCCGACATCAAGGCGGGCAAGATATCGGTGTCCTCGCCCATCGCCCGCGCCCTGATCGGCAAGTACGCCGGCGACGTGGCCGACGTAAACGCGCCGGGTGGCCTGCGCCACTATGAAATCATCGAGGTGCACTACATCTGATGAAAAACCTGCCTGAACTCTTTTCCTTCTGGGCCGTCGCACTTTGGGTTGGCGGCCTCTGGGCCATTGGCTATCTGGCCGCGCCGGTCCTGTTCTACCAACTGGACGACAGGATGCTGGCCGGTCGCCTGGCGGGCCATATGTTTACCTGGATCGCCTTGTTTGGCATCGCCTGCGCGGCTTGGCTATTGGCGTTTCGCCTGTCCCGGTTTGGCGGCCAGGCATTCAAGCAGGGCTTTTTCTGGATCGTGCTGGTCATGCTGCTCTTGACCCTGGCCCAGCACTTCGGCATCCAGCCCATCCTGCAACAATTAAAGGATCAGGCCATGCCCCAGGACGTGATGCAGAGCCTGTTCAAGGACCGCTTCGCAGCCTGGCATGGCTGCTCCAGCGTGGTTTACCTGATCGAGTCGGTGCTCGGCCTGGCCCTGGTGGCCAAGCAAAATTCAAGGTAGGACGAGACGAGGCGCTGCGGCCGGCTTGTAGATCAACAACAGCTTGCCGATGTGCTGCACCGGGGCGCAATCCAGTTGTTGGCAAATCGCTGCCAGCCAGGCCTCGCGTTCGTCCCGGTTGTCGTTAAGGACGCGAATCTTGATGAGTTCATGAGCGGTCAGGCTACGCGCGGTCTCCTTCAGCACCGCCTCGGTCAGCCCGGCATTGCCGATCATGACCACTGGTTTGAGGTTATGGGCCTGGGCCTTGAGAAACTTGCGCTGTTGTGGCGTTAGATTGAGCATGTGGCTCTCCAAAATGGGCCTCGCGAGTTTTTGACGGGGCCAAAGCGACCGAATACTACATGAAACGACAAGCCAAAACTCACGCCTGGCATCACCAGCACGTCAACGATTTCTACGTAAAACAGGCCAACGAGCACGGCTGGCGATCGCGCGCCGCGTTCAAGTTGATGGAGATCGACGACAAGGATAAATTGCTCAAGCCGGGCATGACGGTGGTCGATCTGGGCTGCGCGCCGGGTGGCTGGTGTCAGGTGATGGCAGAACGGATGAAGGGCCAGGGCCGTATAGTCGGCATTGATCTGCTGGAATGCGTCGGCCTCAACCATGTCACCTTCATCCAGGGCGATTTCACCGAGGCCGAGACCCTGACCGAACTTGAAAGGGCAGTTGGCGGTCACAAACCGGACCTTGTGTTTTCCGATATGGCCCCCAACATAAGCGGCGTGGATTCGGCGGATCAGGCGAAAAGCTATTATCTGACCGAGTTGGCGCTGGATTTTGCCCAGCGGCATCTGAAATCGGAGGGCGCGTTCCTGGTAAAGGTCTTTCAGGGCGTCGGTTTCGAGGATTATGTCCGGATGTTGCGCCAGGCCTTTGCCAAGGTGGCGGTGCGCAAGCCCAATGCCTCGCGGGATCGTAGCCGGGAGGTATATCTGTTGGGGAAGGGTTTGATAGCCCCTCTCTAACGGTGCGATGGATTGCCTGAACGACTGGTTTGGGATAGGGTCCGAACATTAGCTTGCGCGGTCACGCATTTAAGGAATTGAAGTGAACAGCTTAGTGAAGAATATTGCTATTTGGTTGGTCATCGCCCTCATCCTGATGACGGTGTTCAACCAGTTTGGTCAGCACCAGGCCGCCAAGAGCCAGGTGGACTACTCTCAATTTCTGGATGCGGTGAAACAGGGCCAGGTGACCAAGGTCTCCATCGAGGGTCACATACTGCGTGGCGTCCATGCCGATGGCAGCCGTTTCTCCACCTATGCGCCGTCCGACCCGTGGCTGGTGTCTGATCTGCTCAAGGCCGGCGTGACGATACAGGCCAAGCCGGAAGAAGAACCGTCCATGTGGATGAACATCTTCGTCTCCTGGTTCCCGATGCTGCTACTGATCGGCGTCTGGGTGTTTTTCATGCGCCAGATGCAGGGTGGCGGCAAGGGCGGCGCTTTCTCGTTCGGTAAGAGCAAGGCGCGCCTGCTTGACCAGGACACCAATACCGTCACCTTCGCCGATGTTGCCGGTTGTGACGAGGCCAAGGAAGAAGTGGCCGAACTGGTCGAATTTCTGCGCGATCCGTCCCGCTTCCAGAAACTGGGCGGCCGCATTCCGCGCGGCGTGCTGATGGTCGGCTCGCCCGGCACCGGCAAGACCTTGCTGGCCAAGTCCATCGCCGGCGAGGCCAAGGTGCCGTTCTTCAGCATCTCCGGTTCCGACTTCGTCGAGATGTTCGTCGGCGTCGGCGCGGCCCGGGTGCGCGATATGTTCGAGCAGGCCAAGAAGTCCGCGCCCTGCATCATCTTCATCGACGAGATCGACGCGGTCGGTCGCCAGCGCGGTGCCGGCTTGGGCGGCGGCAACGATGAGCGGGAACAGACCCTGAACCAGTTGCTGGTCGAGATGGATGGCTTCGAGGGTAATGTTGGCGTCATCGTCATTGCCGCCACCAACCGGCCCGACGTACTCGATCCGGCCCTGATGCGGCCGGGCCGCTTCGACCGCCAGGTGGTGGTGCCGTTGCCGGATATCCGCGGCCGCGAGCAAATCCTGCTGGTCCATATGCGCAAGGTACCGATCAGCCAGGACGTCAAGGTCGACATCATCGCCCGTGGCACGCCAGGGTTCTCGGGCGCCGACCTGGCCAACCTGATCAACGAGGCCGCCCTGTTTGCCGCCCGCAGCAACAAGCGGGTGGTCGATATGGAGGACTTCGAGCGGGCCAAGGACAAGATCATCATGGGCGCTGAGCGTCGTTCCATCGTCATGCCCGAGGAAGAGCGCCGCAACACCGCCTATCACGAGTCGGGACACGCCGTGGTGGCTCGTTCATTGCCCAAGACCGACCCGGTGCACAAGGTCACCATCATTCCGCGCGGCCGTGCCCTGGGCGTGACCATGCAATTGCCGGAGACCGACCGCTACAGCGAGGACAAAGAACGCCTGTTGTCGACTATCTGCGTGTTGTTCGGTGGCCGCATCGCCGAGGAGGTGTTCATGCACCAGATGACCACTGGCGCCTCCAACGACTTCCAACGGGCCACCGATCTGGCCAAGCGCATGGTGACCCAGTGGGGCATGTCCGATGCGCTGGGCGCCATGGTTTATGGCGAGGAGGAGGGCGAGATATTCCTTGGTCGCTCGGTTACCACGCACAAGAGCATCTCCGAGGCGACCCTGCAAAAGGTCGACGCCGAGGTTCGGCGCATCATCGACGAGCAATACGGCCGCGCCCGCAAGATCATCGAGGACAACCGCGACAAGATCGAGGCCATGAGCCACGCCTTGCTGGAATGGGAGACCATTGATGCCGAGCAGATCGGCGACATCATGGCCGGCCACGCGCCGCGGCCGCCGAAGCCCTCTTCGCAACCGCCGGCCAAGTCCGATGGCGGCTCGCCCAGCGCCCCGGCGCCAACCGCGACCCCTGCGGAAGAGGCCTGAAACAGAGACAAGATGCAAGGTTCAAGATACAAGGGCCCCGTAAGGGGGCAAGCCACTTGAATCTTGCATCTTGAATCTTGCGTCTTGACGCTTGCCCCTGACCGCCCATCGGTGATGGGCATCGTCAACGTCACCCCGGATTCATTCTCGGATGGCGGTCGCTATGTCGACCCCCGCGCCGCCATCACTCACGCTGGGCGCTTGACCGAGGAGGGCGCCGACATACTCGACATCGGCGGCGAATCGACCCGCCCCGGCGCCCAGCCGGTCTCCCTACAGGAAGAACTTGACCGCGTCATGCCGGTGCTTGAAGGTGTCCGCAGTCTCGGCGTGCCGGTCTCGATCGACACCATGAAGCCGGCGCTTATGGCGGCCGCCATCGCCGCTGGTGCAGCAATGATTAACGACGTTTACGCCTTTCGCGCGCCCGGTGGCTGGGCGGCCGTCAGGGACAGCGATTGCGCGCTCTGTATCATGCACATGCGGGGCGAACCGCGCACCATGCAGGACGAGCCGCATTATGATGACGTGGTGGCCGAGGTTGAGGCCTTCCTGGCCGAGCGCATCGAAGCGGCCGAAGCGGCGGGTATCGACCGGGCGCGGCTGTTGATCGATCCCGGTTTTGGTTTCGGTAAAACCCTGGACCATAATCTCGCCCTGATGCGCGCCTTGCCTCGGTTGGCCAAGCTGGCCCCGGTCCTGGTCGGGGTGTCGAGAAAGCGGATGATCGGCGCACTCACCGGCCGGGATATTCAGGGCCGTATGGCCGGTAGTCTGGCGATGGCGATCCGGGCCATTGAAAATGGCGCGGCCATCGTGCGGGTGCATGATGTGGCGGCGACGGTGGATGCGCTAAAGGTCTGGCAAGCCACGAAAATGTAGTGTCGGCTTCAGCCCGACAGTCGGCCGGAGCCGACCCACAAGACTAAGGATGGGACCCTGATGAGTAGAAAATATTTCGGCACCGACGGCGTGCGCGGCAAGGTGGGCGATGCGCCCATCACCCCGGATTTTGCCGTGCGCCTGGGTTATGCCGCCGGCAAGGTGCTGGTCGCCGCCGAGCATGAATCCCTGTACGGCGAGCGGCCGGCGGTGTTGATCGGCAAGGACACCCGGGTCTCCGGCTACATGCTCGAATCGGCGCTCGAAGCCGGCTTTACTGCCGCCGGCGTCGATGTTCGCCTGACCGGGCCGCTGCCGACCCCGGGCATCGCCTACCTGACCCGCGCCTTGCGTCTGCAAGTCGGCGTAGTCATCTCCGCCTCGCACAATCCCTATGACGACAACGGCATCAAGTTCTTCTCCGCCGCCGGCGCCAAGCTGCCAGACGAGACCGAGCTGGCCATTGAAGCCGCCCTCGACCGGCCGATGCGGACTGCACCCTCCAAGGGTCTGGGCAAGGTCAAGCGGATCGACGATGCCGCCGGCCGCTATATCGAGTTTTGCAAGAGCACCTTTCCCAACGACATGGACCTGCGCGGCCTCCGGCTGGTGGTCGATTGCGCCAACGGCGCCGACTATTACGTCGCCCCGCATGTCTTTCACGAGCTGGGCGCCGACGTCATCGCCATCGGCGATCAGCCGAACGGCTTCAACATCAACCACGCCTGCGGCGCGACCCATCCGGAGACGCTGGCC
>JAIMKU010000020.1:0-21068 GCA_020692235.1 Hydrogenophilus sp.
CAATGACAATTGCGCCAATCCATTGATGAGATTGAATTATTTTGTAACTATTTGAAAAATAAAGATAAATATTAATGGCCTAAAAAATGAACTTAGCGATAAAACCCCAGTCGCCACAGTCGGTTAGCAAGGCTATGTGGAGTTTATGCACAGAGTTATCAACAAGTTTTGTGGATAAGATCGGCGGCTATCCGGGCCATTGCGACCTGGTCGCGGGGAGGTTTTTTCCGACATTGAATCGGGGTATAGTTACCCACCCCCGGCGGCTAGATGTCGCCGATTTTGTTTATCGGTGAACCATATGTCCGAACACCTGATGCAAACCTACGCTCGTCTACCTGTGGCCTTTGCCCGCGGCAAGGGCGTCTGGCTATACGATGAAAACGGCGACCAGTACCTGGATGCCCTGGCCGGCGTGGCTGTGAATGGCTTGGGTCATGCCCATCCGAAGCTGACCAAGGCATTGTGCGAACAGGCCGGCACGCTGATCCACACCTCGAATATCTACCGCATCTCTGCCCAGGAACGACTGGCCGACAAGCTGTGCGCCCTGTCTGGCATGGATCGGGTGTTTTTTGGCAACTCCGGCGCCGAGGCCAATGAGGCGGCGATCAAGCTGGCGCGACTGCATGGCCACAACCGGGGCATCGACAATCCCGCTATCGTGGTCATGGAAAAGAGTTTCCACGGCCGCACCTTGGCGACCCTCTCGGCCACCGGCAGCCGCAAGGTCCAGGCCGGCTTTGAACCCCTGGTCGGCGGTTTCGTCCGGGTGCCGTTCGGTGATGCCGATGCCGTGGCCAAGCTGGCCGCGCACCACAACAACATCGTCGCCGTGCTGGTTGAACCGTATCAGGGCGAGGGCGGCGTGCGGATTCCGGAAGTCGATTATCTCGACAAGTTGCGCGCCATCTGCGACCAGAACGCCTGGCTGTTGATGCTGGACGAGGTGCAGACCGGCATCGGCCGTAGCGGCAAGTGGTTTGCCTTTCAACACACCAAGATCATGCCGGATGTAATGACCCTGGCCAAAGGCCTTGGCTCTGGCGTGCCGATCGGTGCCTGTCTGGCGTATGGCGCCGCCGCAGAGGTATTCACCCCCGGCAAGCACGGCTCCACCTTCGGCGGCAACCCGCTGGCCTGCACCGCAGCCTTGACGACACTCGATGTCATGGCCGAGGAAGGCTTGCTGGAAAATGCACTGAAGATTGGCGCCTTCATCCGCGAGACGCTGACCCGCGAACTGGGTCAGGTGCCTGGCGTCAAGGAGATTCGCGGCCAGGGTTTGATGATCGGCATCGAACTGGACAAGCCTTGCGGCGAGCTGGTGAAGCTGGCCTTGGCGGACAAGCTACTCATCAACGTGACGGCGGATAACGTGGTGCGTTTGTTGCCGCCGCTGGTCATGAGCCAGGACGAGGCGGGCCTGCTTACCGACAAGCTGGCGGCGCTGATCTGGGCCTGGTTGAACTGAGGTTACGATGGCAGTAAAGCACTTTATGCAGTTTCGCGATTTCACGCGGGATGAGCTTGGTTATGTGTTCCAGCGGACCCGTATCATCAAGGACCGGTTCAAGCGCTACCAGCCTTATCACCCGCTGGCCGACCGCACCCTGGCCATGATCTTCGAGAAGAGTTCGACCCGGACCCGGTTGAGTTTCGAGGCCGGGATGCATCAATTGGGCGGCGCGGCCATTTACCTCAATACCCGCGATACCCAGTTGGGGCGCGGCGAGCCGGTTGAAGATGCGGCCGAGGTAATCTCGCGCATGGTGGACATCGTGATGATCCGCACCTTCGAACAAGACATCATAGAACGCTTCGCCGCCCACTCCCGGGTGCCGGTCATCAACGGACTGACCAACGAATACCACCCGTGTCAGATACTGGCCGACATCTGCACCTACATCGAGCAGCGCGGCGACATCCAGGGCAAGACCGTGGCCTGGATCGGCGACTCCAACAACATGTGCAACACCTGGCTGCAGGCGGCCGAGATACTCGACTTCAACGTCCATGTCTCCACCCCGCCCGGCTACGAGGTCGAGCCCGAGCGCGCCAATCTGTTTGGCACGGATCATTATGAATCCTTTGCCGACCCCATCGATGCCTGCCGCGCTGCCGACCTGGTGACCACAGACGTCTGGACCAGCATGGGCTTCGAGGCCGAGAACGCGGCGCGGCAGGAGGCCTTTGCCGACTGGCAGGTCGATGCCGACATGATGCGGGTGGCCAGGCCGGATACGCTGTTCATGCACTGCCTGCCGGCGCACCGCGGTGAGGAGGTGGCCGCCGAGGTCATCGACGGCCCGCAGTCGGTGGTCTGGGAAGAGGCGGCCAACCGACTACATGCCCAGAAGGCCCTAATGGAGTACTTGTTGTTGGGACGAATCGAAAAATGAGCGACATCAAAAAAGTAGTGCTCGCCTATTCCGGCGGGCTGGATACCTCGGTGATCCTGAAGTGGTTGCAGGACACCTACCGCTGCGAGGTGGTGACCTTCACCGCCGACCTGGGGCAAGGCGAGGAACTAGAGCCGGCGCGCGCCAAGGCGCTCAAGTTCGGCATCAAGCCGGAACAAATATTCATCGACGACCTGCGCGAGGAATTCGTGCGCGACTTCGTCTTTCCGATGTTTCGCGCCAACACCGTTTACGAAGGCGAATACCTGCTCGGCACCTCCATCGCCCGGCCGCTGATTGCCAAACGCCTGATCGAGATCGTCAACGCCACTGGGGCCGATGCCATCTGCCACGGCGCCACCGGCAAGGGTAACGATCAGGTCCGCTTCGAGCTGGGCGCCTATGCCCTGAAGCCCGACGTCAAGGTCATCGCCCCCTGGCGCGAGTGGGACCTTTTGAGCCGTGAGAAGCTGCTCGCCTACGCTGAGAAAAATGGCATCCCCATCGACATGAAGTACAAGCAGGGCGGCTCGCCCTATTCGATGGACGCCAACCTGCTGCACATCTCCTACGAAGGTCGTCACCTGGAAGACCCTAACGCAGAACCCGAGGAAGATATGTGGCGCTGGACCGTGGCGCCGGAAAAGGCGCCCGACCAGGCCGAATACATCACCCTCGACTACAAGCAGGGCGACGTGGCGGCCATTGATGGCCAGGCCATGAAGGCGCACGAAGTCCTGGCCAGGCTGAACCAACTCGGCGGCAAGCACGGCATCGGCCGCCTCGATCTGGTTGAGAACCGCTACGTCGGCATGAAATCGCGCGGCTGCTATGAAACGCCCGGCGGTACCATTCTGCTCAAGGCCCACCGCGCCATCGAGTCCATCACCCTTGACCGCGAGCTTGCCCACCTGAAAGACGACCTGATGCCGCGCTATGCCAGCCTGATCTACAACGGCTACTGGTGGGCGCCGGAGCGCAAGGCGTTGCAAGCGCTGATCGACCACACCCAGACCAACGTCAACGGCAGCGTGCGGCTGAAGCTTTACAAGGGCAACGTCATCGTGGTCGGCCGCGACTCCAAGACCGATTCGCTGTTCGACTCCACCATTGCCACCTTCGAGGACGACGCTGGCGCCTACGACCAGAAGGACGCGGGCGGTTTCATCAAGCTCAACGCCCTGCGCCTGCGCATCGCCGCCAAACTTGCCGCGAAGAGGAAATAAGGAAATGACCCAGATAGACAACGTCGCCGTCGTCAAGCAGGCCAACGTCTACTTCGACGGCAAGTGCGTCTCCCATACCGTGCAGTTTGCCGACGGCACGAAAAAGTCGGTCGGCGTGATCCTGCCCGCCACGCTCACCTTCAATACCGGTGTGCCCGAGACCATGGAAGGCGTGGCCGGCGCCTGCCGCGTCCGAGTGAAGGGCGAGACCGAGTGGAATACCTACGGCGCGGGCCAGTCCTTCAAGGTGCCCGGCAATTCCAGCTTCGACATCGAAGTCGCACCGGGCGAGGCCTACCACTACGTCTGTCATTTTGGTTAATCGTCGGCCTGAAGGCCGATCCACAGGAGATCGACATGCCATCCTTCGACATCGTTTCCGAATCCGACATGGTTGCGCTCAAGAACGCCATCGAAGTGGCGTCCCGTCAGGTCGCCAACCGTTATGACTTCAAGGGCACCAGCGCGGCTGTGGAACTGGACGAAAAGGCCAAGACCATCACCCTGTTTGGCGATTCCGATTTTCAGCTCGAACAGGTGATTGCCATCCTGTTCCCGGAGCTGGAGAAAAAAGAGCACGACAGCACCAAGCGCCTGGAACACGGCGCTATCCAGAAGATTTCCGGCAACAAGGTCAAACAGGTACTGCAAATCAAGCTGGGCATCGAGCAGGAGCTGGCCAAGAAGATCGTCAAGCTAATCAAGGACAGCAAGCTCAAGGTACAAGCCACCATCCAGGGCGATACCGTCCGGGTCACCGGCGCCAAGCGCGATCTGCTGCAAGACACCATCGCCCTGGTACGCAAGTCGATCACCGATTTTCCGCTGCAATACCAGAACTTCCGGGATTGACGGAGCGTCAACACGATTTCTGGGTTTATTCGGTAACGAGCAGTCGTTGTATGACCGCCCCAGCCAGCATCAGGCCGAACAGCGGCGGCAGGTAGGAAATGGTGCCATTGACCGCACGGGCCCGGCCGTGGCTGGTCGGTTCCGGAGGACGGGGCGGCCGACCTGACTCGTCCGAATAGACGGTCAGAATCCCGCTTTCTATCCCCTGGCGTTTCAGCCGATGGCGTACTTCCCGCGCCAGGGGGCAAACCTGGGTCTTTGAGATGTCGGCCAGCCTGACCCGCGCGGGGTCGAGTTTGTTGCCCGCGCCCATGCTGGTGGCGACCGGGATGCCGCGTCGGTAGGCGGTGGCGATCAAGGCCACCTTGCAATTGAGCGAGTCGATGCAATCGACCACGAAATCAGTGTCGGCGACCAACAGACCGTCCACGTTATCCGGGTCGATGAAGGTGTCCAGGATGGTCAGGCGGCAATCCGGGTTGATGTCGAGGATGCGTTCGGCCATGACCTTGGTCTTCTTGCGGCCAACGGTCGAAAACAATGCCAGCATTTGCCGGTTGATGTTGGACAGCGCCACCGTGTCCATGTCCACCAGGGTCAGACGACCGACGCCGGCGCGCGCCAGCGCCTCGGCACACCAGGAACCGACGCCGCCCAGTCCGGCCAGAAAGATGTGTTTAGCGGCCAGGCGGGCGACGCCTTCCGCGCCAATCAGAGTTTCGGTACGTTCGAATTGGGCTGCTACGGCGGTCATTTAACGCTGTAGCCGCGGCCTTCCAGACAGGCGCTAACAGCCCGCAGGTAATCGCCGCGTCGGGGGTCGTCCAGGCCGGAACGGGTTGGGTTGTAGCCGGTTTTATCCGTGCCCCAGTCCGCGCATTCGATCCGGTCCGATGTGATTTGGGCATCGCTCTGATTCTGTTTCGGGTAGACGAACAGCAGGTCATTGGCGGGCGAAGCCGGCAGGCCTTGGCTCATGGCCGATGGTTCCAGCGGCGCCAAGGTGCCGCTCTCATATCCTTGCGGCGCCTCCACCGTCACATAGCCGCCATTGGCGGCTTGGTAATAGATGCCGTTGGCGTAGTAATAGGGCGTCGATCCGATCCAGACCGTGGTATAGGCCGGCGGTAATATCGGGATAACGATGCCGACCGGCGGCATGACCACGGTATAGCGAGCCCCCTCCTGGCGAAACCAGACGCCGGAACTGAAGAAGAAATGGCGGTTGCTGAAGCCAATATCGAGATAGCCCGGCGGCAGGATGGAGAGTGTGTAGCCGACCCGTGGGTAAAAGTGGTCGTGGTGGAAGCGTGAGTCCAGCGTCCAGCGCGGATCATGAAATGCCGGCCGGTAATGGGAACTGCCGCG
Organism: Hydrogenophilus sp.; assembly: GCA_020692235.1. Classification (GTDB taxonomy): domain Bacteria; phylum Pseudomonadota; class Gammaproteobacteria; order Burkholderiales; family Thiobacillaceae; genus Parasulfuritortus. The sequence goes on from JAIMKU010000020.1 coordinate 5,849, forward strand.
TTTGCCGGGGTTGCCGGCCTGGCTGGGTTTGGCAAGTTGGCCCGGTTTGCCAGGGTTCCCGGCGTGGCCCGGGTTGTTCGGATGGTCGGGATGGGCGGCACGGCCGGGGTTCTCACCGCGATCGCGCCGATTGTCATCGTTGCGATCGGCGTAGGCCGTGGTCAGGCCGAACATCGCGATCAGCGCGCAACCGAACAGTGAGCGAAGCAAATGGGTTTGTTGCATGGCGATCTCCTGGGCACTTTGCTGGGCAGCCTTCATAGTAAACCTTGATGCCTTGGCAGGCGTGGCGACAGCCGCGAACGCGCCAAGGTTTAGTGGAACCAGCCGCTTGATACGATGCCGGCGAATACCGCCGCGCCGAACCAGTTGTTGTGCAGAAAGGCCTTGAAGCAGCGGGCCGGATTTCGTTCGCGGATCAAGGTGTAGTGATAGCCGGCGATACAGGCGGCGACCGACAGGCCGGCGTAGAACGGCCAATTTAGACGTAGTCGCCAGCCGACCCAGGCGAGCAGCCCCAAGGTGCAGGCATAGGCGATCATCACCCCGGCCACATCGTATTTGCCGAAGGTGATGGCCGAGGTCTTGATGCCGATCTTGAGGTCATCGGCGCGGTCCACCATGGCGTATTCGGTGTCGTAGGCGATGGCCCAGAAGACGTTGCCGGCCAGCAGCCACCAGGCGATGGCCGGTACGGCCCCCAGGTGCGCGGCATAGGCCATGGGAATGCCAAAGCCGAAGGCGACGCCGAGATAGGCTTGGGGGATGGCCAGAAAGCGCTTGGTGAACGGGTAGCTGGCGGCCAGAAAGGCGGCCACGACGGCCAATTCGATCAACAGCCGATTGTGCAAGGGCAGGATCAACAGCAGGGCCAGCAGCGCCAGGCCGGCGGCCAGCAGCAGCGCCTCTTTGGTGCTGACCTGGCCGGCGGCCAGCGGCCTATCCTTGGTGCGCGCGACATGGGGATCGAAGTTGCGGTCGGCATAATCGTTGACCACGCAGCCGGCCGAGCGCATCAGCACCAGACCGAGGGCGAAGAGCCAAAGAATGATCGGGTCGGGCCGGCCGGCACCCGACAGCCAGAGCGCCCAGAGCGTCGGCCAGGCCAGCAGCAGGATGCCGATGGGCTTGTCCAGCCGCATCAGTCTTTCATAAAGGTCGAGGCGGTCTTTCCAGTTCATGGCGAATCGACCAGATCGAGCACCGATGGCAGAAAGACCTCGGTGATCTGGATGGGTTTATGGTTGAGGACAAATAGCGAGCGGCGCGCCCAAAGCATCATTACCGGTGAGTTCAGGTGTTGGCTGGCGGCCTGGAACAGGGGATGGCGCTGGTCCAGACGGCGGTATTCCAGCGGGAAACGTTCGATGCGCGGATCGGCGAACAGGGTTGTGCCCAGGGAACGGTTGCCCAGTCCGGCCAGCGATTGCCATGGACCGCGCTGGCCGCTGAGCGGGATGACGGTGTGGGCGAAGACCAAGGGCGTGTCGCCGCACAGCAGCAGCACCTCCCGAATCACGGCGCATTGATGGCGCCGCAGTTTCAACGGCCGGGCCTCGTCCGGGATGGGTTGGCCGACTGCCTGGTTCAGGCGCAGCACCCGAAAGGCCTGGCAATTCGCTTGCAGACGCTGGGTCAGCGAGCCGTGGTCGGTGAGCCAGGGGCGCCAGGCGGCCATGCCCATGGTTGCCGGTTGCCATTGGTGGACGTTTATCATGATGTGAATTATGACAGGGGCGGCGCTCAAGCGTGCAGGTAATCGCTGCCGCGCGGCAGCCAGCGTCGCAGGTGACGCCGGACTGCTTCCGGGTCTTGGTCGAGCAGGTGGGCCGCGACGGTGCGGGCCTGCTCCAGCAGGTCTTGATCGGTTTCCAGATCGGCGAAGCGCAGCATCGGCAGTCCCGACTGGCGGGCACCCATGAATTCGCCCGGACCGCGTAGGCGCAGGTCCTCGCGGGCGATTACGAAACCGTCGGCGTTATCCCGGACGATATGCAGACGCTGCCGTGCGGTCTCCGAAAGCGGTTCGTAATAGAGCAGCAGACAGGTCGATTGCCGGGCGCCGCGGCCGACCCGACCACGCAACTGGTGCAGTTGGGCCAGCCCCATGCGCTCGGCGTGCTCGATCACCATCAGACTGGCGTTGGCAACATCGACGCCGACCTCGATTACCGTGGTGGCGACCAGTATATCCAGCTCGCCGGCCTTGAATGCGCTCATGACAGCGTTCTTTTCATTCGATTTCATGCGTCCGTGGGCGAGTCCGATGCGCAGGTCAGGCAGCTCGGCGGTGAGCTCGGCATGGGCATCGATGGCGGCCTTCAAGTCGATCTTCTCGGACTCCTCGATCAGCGGGCAGACCCAGTAGGCCTGGGCGCCGCTCTTGCAGTAATCTCTTAGCCGGGCGACCACCTCATCACGCCGTGCGCTGCCCAGTACCCTGGTAGCGACCGGTTTACGACCCGGCGGCAGCTCGTCGATCACCGAGACATCCAGGTCAGCGTAGTAGCTCATGGCCAGGCTGCGCGGGATAGGTGTGGCGGACATCATCAGGAGGTGAGGAATATACAGTGGCGAGGGGCGCGGATTTCCCTCGCCCTCCGAAGCGGCTGGTGGGCCGCCTTTTGCCCTCAGGGCCAGGCGTTGTTCGACCCCGAAGCGATGCTGTTCGTCGACGATGGCCAGGGCCAGCGATTTGAACCTCACCTTATCCTGAAACAAGGCGTGGGTGCCCACCGCTACGGCGGCCGAGCCGTCGACGATGGCCGTCATGGCTTGAACTCTGGCCTTGCCTTTCATGGCGGCGGTCAGCCTTACCACCGGTATGCCGAGCGGCTCCAGCCACTCCCTGAATTTCAGGTATGACTGCTCGGCCAATATCTCGGTCGGGGCCATGACCGCGGCTTGATAACCGCTGCCCACTGCGTTCAGCGTGGCCAGCGCGGCGACACAGGTCTTGCCGCTGCCGACATCGCCCTGTAACAGGCGGTGCATTGGGTGAGGTTTAGCGATGTCGGCCTGGATTTCCCGAACTACGCGGTTCTGTGCAGCGGTTAGCGGGAAGGGCAGATTGGCGATGAAGCGGGTCGTTAGTTTGGCAACGTTCGCCAGGATCGGTGCGGATTGGCGATCTCGTTCGCGGCAATGGAGTCGCAACGACAACTGCTGGGTCAGCAGTTCGTCGAACTTTATTCGCCGCCAGGCCGGGTGCTCATGCGCCTCCAGTGCCGCCTGGCTGTCTTCGGGCATTGGCGCATGGAGTCGTTTTACCGCCTCGTCGAAGGCGGGCAGCGCCAGACCGGCGCGTGTCGCGTCGGCTAGCGTATCGGTCAGGTCGGCGCCGGTCAGAACGGCCGCGATGGCCTTTTGGATGCGTAACTGGGACAGGCCGGCCACGGTCGGGTAGACCGGGGTCAGACGGTCGGACAATGGCGTATTCGCGGCCACTACCCGCCAACGCGGATGGACCATTTCGGCACCGAAGAAGCCGGGCTTTACCTCGCCATACAAGCGCAGCCGGGCGCCGGCTTTCAGGTGCGCCTGCTGGCTTGGGTAGAAATTCAGCATACGCAGATAAAACGGCGCATTCGAGCCGGTTTCGTTCAGGGTCGCCAGTAATTGGCGGCGCGGCCGGGTCTGAATTTCCAGATGACTGACGACGCCTTCGACCAGCACGGCCTGGCCGGGCCGTGCGTCGCGCAGTCGAGTCAGCCGGGTTTCATCCTCATAGCGCAGCGGCAGATGGAGTATCAGCGCCTCGGCCGAGTCCAGGCCAAGCCTTTCGTGAACCGGTGATTCCTTGGCGAGTTTGGCCATGGCTCAGCCGATGACTCAGGCCTTTCCCTTTATGATGGTGGTCTGCAACTGCCCCAGTTTGGCCAATATCCGGTCTTTCATGGCCAGCAGTTCATGCATGAGCTGGTGCGCCTGCTCGATCTGGTTCGCCTGGTGCAGGCGGACGATTTCCGGCCCCAGGCGGTGGACCGCATGATGGAGCGTTTCAAGCGCCTGGAATTCCTTCAGGTGGCCATAACGGACCATGCCTTGGCCGTAATACCAGTTGCCGAAACGACACTGATGGTCGTCGGTCAGCTCGTCTTGGCTCAGTTGCAGGCTGGCGCCCTCCAGGCTCATGGCGATCCGGTGCACCCATTTCAGGTGATCGTATTGGGCGACCAGAAGTGGGAAATCGGTCATTTCCCAGCGGCTGTCGGCCCACAGTGCCCATTGCGGATCGGGCTGGAAGGCGGCAACCCAAGCCGGAATCAGGTCCGCGGCCATGGGCCTGGCAATACCATAACCCTGGGCCAGGTCGCAGCCCAGGCGCATCAGCAGTACACCCTGTTCCGCCGTTTCCACACCCTCGGCCACTACCACCCGACGGAAGGCGGAGGCCAGGCCGATGATGCCTTCAACCAGGGCCAGATCGTCGCTGTTGTCGAGGATGTCGCGGATAAAGGACCGATCGATCTTGAGGATTTCCGCCGGGATTTCCTTGAGGTAGGTGAGCGAGGCATAGCCGGTGCCGAAGTCGTCCAGGCTGAACCGGATGCCCAGCGTTTTGCAGCGCTTGATTACGTCATGAACGTGCGCGGTATTGATAATCGCCGAGGACTCCAGGATTTCAAATTCCAGGGCGCCGGCCGGCAAGTCGGGGTAATCGGCCAGCGCCCGCTGGGCGCAATCGACGAAGTCGTCGCGCAACAATTGGCGGGCGGCGATATTGACGCTGACGCCCAGTTCGAGGCCATTGGCGCGCCAATGCATGATCTGGTCCAGGGCCCGGCGGGTCGCCCACTTGCCGATCTCGACGATCATCTCGTCGTCCTCGATATGAGGTAGAAATTCGCCCGGCATGACCAGCCCGCGTTCGGGGTGATTCCAGCGTAGCAATGCCTCTACGCCGATGATTCGGCCATTGCGCAGATTGACCTTGGGTTGGTAGTGCAGCGCCAGTTCATCATGGGCCAGCGCCGACCTGAGCTGTTCAAGCAGTTGCCGCCGGGTGTGCGCCTGTTGGTCGTGTTCAGCGTCGAACAAGTGGTAGCGATTGCGGCCCAGTTCCTTGGCCTGGTACATGGCTTGATCGGCGTGGCGTAGCAGGGTCGCCGAATTGACCGCGTCGAATGGGTAGACGGTGACGCCCAGACTGGCTGTGACCGAGATTTCCTGACCGTCGATCTCGCAGGGTAGGGCGGTAAGGTTGAGTATCCGGCTGGTGACGTTTTCCAGGATGTCCATGTTGGGCAACTCGGTCATCAGCACCACGAATTCGTCGCCGCCGACCCGTGCCACGGTATTCCACGAGCGTTCATCGGCAATGCTCGCCGCTCGCGCCACGGTGTCGCCGGCCCGCGACGATAGGTTAAGCCGTTGGGCGATCTTGTGCAGTAGCCGGTCGCCGAAGGGATAGCCATGGTAGTCGTTGACCTGCTTGAAGTTGTCCAGGTCGATCAGGATGATGCCGACCAGCAAGCCGCTGCGCTTGGCCTGGGCAATGGCCTGCTGCAAACGATCCAGGAGCAGGATGCGGTTGGGCAAATCGGTCAGCGGGTCGATGTGGGCCAGCCAATACGGTTCGACCACGCCTGGCGCCGGCGGCCTGGAGAACGCGAAAATGAAGCGGCAACTGTCGTCAGGCACGGCAACCGCGTTCAGCGCCAGCAATTGTTTATTGCCCTTTTTGTCGGCGATCCAGACCTGGCCGCTCCACTGACCCAGGCTATGGATGATTTGCCGGACCTCGGTCAACGAAACCTCGTCGTCCTGGAACATCGGCTTTATCAGGTCAATATCGTGGCCGGTTATTTCGTCCGGAGAATAGCCGGTCAGTTCGGCAAACGGGTGGTTGACCTGGCAGACGCTGAAATCGGCATCGGTAATGGCTACCGCGTCGTGGCTGCAACGCAGCAGACCGGTCAGCAACGGAGGTAATTGATGAGACCGCGCCAGGGCAAGTGTATCGGCGGGCGATTTTTTCATGGCGCATCAATCGATAGCCAGGACGCCGTCGGCCTCGACCAGCGCATTGCGCGGCAGGCTGGCGACGCCGACCGCCGCGCGGGCCGGATAGGGCTGGCTGAAGTACTGGGCCATGATTTCGTTGAGCTTGGCGAAGTGACCGAGATCGGTGAGATAGACGTTCAGCTTGACCATGCCGGCCAGGTTGCCGCCGGCCGCCTCGGTGACCGCCCTGAGGTTCTGGAATACCCGGTGAATCTGGGCCTCGATACCCTCGACCATCTGCATGGAGGCTGGGTCCAGGCCAATCTGCCCGGACAGGTAGACTGTATTGCCAACCCTGACCGCCTGGGAATAAGCGCCAATGGCTTGCGGCGCTTCGGGGCTGGCGATGATTTGTCTGGTCATGATGATCCTCTCCTTAGACTATGTTGGCGCTACGGCCCGTCTGGCCGCCTTTGAGCCGAGTGATGTGGGTGACTTCCTGGAGCGCGCGCAGGGCGCGTATCAGGCGGGATAAGTGGACCCGGTTCTGGACCTGGACCGTGAAGTAGAGGTGGGTGTAGTCGCCACTCTCTTCTTCCATGTGCACGTCGTCGATATTGGAGCCCTCGGCGGCGATGGCGGCGGCGACCTTGGCCAGCACGCCGCGATTGTTGGCGACCGTGATGCGGATGCTGACGTCGAAGGCCTTGTCCAGGTCCTGGCCCCACTCCACATCGATCCATTTATCCGGGTCTTCGCGGAAGTGTTTAACCTGCGGGCAGTCGTGAGTGTGGATGATGAGCCCCTGATCCTTCTTGATCTGGCCGATGATGGGGTCGCCGGGGATTGGCCGGCAGCACTTGGCCAGGCGCACCGCGACCCCTTCCGAACCGCGGATGAGCAGGGGACCGACGCTGCGCATGATGTCTTCGCCCTCGCGGGCGAGCAGTTGGCGGGCCACCATCATGCCCAGCTTTTTGCCCAGGCCGATTTCGACCAGGATGTCGCTGCGGCTGCGGTTGTTGAGCTTGGCCAGGTGTTCCCAGCAACTGTCGGCGACGTTTTCCGGGTCCATGCCCAGACCGCGCAGGGCCTGGTTGAGCAGTTGCAGTCCGAGCATCTCGGACTCGTGCTGGTGGACGTGCTTGAGCGCGCCACGGATATGGGCGCGGGCCTTGCCGGTCACCGCGAAGTGAATCCAGGCCGGGTTGGGTTGGGCCGACTCGGAGGTGACGATCTCTACCCGGTCGCCGTTTTTTAACGGCGTGGACAAGGGCATGTAATCGCCGTTGATGCGCGCCGCGACACAATGGTTGCCGATGTCGGTGTGGACGTTGTAGGCGAAGTCGACGGCCGTAGCCTCGCGCGGCAGGGCCATGATCTTGCCCTTGGGCGTGAATACATAGACCTCGTCCGGGAACAGGTCGACCTTGATGTGTTCCAGGAATTCCACCGAGTCGCGGCTGTCGGCCTGGATGTCGAGCAGGCTTTGCAGCCACTGGTGGGCCATGCGCTGAGCCTCGGTCAGCTCGGCGCCGCCGGCCTTGTACAGCCAGTGAGAGGCAACGCCCTCTTTGGCCAGGCGGTTCATCTCCTTGGTGCGTATCTGAATCTCCACTGGCGTGCCGAACGGCCCGAACAGCGTGGAATGCAGCGATTGATAGCCGTTTGCCTTGGGGATGGCGATGTAATCCTTGATCTTGCCGGGGATCGGTTTGTACAGGCCATGCAGTGCCCCCAGTGCCAGATAGCAGCTCGGCACGTCGTCGACCACGACCCGAAATCCGTAGATGTCAAATACTTCAGTGAAGGCCAGGTGCTTTTCCTGCATCTTGCGGTAAATGCTGTACAGGTGTTTTTCCCGGCCGTAGACCTCGGCGCGGATGTTGCTGACCTCCAGCTTGGCGCGAATGGCCTGGTTGATCTTCTTCACTAGCTCGCGGCGTTCCGTTCGAGAGGCGGAGATGGCCTTTTCCAGTACCCGGTAGCGGGTCGGGTACATGTTTTGGAAGGCCAGTTCCTGCAACTCGTGGAACACCACGTTGAGCCCCAGCCGGTTGGCGATCGGGGCATAGATATCGAGCGTCTCCTGGGCGATGCGCTGGCGTTGCTCCAGGCTCATGTGCTCCAGGGTCCGCATGTTGTGCCAGCGATCGGCCAACTTAATCAGGATGACCCGGACATCGCGCGCCATGGCCAGCAGCATCTTGCGGAAGTTCTCGGCCTGGGCATGTTTCCGGCTCTCGAACTGGATCAGATCGAGCTTGGTGACGCCATCGACCAGATTGGCGATGGCCTCACCGAAATTAGTCTGGATGTCTTCGCGGCTGACCTCGGTGTCCTCGACCACATCGTGCAGCAGGGCTGCGGCCAGGGCCTGAACGTCCATGCGCCAGCCGGCCAGGGTCTGGGCCACGGCCAGCGGATGGCTGATATAAGGCTCGCCGCCCTTGCGCAATTGACCCTGGTGAGCGCGAGAACTGAATGCCAGCGCCTTGGCCAGTATCTCGGCCTCGTCCGGCTTCAGGTAGGGGGCAATGATGGCGGCGTCGTCCGGTGTCGGCTCATTGGCCGGAGACTCGCCCGGTATTCCGACCGGTAAGGCTTGGTTGAGAGGGTGCTGGGCCTGCGCGGTCATGGCACGGTCCAGTCCTGGCCGATCAGGAGTGGAACTTGACCAGAATCTCCGCGCCGACCAGACCCTCGGCAATTTCGCGCAGGGCGAGAACAGCCGGCCGGTCCCGGCCAGCCTCGACCTTGGGCGTCGCGCCTACCGAAATCTGCCGGGCGCGGGTGGCCGCCGCCAGGGTCATATCGTAGCGGTTGGGGATGTGGGCAATACAATCGTCGACGGTGAAGCGAGCCATAAGTTATTTCTCCAGAAGGGCATTACACAATAAGGGCTATTTTAGCCTGATATAAGCTGGATTGGCAGACCGATGACAACGACCCGATAACCTTGGCTATCTTGTAAGCGGCAAGGCAGACGGTTTGTGCGCAGCTTGCGCTGCAAGGCCAGGTCAAGCCGACCCGACCATGCCGTCCTGGCGACAGAAGTGGTTATTGTCGACGTCGGCAATGGACCGGCTGCCGATGTGCGCCTCGGCGGGTGATAAACGGTAGTAGAATTCGCCCGCACACACGCCACTCTATATCCGCCCCGAATGCGTATCCTGCTTAGCAATGACGACGGTTATTTCGCCCCCGGTCTGGCCGCCCTGGCCACGGCCTTGGTCGAGGCAGGCCACAAAATCACCGTCGTGGCGCCGGAACGCGACCGCAGCGGGGCCAGTAATTCGCTTACCCTGGACCGGCCGCTGATGGTCCGCCAGGCGCCATCCGGTTTCTATTACGTCAACGGCACGCCGACCGATTGTGTCCACCTAGCGGTGACCGGCCTGTTGCCGGAACTGCCGGACATGGTGATCTCGGGCATCAACCACGGCGCCAACATGGGCGACGACACCGTCTATTCCGGTACCGTGGCGGCGGCGACCGAAGGCTTCCTGCTTGGTATCCCGGCGATCGCCATCTCGCTGGTCAACAGCGGCCAGGATCATTTTGATAGCGCCGCTGGCGTAGCGATAGAACTGGTCGAGCGCTTCGCTTCGCGGCCTTTCCCGCAAGCGGTGCTGCTTAATGTCAACATCCCGGATGTCCCCCGCGGGGTGCTCGCCGGCGTCGAGGTTACCCGACTGGGTCGGCGTCACAAGGCCCAGGACACGGTCAAGACCATCAATCCGCGCAACCAGACCATGTACTGGGTGGGCGCAGCCGGGGGCGCCCAGGATTCCGGGCCGGGCACCGATTTCCACGCTGTGGCCCGGAACCTGATTTCGGTGACGCCGCTGCAAATCGATCTGACCCACTATCCCCAGATGGCGGCGGTGGGCGACTGGTTGGCTAGATGAACCTGCACAGCGGCATCGGTATGACCTCCCAGCGCACCCGCGCGCGGATGATTGACCGTCTGCTCGAACAAGGTATCAAAAGCCCGCTGGTGCTTGACGCCATGGCCGCAGTGCCGCGCCACATTTTTGTCGAAGAGGGTCTGCAACATCGGGCCTATGAAGACACGCCGCTGCCGATCGGCGAAGGGCAGACGATCTCCAGTCCCTACATCGTCGCCCTGACCTGCGAGTTGGCCAGCCGGGGCAATCCCATGGACAGCGTCCTGGAGATCGGCGGCGGCGGCGGTTATCAGGCCGCCGTGCTGGCCCGATTGGCCAAGAAGGTGGTGAGTCTGGAGCGCATCGCCAAGCTGGTGGGTAAGGCTCGCCGTACCCTGCGCGAACTGCGCGTCAATAATGTGCTCATCAAGAATGTCGACGGCACCTTTGGCTATCCGGCTGGCGCGCCCTATGACGCCATCGTGGTGGCGGCGGCCATGCCCTTTATTCCGGACGAACTGAAGGCCCAGTTGAAACCCGGTGGCCGGCTGGTGGCGCCGGTGGGACGGGGTGAGGTGCAACACCTGATGGTGGTCGAGGCCATGGCAAAAGGCTACTCGGAACGCGATATGGAGGCGGTGAAGTTTGTGCCGCTGTTGCCGGGCGTGGCTTGATGCGTGGCGTTGGTGTGCTGCTGCTGTGCCTGGCGAGTTTGCAGGGCTGCTCCTTCAGTCAGCCGGCCGCGCCGATCCGCGACGCAGCCCGCCATGGCGGTCATTCGGTTCGGCATACGGCGCGGCCGGCGGTCGATTGGGTGGTGGTCCAGCAAGGCGATAACCTATTCCGGATCGCCTTCGATCACGGCCTGGATTACCGTCAACTGGCGCAATGGAACGGCTTGGCCGACCCGGCCAAGATTCGCGTCGGCGATAGCCTGCGCCTGACACCACCGCGCGAAAGGCCGCCGGCCGACCCGTCGCCCGCCGCAAATCCGGCGCTGCCGGCGACAAATTCTGTGGCGCCGGTGGTCAAACCCGCGCCGCCGGCGAGCGCGGCCGAGGATCTGGCCGACGAGGCGCCCTCCGACTGGGTTTGGCCGGCCAAAGGCCGGGTGGTCGCCGGGTTCGGCGGTCGCGCCGGGACGAAAGGCATCGACATCGCGGGTCAACAAAACAGCCCGGTGCTGGCCGCTGCGCCGGGCCGGGTGATCTATGTCGGCGCGGGCCTGCGCGGTTATGGCAAGTTGGTTATTGTCAAACATAGTAATATTCTACTGTCCGCATACGGTCACAATGACCGGGTGCTGGTCGCAGAAGGACAGACCGTGAGGCTGGGACAGCCCATCGCCACGATGGGCGATAGCGATGCCGAGCGAGTGAAGCTGCATTTCGAGATACGGGAATATGGCAAGCCCGTTGACCCTATGACGTATTTGTCCGGTGCGCCGGATTGAGGACGCGACGATGCAGGAAGATGAATTCGTGGAACCCGACGAACTGGTAGCGCCGTCCGGGAACGAGTCGCCCGAAGCTGCGGGGCCAGTTGGCGAGTTGGATCGCGCCATTGACGAGACCCATGACGTTACCCAGCTTTATCTGAACGAGATCGGCCGCGAGTCGCTGCTGACCCCGGCTGAAGAACGGGACCTGACTCAGCGGGTGCGCCAGGGCGATTTTGCTGCCCGGCAGAGCATGATCGAACACAACCTGCGGCTGGTGGTGAATATCGCCAAGCACTATGCCAACCGTGGTCTCACCCTGCTCGACCTGATCGAGGAGGGCAACCTGGGTCTGATGCACGCGCTGGACAAGTTCGAGCCGGAGCGCGGCTTCCGCTTCTCAACGTATGCCACCTGGTGGATACGGCAGAACATCGAGCGGGCGATCATGAATCAGTCCCGCACCATCCGACTACCGGTGCATATCATCAAGGAAATGAATATCTACCTGCGCGCCCAGCGCCATCTGGAGTCCCACGGCGTACCTGATGCCGGTCCCGAGGAGATTGCGGCGTTGACCGACAAACCGGTGGCCGAGGTCCGCCGACTCATGCGCATGAACGACCACATGGCCTCGCTCGACGCGCCGCTGGACATCGATCCCAGCCTGTCGATCGGCGAGGCCATCGCCGACGAGAACTCGGAAATGCCGGAGGACATGCTGCAAGCCTTCGAGGTCGAGCAGTACATACACGAATGGCTGAACGAGTTGCCCGAGAAGCACCGCTGGGTGATCGAGCGGCGCTTCGGTCTCAACGAGCAAGGCATTGCCACCCTGGAAGTGTTGGCCGAGCAGATGGGCGTTACCCGCGAGCGGGTCCGGCAGGTACAGTTGGAAGGCTTGCAGACCTTGCGCCGTATCCTGTGCCGCAAAGGCGTTGCCAAGGAAGGGTTGTTTTGAGAGTGCCACCCGTCTTGCCCTGGCGCGAGATCGACAGCGTTTTTCTGGACATGGACGGCACCCTTCTGGACCTTTATTTCGACAACCATTTCTGGCAGGTTCATGTGCCCGCAAAATATGCCGAGCGCCATGGTCTGTCCCCGGCCGAGGCGCATGCCGAGTGCTTCCGCCGCTATGATGCCAAGGCCGGGACGCTGGATTGGTATTGTCTGGACTACTGGACCGAGGCGCTCAACCTGGATATTGCCCAACTCAAGGAAGAACTCGGCCATTTGATCCAGGTGCATCCCGGAGTGACCGAATTCCTGAGCCAGGTCCGAATGGCTGGCAAGCGCCTGGCGTTGGTCACCAACGCCCATCGCGCAAGTCTTGCCCTGAAGCTGCGGCAAACCGGCCTGGAGGTATATTTTGACGCCATCCATTCAGCGCATAGTTTCGCTATCGCCAAGGAAGACAAGGCGTTCTGGGCGGTGCTGAGACAAGTGGAACCATTTGACCCCGCACGCACGCTGCTGGTTGACGACAGCCTGCCGGTGTTACGTTCAGCGGCGGCCTATGGCATTCGCCATTTACTGGCCATCCGTCAGCCCGATAGCCGATTACCCGCCAAGGACACCGCCGAGTTTTTGGCAATCCACCGATTTTCCGAGGTTATGCCGCTATGAATAAGAACATCCTGCCCCAGGATTTGCAGGCCCTACGCCGCAACTATCTATTCTCCGGTTTGGCGGGCGAGCAGTATCTGGAGGCGATGTCGCATGCCGCGTCGCTGGAGGTGCAGGCCGGCCAGTTGTTGTTTGCCCAGGGCGATTCGGTGGAGGCCTTCTATTGGGTCGCCGATGGTCTGATCCGGCTATTCCGCAGTTCTCCCCAGGGCGACGAGAAGGTTATCGAGCTGGTTGGTCCCGGACGGTTCTTCGCCGAAGTGGCCTTGTTCATGGGCGGGCACTTCCCGGTCAACGCGGCGGCGCAAGTCGACTCGCGCCTGATCGCCGTCGATGGCACCAGCTTCCGGGCCTGGCTGGCCCAGGATGCCAGCCGTTGTTTCAAGCTCATGGCCGGCATGAGCGCAAAGCTGCATAAACTGGTCGACGAGATCGACGGTCTGCACCCTGATGAAGGGTGCAGACCGGCTGCTGCAATATCTACTTGACCATTCAGAGCCGGACGCCGCCAACCGCACGGTGGTCGATCTTGAGGCGCCTAAACAGGTCATCGCCTCGCGCATCGGGGTCAAGCCGGAGACCCTGTCGCGGCTGCTGCACAAGCTTTCCAGCCTTGGTTACATCGAGGTAAAAGAGAACCACATCTGGATCAAGGACGAAGAGAGTCTGCGCGCGACCGGCGATCTGGATTAGCCGACAATCAACGCGGCGGCGACCCTGCGGCCTTCGGCCGCGAGGATGTTGTAGGTTCGGCAGGCCGCCCCGGTAGTCATGTGTTCCAGACCGATTCCTGCTGTAATCAGGGCCTGGTAGAGCGAGGGATGAGGGAACCGGTGGCGGTTGCCGACGCCGAGCAGTACCAACTCTGGCCGCAGATCGGCCAGTTGACTGAAATGTGTCGGCGTCAGTTGTTCGAAGGCGGTCACCGGCCAATCCGGCAAAACCATTTCCGGCAGCACGATCAGACTGCTGCGATGGCGTTGGCCATTGATCTGGACATAGTCATCCCCGTAAGCGGAGATCAGATTTAGCCCAGGGGCGTGGGAAAGATGCAGTTTCATGGGGGGTCGGGTAAAATTAAACGCTTCCACTAGCATAGCGCACGACCATGTCCGAATTGCCGATGAGCCGCTCCATTTTTTGCCAGCCACACCATCTGGAAGACATGACATGAGCCCCGCCAAACGAGTCAAAAAGCTCCATATGCGCCCACTGAAGAAGTCCGCCAAGCTCGCCAACGTCTGCTATGACATCCGCGGACCAGTCATGGCTCGCGCCAAGCAGTTGGAGGAGGAGGGCCATCGCATCCTCAAGTTGAACATCGGCAACCTGGCGCCGTTCGGCTTTGATGCCCCGGAGGAGATCGTTCAGGACGTCATCCGTAACCTGCCCGACGCGGCTGGCTACTGCGATTCCAAGGGCCTGTTCGCGGCCCGCAAGGCGATCATGCACGAGACCCAGCGGATCGGCATCAAGGGCGTGCAGATCGAGGACATCTACATTGGTAACGGCGTCTCCGAATTGATCGTGATGACCATGCAGGCCCTGCTCGACATCGGTGACGAGGTGCTGCTGCCGGCGCCGGATTACCCGTTGTGGACCGCCGGCGTCACCCTGGCCGGTGGCACGCCGCGCCATTACCTGTGCGACGAGGGCACCGGCTGGCTGCCCGACCTGGATGACATCCGGGCCAAGATCACGGCCAAGACCAAGGCCATCGTCATCATCAACCCGAACAATCCGACCGGCGCGCTGTACCCGGACGACCTACTCAAGGAATTGATCGAGATTGCCCGTGAACACCAACTGGTGATCTGCGCCGACGAGATCTACGACAAGATGCTCTATGACGGCGCCCAGCACACACCGATGGCCTCATTGGCCGACGACCTGCTGATTTTGACCTACAACGGTCTGTCCAAGAATTACCGTTCCTGCGGTTACCGCACTGGCTGGGTGGTGCTGTCGGGTGAGAAGCGTCATGCCCAGGACTTCATCGAAGGCCTGACCATGCTGGCCTCGATGCGCCTGTGCGCCAATGTGCCGGCCCAATTTGCGATCCAGACCGCCCTGGGCGGCTATCAAAGCATCAACGAATTGGTGGCGCCGGACGGCCGCCTCACCCGCCAGCGCGATCTGGCCTGGGAGATGCTCAACGCCATCCCCGGCGTATCCTGCGTCAAACCCAAGGCAGCCCTGTACCTGTTCCCACGGCTGGACCCCAAGGTCTACCCGATCCAGGACGACCAGCAGTTCATCCTGGAAATGCTGGAAGAGGAAAAGGTGCTGGTGGTCCAGGGCAGCGGCTTCAACTGGCCCC
>JAIMKU010000020.1:21078-33438 GCA_020692235.1 Hydrogenophilus sp.
TTTCCGGGTGGTCTTCCTGCCCCATAAAGAGGTGCTGCGCGAGGCCTTCCAGTACATGGAACGATTCCTGGCCAACTACCGCAAGCGGCACTCGACCTGACTCGATATTTACTGAAGATTAAAGATGATGAAACCCATTAACGTAGGCCTGCTAGGCATCGGCACCGTCGGCGGCGGCGTCTGGACGGTACTGAAGCGCAACGAAGAAGAAATCAGCCGCCGCGCCGGCCGGGCCATCCGTATCAGCCAGGTTGCCGACCGCAACCTTGACCATGCCCGCAACCTGACTGGCGGCACGGTCAAGGTCGTTGACGATGCCTTTGCCGTGGTCAACGACCCCGACATCGACATCGTGGTCGAGTTGATCGGCGGTTACACCGTGGCCCGCGACCTGGTGCTCAAGGCCATCGAAAACGGTAAGCATGTGGTCACCGCCAACAAGGCGTTGCTCGCCGTGCATGGTAACGAAATTTTCGCCGCCGCCCAGAAAAAGGGCGTCATGGTGACCTTCGAGGCGGCCGTCGCCGGTGGTATCCCGATCATCAAGGCCCTGCGCGAGGGCCTCTCGGCCAACCGCATCCAGTGGCTGGCCGGCATCATCAACGGCACCACCAATTTCATCCTGTCCGAGATGCGCGACAAGGGCCTGGCCTTCGCCGACGTGTTGCGGGAGGCCCAGCGCCTGGGCTACGCCGAGGCCGATCCGACCTTTGACATTGAAGGCGTCGATGCCGCCCACAAGGCCACCATCATGTCGGCCATCGCCTTTGGCATTCCGATGCAGTTCGACAAGGCCTATATCGAGGGCATCGCCAAACTCGACGCCGTGGACATCAAGTACGCCGAGCAGTTGGGCTACCGGATCAAGCTGCTGGGCATCGCCAAGCACAAGGAAAACGGCATCGAACTGCGCGTCCATCCGACCCTGATCCCGACCAAGCGCCTGATCGCCAACGTCGAGGGCGCCATGAACGCAGTGCTGGTCTGGGGCGACGCGGTCGGTGCCACGCTGTATTACGGCAAGGGCGCCGGGGCCGAACCGACTGCCTCGGCGGTGATCGCCGATCTGGTCGATGTAACTCGCCTCGCTACCGCCGACCCGAAAAGCAGGGTGCCCCACCTGGCCTTCCAGCCGGATCGCTTGTCCGATCTGCCTATTCTGTCGATGGACGAGGTCGAGACCGCCTACTACCTGCGCCTGTCCGCCATCGACAAGCCTGGCGTGTTGGCCGACATCACCCGGATACTGGCCGACCTGTCGATCTCCATCGATGCCATGCTGCAGAAGGAGCCGGCCGAGGGCGAGGCCCAGACCGACGTGGTCATCCTGACCCATGTGGCACTGGAACGCGATGTCAACGCCGCCATCGCCAAGATCGAAGGCCTGGCCAGCATCAGCGGCAAGGTGACGCGCATCCGGATGGAAGAGTTGAACGGCTGAACCGGTCGTTCCCCTGAAAGTGGAAATCCAGTCGTTTTTTCGAGCAACTAACTGGATTCCCGCCTGCGCGGGAATGACGAAATCGAAGGTGGTTTCATGAACTACATCAGCACCCGGGGTAACGCCCCCAGGCAAACCTTCTCGCAAATCCTGCTCGGCGGCCTGGCCCCCGATGGCGGCCTGTACCTGCCCGGGACCTATCCCCGGTTCAGCGCCGACGACCTGGCGGTGATGCGCACCATGGACTACCGCGAGCTGGCCTTGACCGTGCTGACCCGTCTGGCCGACGACATCCCGGTCACCGACCTCAAGACCTTGATTGACCGGACCTATACCGCCGCTACGTATTGCCACGGCCGACCCGATTCTGATTTTGAACTGATCGCGCCGGTGCGCAAACTGGAAGACGGCCTCTATCTACTGGAGCTGGCCAACGGCCCGACCCTGGCCTTCAAGGACATGGCCATGCAACTGCTCGGCAACCTGTTCGAGTACGCGCTGGAGAAGACCGGTCAGGACATCAACATCCTCGGTGCGACCTCGGGCGATACCGGCTCAGCGGCTGAATATGCCATGCGCGGCAAGAACAACGTGCGGGTATTCATGCTCTCTCCGCTGGAGGGCATGACCCGCTTCCAGCAGGCCCAGATGTATAGCCTGCAAGACGCCAATATCCACAACCTGGTGGTGCGCGGCGTGTTTGACGACTGCCAGGACATGGTCAAGGCGGTCTCCAACGACCTCGAATTCAAGCGCCGCTACAGCATCGGCGCGGTCAACTCGATCAATTGGGCACGGGTCGCCGCCCAGACAATCTACTACTTCAAGGCCTATTTCGCGGTCACTGGAGCAAATGACCAGAAGGTTGCCTTCTCGGTGCCCTCGGGCAACTTCGGCAACATCTGCGCCGGCCACATCGCCCGCCAGATGGGCCTGCCCATTGACAAGCTGATCGTCGCCAGCAACGAGAACGACGTGCTCGATGAATTTTTTCAGACTGGTGTCTACCGACCGCGCAGTGCCGCCGAGACTAGCCACACATCCAGCCCGTCGATGGACATCTCCAAGGCCTCCAATTTTGAGCGTTTCATATTCGACCTGACCGGTCGCGACGCCGGCAAGGTACGCGAGTTATGGAGCGCGGTGGACCGGGGCGCCGCCTTCGATCTCAAGCAGCACGGCCTGTTCGAACGGGTCGCCGAATACGCCATGGCGTCCGGCAAGAGTCGCCACGCTGACCGCATGGCCACCATCCGGATGACCTGGCAACGGTTTGGCGTCATGATCGATCCCCACACTGCCGACGGTCTGAAGGTCGGTCTGGAACATCGCCAGGCCGGCATCCCGCTGGTCTGCCTGGAAACCGCGCTGCCGGCCAAGTTTGAGGACGCCATCGTCGAGGCCCTGGGGCGCAAGCCGGAACGCCCGGCCGGCCTGGCGGACCTGGAAACCCTGCCGCAGCGCTACGAAGTACTCGATGTCGATGTCGAGGCCGTCAAAGCGGTCATCACCGCCAACGCCAACGACCGATGACACCTAATTGGCTAACCCACCTGATCCTGGTCGCCCTGCTGGGACTGCTGGGCACGACGGCCGCACAGTCCTTCTGGAACCATCCGCGTAAGCCACCCGGCAGCAGCGCCCACCTCGCCGGCCTGCCGCCCGAGGCGCGGCAAACCCTGGACCGGATCAAGCGTGGCGGACCGTTCCCGTATGGCCGCGACGGCATCGTGTTTCAGAACCGCGAGAACCGGCTGCCGCCCAAGCCGCGCGGCTACTACCATGAATACACCGTGCCGACGCCTGGTGCCCGCGACCGGGGGGCGCGACGGATTATCGCCGGGCCGCCGGGTGAGTATTACTACACCCAGGATCATTACCGGACCTTCTGGAGAATCAAGGAATGAACCGACCTATTCCCTTGGCCAAGATACTCGGTCAGCCCGCAGCTAACGGTCTGTACCGTCTGGCGGAGGGCATGGCGCTACCCGCTGCGATAAAGGTTGCCGGACGGCAGTTGACCGGCAAAGCGGCGCTGCTCAAGACCTTCGCCGAGGCGTTCGCCTTTCCCGATTGGTTCGGCCATAACTGGGACGCGCTGGCAGACTGCCTGACCGACCTGTCCTGGCATGAAGGCGCCGTCGCGCTGCTGATCGACGACGCGGCCGTACCGGAGACCGCAGCCCCCGACGACTGGGGCGTGCTACTCGCCATCCTGGCCGACGCCGCACATTACTGGCGGACCGAAGGCCGGCCATTCGCGGTCTTCCTGCAAGGCGGTCATGCCGCCTATCCAAGGGTGGCCGCTTGATCCGACTGCTGGCCTATCTATGGACCTCGCCCAATAGCCTGATCGGCCTGCTGCTCGCGGTGGGCGGCAGTCGCCGGCAGTGGCGGTGCGGTGTGTTGGAGAGCACCGGCGGCTGGCTACCCCGACTCCTGGGCCACAACATTGAGGCCATCACCCTGGGACACGTCATCCTGGCCCGCCATGCCGATGCGCTCGATCACTGGCGCGACCATGAACACCAGCATGTCCGCCAATATGAACGGCTCGGGCCGCTATTCCTGCCCGCCTAT
Organism: Hydrogenophilus sp.; assembly: GCA_020692235.1. Taxonomy (GTDB): domain Bacteria; phylum Pseudomonadota; class Gammaproteobacteria; order Burkholderiales; family Thiobacillaceae; genus Parasulfuritortus. The sequence goes on from JAIMKU010000020.1 coordinate 25,100, forward strand.
TTCGGCCTGGCGCTGTACGCCGCATTGCGTGGCCGTCACCCCTACCGCGATCATCCGCTGGAGCGACAAGCCAGACTATAAGGTGATGATCTTGAACGGCGTATTCATGCAACTTTTGCTGGCGCACCGGTTCATTGTAGTAGATTTCAAAAAAGGTTGTCAGTAATCGGTGCTCACGCCGACTAACCGGCGGATGATCGAAATAATCATCATTAGCCGCCCATCGGGGCATAACTTGGAATTTACCTTAGGAGATCGACATAAACACACGCAGAACCACCCTGACTTTCGCCCTGACCGCGGCACTTGGTATCGCCGGCATCGCCCATGCGGCGGGCAATCCATTCGCCATGCAAAACCTGAGTAGCGGTTATATGGTGGCCGCCGCCGACAACAAGGCGATGGAGGCTAAGTGCGGCGCAGGTATGGCCGCAGCCGAGGCTACTGGCGGCGACACTACTGCAAGCAAGGCCAAGAACGGCAAATGCGGCGCCGGCATGAAGGATATGAAGTAAACGACCAGGGTACTGACCCTGGTGCAGCCGTCGTGGGAGTGGGCTTGTACGCTCCCACGGGTCTGGGGTTTATCCAGCGCTGTCCTGGGTTACGAGACGCATCGATAAGTCGACTGCCCGCACGTTTTTTGTCAGACCACCGATGGAGATGCGCTCGATGCCGGTTTCGGCGACCGCCCGGACGCTATCCAGGGTGATACCGCCGGAGGCCTCCAGTTGAGCGCGGCCGGCGGTGAATAGCACAGCCTCGCGCAGCGCCGCCAAGGCAAAATTATCGAGCAAGATCAGTTTGGCGCCGGCGTTCAGTGCCTCGGCCAATTGCGCCAGGTTTTCCACTTCGATTTGTACACTGACGCCGGGCGGCGCGATCCTGGCCGCCTGTTTCAGCGCGGGAGCGATGCCGCCGCCAGCGGCGATGTGGTTTTCCTTGATGAGTATGGCGTCGTACAGACCTATGCGCTGATTCTCGCCGCCGCCGCAACGCACCGCGTATTTAAGCGCCGCGCGCAGGCCGGGGATGGTCTTGCGGGTGTCGTAGATGCGGGCCTTGGTGTTGGCCACGGCGGCGATATGGCGGCGGGTCTTGGTGGCTACGCCGGACAGGGTCTGCAAGAAGTTGAGGGCCGCTCGTTCGGCGCTGAGCAAGGCGCGGGCCTGGCCCACGATAACGCATAGCGTCTGGCCGGCGACGATGACCTCGCCATCCGCGGTCAGCCAGTGCAGCTCGACATTCGGGTCGAACCGCTTGAACACCGCGTCGAACCAGGGCTGGCCGGCCAATACCGCGTCCTCGCGGGTAATCACCTGGGCGCGCGCCGTGGCGGTTTCCGGAATCAGTCGGGCGCTCAGGTCGGTATTCAAATCTTCTGCCCAGCGAACGCCGAGGTCCTCGGCGAGAGCAGCGTCTATATTGGTGTTGATAAGGGTTTTCTCTAACTGCATCGATGTCTCCTTGGCCCGCGTCGTTATTTTACCGCGGTTGAAATTTACGGTCTTCCCCCCCATCTCCGGGTCAAGTAACCTTTGGAGTTTGCTATGCGCTTTGACAAACTGACCACGCCGTTTCAGTCCGCCATCCAGGAGGCCCAGAGCCTGGCGGTGGGCAATGACAACCCATATATCGAGCCGCTGCATGTGCTGGCGGCCCTCATCAACCAGGACGACGGCTCCGCCAAGGCCATCCTGCAACGTGCCGGGACGCGGGTGCCGGCCCTGTTGACCGGTATCCAGCAGGCCTTGGACCGCCTGCCCAAGGTGGAAGGCCACGGCGGCGAGGTCAGCATCTCGCGCGACCTGGACAAGATTTTCAACCTCACCGACAAGGCGGCGCAAAAACGCGGCGACGCCTACATCGCCAGTGAGCTTTTTTTGCTGGCCTGCCTGGAGGACAAGGGCGAGGCCGGTCGCCTGCTCAAGGAGCACGGCGCCACCGCGCAGAACCTCAGCGCCGCCATCGACGCCGTGCGTGGCAGCGAGGGGGTCAACTCGCAGGAGTCGGAAGGCCAGCGCCAGGCCCTGTCGAAATACACCCTTGACCTGACCGACCGTGCCCGCCAGGGCAAGCTCGACCCGGTGATCGGCCGCGACGACGAGATTCGCCGCGCCATCCAGGTGCTGCAACGGCGCACCAAGAACAACCCGGTGCTGATCGGCGAGCCGGGTGTGGGCAAGACCGCCATCGTCGAGGGCCTGGCCCAGCGGATCGTCAACGACGAGGTGCCGGTGACGCTGAAAGGCAAGCGGGTGCTGGTGCTGGATATGGCTGGCCTGTTGGCCGGGGCCAAGTATCGCGGCGAGTTTGAGGAACGACTGAAATCGGTTTTGAAGGAAGTCGCCCAGGACCAGGGCCGCATCATCCTGTTCATCGACGAGCTGCACACCATGGTCGGTGCCGGCAAGGCGGAGGGCGCCATGGACGCCGGCAACATGCTCAAGCCCGCCCTGGCGCGCGGCGAGTTGCATTGCATCGGCGCCACCACGCTGGACGAATACCGCAAGTACATCGAGAAGGACGCCGCCCTGGAACGGCGCTTCCAGAGGGTGCTGGTGGACGAGCCGACGGTGGAGGCGACCATCGCCATCCTGCGTGGCTTGCAGGAGAAGTACGAGGTCCACCATGGCGTTGAGATCACCGACCCGGCGATCGTCGCGGCGGCTGAACTCTCCCACCGCTACATCACCGACCACTTTCTGCCCGACAAGGCCATCGACCTGATCGACGAGGCGGCCAGCCGGATCAAGATGGAGATCGACTCCAAGCCGGAGGTGATGGACAAACTCGACCGCCACCTGATCCAGTTGAAGATCGAACGCGAGGCGGTGAAGCGCGAGAAGGACGAGGCCTCGAAGAAGCGCCTGTCGCTGATCGAGGACGAAATCCGCAAGCTGGAAAAGGAATACGCCGACCTGGACGAGGTCTGGAAGGCCGAGAAGGCGGTGGTGCAGGGCTCCGCCCACATCAAGGAAGAGATCGACCAACTGCGGGTCGAGATGGCCGACCTGCAACGCAAGGGCCTGCTCGACAAGGTAGCCGAGATTCAATACGGCAAGCTGCCGAAGCTCGAAGCCGAGATGAAACAGGCCGAGGCGGCCGGCGAGGGCAAGCGTGAATTCAAGCTGCTGCGCCGCGAGGTTGGCGCCGAGGAGATCGCCGAGGTGGTGTCCAGCGCCACCGGCATCCCGGTGGCCAAGATGATGCAGGGCGAGCGCGACAAGCTGTTGCAAATGGAAGACCGCATCCACCAGCGCGTGGTCGGTCAGGACGAGGCGGTGCGGGTGGTCGCGGACGCCATCCGGCGTTCGCGCGCCGGGTTGTCCGACCCCAGCCGGCCCTATGGCTCCTTCCTGTTCCTCGGCCCCACCGGGGTCGGCAAGACCGAGCTATGCAAGGCACTGGCCGAGTTCCTGTTTGACAGCCAGGAACACATCATCCGCCTCGATATGTCCGAGTTCATGGAGAAACATTCGGTTGCCCGCCTGATCGGTGCGCCGCCCGGCTATGTCGGCTACGAGGAGGGCGGTTACCTGACCGAGGCGGTGCGCCGGAAACCGTATAGCGTGATCCTGATGGACGAGGTCGAGAAGGCCCACCCGGATGTCTTCAACGTTCTCCTGCAAGTGCTCGACGACGGCCGCCTCACCGACGGCCAGGGCCGCACCGTGGATTTCAGCAACACCGTAATCGTCATGACCAGCAATCTGGGCAGCCAGATGATCCAGCAGATGGCCGGCGACGACTACCAGGTCATCAAGCTGGCGGTGATGGCCGAGGTGAAGAGCTACTTCCGGCCGGAGTTCATCAACCGGCTCGATGAAGTCGTGGTGTTCCACAGCCTGGACGAGCGTCATATCGCCCGCATCGCCCGCATCCAGTTGCAGTACCTGGAAAAACGCCTGGCCCAGATGGAGATGAAACTGGAAGTCAGCGACGATGCCCTGGCTGAACTGGCCAAGGCCGGCTTCGACCCGGTCTACGGCGCGCGCCCCTTGAAACGCGCGATCCAGCAGGAACTGGAAAACCCGCTGGCCAAGGAAATCCTCTCTGGCCGGTTCGCGGCCAAGGACCTGATCCGGGTCGATGTGCAGGATGGCCGGTTCGTGTTCGAAAACGTGCTCGAAGCGGTCTGATTTCGCTCGTTACCGACCCAAAGCGCCCGCTTCGTTGCGGGCGCTTTTGGTTTGCCATGGCGGTTCCAAGGAGTTATAACACCGCCAGCGCGGTAAAAATCGCACACTCCACCCCGTCCAACCGCCGTTTCTAGGATAATCCGGGTTTGACCGTTACCGATACCGAATATACCCGACCTGAAGCAAAGAGCCCTCGTCTATCACCAGTTTCCCCACCCCGGCAAGGTCTCGGTGGTGTCCTCCAAATCCTGCGAGACGCCGGAGGATTTGTCCTTGGCCTACACGCCCGGCGTTGCCGAACCGGTGCGGGCCATTGTCGAGGACCCGGCTAATGCCTATCGTTATACCAATAAGGGCAATCTGGTCGCGGTCGTTACTGACGGCACCGCCATACTTGGCTTGGGCAATCTGGGGCCGCTCGCCGCCAAGCCGGTGATGGAGGGCAAGGGCCTGTTGTTCAAACGCTTCGCCGGCATCGACGTGTTCGACATCGAGGTCGATGCGCCCAGCGTCGCCAGCTTCATCGAGACCGTGGTCAATATCGCTCCCACCTTTGGCGGCATCAACCTGGAATACATCGCTGCGCCGCATTGTTTCAAGATCGAACAGGCACTCAAGGCGCGGCTGGACATCCCGGTCTTCCATGACGACCAGCACGGCACCGCCGTGGTCATGTGCGCCGGTCTGCTCAATGCACTGGAGGTGCAGGGCAAGAAGCTGGACGAGATCAAGCTCACCTGCCTGGGCGCCGGCGCGGCGGGACTTTCCTGTATGCGGTTGTTGATCGCCATGGGCGGCAACAAGGCCAATATGACCGTGGTCGACTCCAAAGGCGTAATCCATGCCGGCCGCAGCGATCTGAACGCCCACAAGCAGGAGTTCGCCAAGACGACCGAATTGCGTACCCTGGCCGAGGCGATGGTCGGCGCCGATGTGTTCATCGGCGTGTCGGGGCCCAATCTGGTCAGCGCCGAGATGGCCAAGAGCATGGCCGAGCGGCCCATACTGTTTGCCATGGCCAATCCGGACCTGGAGATCGACCCGGCAACGGTGAAGGCGGCGCGCGACGACGCCTTGATGGCCACCGGCCGCTCCGACTACCCAAACCAGGTGAACAACGTCCTGGGCTTTCCGTATATCTTCAGAGGGGCCTTCGATGCCCGTGCCAAGGCCATCACCCAGCCGATGATGATTGCCGCCTCAAAGGCCCTGGCGGCACTGGCTCGGGAGCCGGTGCCGGAGGCGGTATTGGTGCTTCATGACCTGGACCATCTGGAATTTGGCCGTGACTATATCTTGCCCAAGCCGTTCGACCCACGCCTGGCCGAGTGGGTGCCGAGGGCGGTTGCTGCAGCGGCCAGGGTAGACTGATTCGCCATCGGCCATCACTTTCGATCGAACCGTGCCCAAGACGCGCCCCTACTTTCTCAACCTGATCCGTATCCGCCTGCCCATCGGCGGCCTCGTTTCCATCCTGCATCGGCTGAGCGGCGCGTTATTGGCGGTGGCCGTGCCTGCGTTGCTCTATATTTTCATGCTCAGCCTACGCTCGGCGGCCGATTTTGAGCGGGTTCTGGGGCTGGTTGGCGGCTTGAGCGGAGTGCTGGTGGCGATCGCTTTGGTGTGGGCCTTTGGCCATCATTTTCTGGCCGGTCTGCGCCACCTTGGTTTCGACCTCGGTTGGGGCGAGACCAAGGCGCCGGCTCGCTTCACTGCATGGGTTACGCTGGCGGCCGTGTTGTTATTGACCGCGCTGGTTGGCTTGAGGCTGGCGGCGTGAGGCACGTCGGTGGCGCCCATCGCGGCCTGAACCTTTGGTTGACGCAAAGGGTCGGCGCCCTGGTTATGGCGCTCTATCTGATCGGTTTTCTGGTCTATGCCGGTCTCGCCGGAGCACTGGATTATGCCGCCTGGCATGGCCTATTCGTCCCCCTCGGCGCCAAGGCGGCCTGCCTGTTGTTTATCGCCGTCTTGCTGGTCCACGCCTGGATCGGTCTGCGCGAGATTCTCATCGACTATGTCCATCCCATCGCCATGCGTTTGCCGCTGTTGTTTATGTTCGCGGTGCTGTATCTGGGCTGTTTGATCTGGACCGCCGACATACTTTGGGGTGTCAAGTGATTACCAAACGTACCTTCGATGCGGTCATTGTCGGCGGCGGCGGGGCAGGGTTGCGCGCCGCACTGCAAATGGCCTAGGCAGACCTCAAGGTGGCAGTGCTGTCCAAGGTCTTCCCGACCCGTTCGCACACCGTTTCCGCCTAGGGCGGCATCACTGCCGCGCTCGGCAACGTGTCCGAGGACGACTGGCGCTGGCATATGTACGATACGGTCAAGGGCTCGGACTATCTGGGCGACCAGGACGCCATCGAGTTCATGTGCCGCAATGCGCCGACCGCGGTGTATGAGCTGGAGCACATGGGGCTACCGTTTTCCAGGCTGGATAACGGCAAGATTTATCAGCGACCATTCGGCGGCCAGTCCAAACACTTTGGCGGCGAACAGGCGGTCCGCACCTGCGCCGCCGCCGACCGCACCGGCCACGCCCTGCTGCATACCCTGTATCAGCGCAACATCGCTGCCCGGACCCAGTTCTTCGAGGAATTTTTTGCCCTCGATCTGGTTCGCGATGCCGAGGGTTATGTGCTCGGCATCGTCGCCCTGGAGATCGAGTCCGGCGAACCCATGTTGTTCGAGTCGCGGGTGACCTTGCTGGCCACTGGCGGCGCCGGGCGCATCTTCCGTCATTCCACCAATGCCCATATCAACAGCGGCGATGGCCTGGGCATGGCGCTGCGCGCCGGCCTGCCGCTGGAAGATATGGAGTTCTGGCAGTTTCACCCGACCGGCATACCGGAGATTGGCTCGCTCATTACCGAAGGCGTGCGCGGCGAAGGCGGTTATCTGCTGAACAAGGATGGCGAGCGTTTCATGCCGCGCTATGCCGCCAACGCCAAGGACCTCGCTTCGCGCGACGTGGTTTCGCGCGCCATCGCCCAGGAGATCATGGCCGGACGCGGCTGCGGGCCGCGTGGCGATTTCGTTTATCTCAAGATCGACCACATCGGCGCCGACAAGATCAAGACCCGCTTGCCGGGCATCCGCGAGCTGGCCATGCAGTTCGCCGGGGTGGACCCCTGCCTGGCGCCGATTCCGGTCACCCCGACCGCGCACTACATGATGGGCGGCATCCCGACCAATCTGCACGGCCAGGTGGTGGTGCCGGAGCGCTACGGCCCGGAAGAGGCGGCGCCCGGTCTATACGCGGTCGGCGAATGCGCCTGCGTCTCGGTGCATGGTGCCAACCGGCTGGGCGGCAATTCGTTGCTCGATCTGGTCGTGTTCGGCCGTGCCGCCGGCAATCACGCCATCGAATACCTGCGTGAAAACCCCATTCCGCGCACCTTGCCGGCCAACGCGGCCGATGCCGCCCTGGGCCGTCTGGCCCCGCTGGGATAGGCAGCATGGCGGCGAACGGGTCGCTCCGTTGCGCGCCGAGATGCAACGCATATTGCAGGCCCATTGCGGGGTTTACCGGCGTGAAGACCTGCTACGGGCGGGCATCGACCAGCTTGGCCAGGTCGAGGCGCGGCTGGCCGACGCCGTGATCGAGGATCGCGGCAAGGTGTTCAACACCGCCCGTCTGGAGGCACTGGAGATGGAAAATCTGTTGCCGGTCGCCCGCGCCACCCTGGTTTCGGCACTGGCCCGGACCGAGAGCCGGGGCGCGCATTCCCGCGAGGATTACCCGCTGCGCGACGACGACCACTGGCTTCGCCATACGCTTTATTCGCGCGGAGACGATCGACTGGACTACAAGCCGGTACGGTTGAAGCCACTCACGCTGGCGACCTTGCAGCCGACGGTGAGGACCTACTGATGCGCTTTAGCATCTATCGCTACAACCCGGAATCTGGCGCCGCGCCGCATATGCATGACTACGAGATCGCATTCGATCCGCGGGGCAAGAAGGTGCTCGATGCCCTTATCGCCATTAAGGAACAGGTCGACGAAAGCCTGACCTTTCGGCGCTCTTGTCGGGAGGGGGTGTGCGGCTCGGACGGCCTCAATATCAACGGCGTCAACCGGCTGGCCTGCACCACCGATCTGGCCGCATTGAAGGAGCCGATCGAGATTCGCCCGCTGCCCCGTCTGGCCGTGATCCGCGACCTGGTCGTTGACCTGAGTCAGTTCTTCA
>JAIMKU010000021.1 GCA_020692235.1 Hydrogenophilus sp.
CACCCCACCGCGGACTCGCGCCGGGTCAACCTGGACACCATCAGCCGTGCGGAACTCGCCACCTGGAAGCCGGGCGAGACGCTGTTGCTGTCCGGCAAGCTGCTCACCGGCCGCGATGCCGCCCATAAGCGCATCGCCGACCTGTTGGCGCGCGGCGAACCCCTGCCGGTGGATTTCACCAATCGCTTCATCTACTACGTCGGCCCGGTCGATCCGGTGCGCGACGAAGTAATGGGCCCGGCTGGCCCCACCACCTCGACCCGCATGGATAAATTCACCGACCTGATGCTGGATAAGACCGGACTGATCGGTATGGTCGGCAAGGCCGAGCGCGGCCCGGTCGCAATCGACAGCATCAAGCGGCATAAGGCCGTCTACCTGATGGCGGTCGGCGGCGCGGCCTATCTGGTGTCCAAGGCGATCAAGGCCGCCAGGGTGCTGGCCTTCGCCGATCTGGGGATGGAAGCGATCTACGAATTCACCGTGCAGGACATGCCGGTGACCGTGGCGGTGGACAGCAACGGCAGCTCGGTGCATGAAACCGGCCCGGCGGAATGGCGGGCGAAGATCGAGAAAATGGCCAAGCCCGCATAGACAATGACGGGCGGTTAAGGATGTGGTAAACAATGTGAGTCCTTTTGATAATTGGCTAATTACGGCTAATTTTAGCTAAAAGAATTTTATGTAAACGGGGTTTCTAAAGGTTGTTCATCCGGTCGCCCGTTTGGCTTGAATGAAAGCGAACGCCGGCAAGTTGCCGCCTATGCCGTGGCGCGCGTCGGCCAACAATACGACCTGTGCAACATCGCCGCCCCCCGCGCGCTACTTGCTGCCCACATAATCCATTAGAACCGTCATTCCCGCCCCACGCCTTCGCGGGGGCAGGCTCTGCGCGGGAATGACGACTTAATTAGTGTTTTCTTAAGGCTCAAGTATTCAATGTTAATGATGCACGCATCTCGTAGCGGCAAGAGCCAGGAACGATGCGGGTTGCAGGCGTTTATTGGACGACCGCTCGACGGCCCTGAACCAGCCGAGGTAACTGTCGAGGTACTTGGTTGCGACGCCGTGGAAGTGACGCATCCAAGCTTTGAGCCGGCTGTGATACGCGTTGACATGCTGGATATGCCACGGCCCGTCGATACGGATACCGGCCGACAAATTCACGGCATGATGCTCGATGCCAAGTGCTCTGGCCGCCGCCGCCAAGGAGGTGCTGCCGTCGGTACAGAGGATCAGATCGTCGGACACGAGCGGCTGGAGCGCCGGCGCGATATGGGCGCTGTCGTCAACCACCAGAATGAAATCAGCGGTGGCGCCGGAACGATCCCTGGCAACCAAAACGGGCACCTGTTCTCTGGACAGGCCGCGCTTGGCTGCCTTGCCACCCCGGTGGCGGGGTTTGCGGCCCAAGTCGCCGCGCTGCCCCTTGAAGGAGCGCAGGAACACGGTCTCGTCCACCTCCGCAACGCCCGTCAAAATTTGCGCCATCAGAGACTTGGGGGTGGTCAGGAAACGATGGCGCCAGCGGAAGGCAGTCGCGTGGGCCACGCCAAGTCGTGCCTCGGCCTGTTTCAGCGACAGTCCATCGCGCAGCACAGTCGCTTGGTCAAGCCACTTGCCTCGCAAGTGCAGATGCGCCAGTGGCGTGCCGGTCAGTGCGTTGGTTGAACGTCCGGCCGCAACCGCGGCACTTGAACCGTTGCATACCAGTGACGATGCCATTCTTGACGACGTGCTCACTGTGGCAGTACGGGCAACCGTGATGTGGGACGTTGGCCTCAATGATGTTCGCTGCCGTCGCTTTGCGCTCGGTCGTCGTCAGCTCCATTACCACCCGCTGTCGCTGGCTTGGCGTCAGTTTCTCCAGCTTCTGCAGCAGCATCGTCAGTTCTCTCGCCCGCATGGTCATCTCCATGTCAGCCTCGCTGCTCTCGGTATAGGCCATCTGCAGGGGTCGTCATTAACAATCGAGACTTGAGCCTTTCTTAACTATGGCGAATTCGCCATAATTCAGCGTTGAGTTTACCGGATACTTGTACTATTCTTTGTACAAGTTAAAGGAGATAGCCATGGAAGCCATTACCTACAGCCACACTCGCCAGCACCTGGCAGAGATCATGAACAAGGTTGCGGATGACCGTGCCCCGGTGCTGATTACCCGTCAGGCCGGTAACCCCGTCGTGATGATGTCGCTGCAAGATTTCAATGCGCTGGAGGAAACGGCCTATCTGATGCGCAGCCCGAAGAATGCGAAGCGGCTCATGGAATCAATTGAGCAGTTAGCCGCGCAAGGCGGACAGCAAAGAGAGCTGTTGCCTGATGCCGATTAAATTCTCCGATCAGGCTTGGGAAGATTACCTGTTCTGGCAGGCGAAGGATCGGGCTACGCTCAAGCGAATCAATACGCTGTTAAGAGACATCCAGCGTTCCCCATTCGAGGGAATCGGCAAGCCGAAACCGCTCAAGCATAACCTTGCAGGTTTTTGGTCTCGTCGTATCGACGAAGCGCACCGGCTGGTCTACGCAGTACAAGACGACACCATTCTGGTTGCCCAGTGCCGATACCACTATTGAGCCGCCTGACCATGCCCCGGGAAACCACGATAGAAATGCAGGGCGCCGCCATTACGGTGATTACACACGATAAAACCGATTTCACCTCGCTGACCGACATCGCCAATTATCGAAAATCGAAAAAAGAAAAAAGGGAAAAAAAGAGGTCAGGTCTTGCGATATAGCACCGGCCCCACTCATGCCTCTTCCCCCTTCTTAACCGCTCTGCTAACCGTTGCATAATGCACCCCGAAATGATCCGCGATTGCTTGTAGGGAATCAATTACGGACCACGGTTTTCTTCCACTTGATTTGAACCTTGGGTCGTTTAGGGAGCAACACCTTGCGTTTGTGGACACTACACCCCCGCTACTTGGATTCTCGTGGTCTAGTAGCACTCTGGCGCGAGGCGCTTCTGGCACAGGCTGTCCTCGGTGGGCATACGCACGGGTATACCCATCATCCACAACTCCGTCGTTTCCGTGACTCTCCATCGCCCATGGCAGCGATTGCAAGCTACCTACATGTAGTTCAATCCGAGGCCGTCGTCCGTGGCTACCATTTCAATGCCACAAAAATTCTCTCCAGGCCGAGTGCCATGCAAATTGTGGGCACTCGGGGGCAACTCGAGTACGAATGGACGCATCTTGTCGCAAAGCTATGATCTCGCGATCCTTCATGGCTGGCAAACTTCAGCACGGTATCGAGCCCGGAACCACATCCTTTGTTTGTCCTTGTCCCCGGTCCCATCGCCGAGTGGGAGGTAACACCAAAATAATTAGTGTCGGCCTCGATTTATAAAGGTATCGCGTCCCTACGCCACGTCATAGGGTCATGTCATTGCTCCCGAACATTTTCCTTGCGCAACTGCAAGCGCCACATCTCGGCGTAGTGGCCATTGTGCCGCATCAGTTCGGCGTGACTGCCGCGTTCGGCGATGCGGCCGGCGGCCAGGACCAGGATTTCGTCTGCGTCGACGATGGTCGATAGACGGTGGGCGATGACCAGGGTGGTGCGGTTGCGGGCGATCTGGGCGAGTTCTTCCTGGATGGCGACTTCGGTGCCGGAGTCGAGCGAGGAGGTGGCTTCGTCGAAGATCATGATGGGCGGGTTTTTCAGGATGGTGCGGGCGATGGCGACGCGCTGCTTTTCACCGCCGGATAGCTTCAGGCCGCGTTCGCCGACGACGCTATCGTAGCCGTCCGGAAGACTGGCGATGAAGCTGTCCAGATGCGCGGCGCGGGCGGCTTCCAGGACCTTCGCCCGGCTGGCGTTGGGCCGGCCGTAGGCGATGTTGTGATATAGACTGTCGTTTAACAGCACGGTGTCCTGGGGAACGATGCCGATGGCGGCGCGCAGCGAGGCCTGGGTGACCTGGCGGATGTCCTGACCGTCGATCAGGATACGGCCGCCGGTTACGTCGAAGAAACGGAACAAGAGGCGGGCGAGGGTGGACTTGCCGGTACCGCTGGCGCCGACTATGGCGACCTTGCGACCGGCCGGGACGACGAAGCTGACGTTGCCCAGGATGGGCCGGCGCGGGTCGTAGGCGAAATCGACCGCTTCGAAACGGACCTCGGCCGAGGTTATGACGAGTGCTGCGGCATTCGGCGCATCGGCGATTTCCGGCGCCTGGGAGAACAGGCCGAATAGCCGTTCCATGTCGGTCAATGCATTGCGGATTTCCCGGTACATGCCGCCCAGAAAATTGAGTGGCAGAAAAAGTTGCAGCAGGTAGGCGTTGACCAGCACCAGGTCACCGATGGTCATGGTCCGGGCGACCACACCGTGGGTGGCCAGAATCATCATGGCGGTGACGCCCAGAGCGATGATCGCCGATTGCCCGGAGTTCAGCCAGGCAAGCGATATCTCGCTTTGCACCGAGGCATCTTCCACTTGTTTCAGGGTGGCCTTGAGCCGGTCGGCTTCGTAGTTCTCGTTGTTGAAGTATTTGACCGTTTCATAGTTGAGCAGGCTGTCGACGATCCGGGCGCTTGAGGCGGCGCTGGCTTCGTTCGCGGCGCGCCGGTGCTGGAGCCGCCAGTTGGTGATGAGCATGGTGAAGGCGATGTAGATCGCTAGAGTCGCGAGGGTGATGAGCCCGAACCGGGGGTCGTATTTCACGAACAACACAGCGGACACCATCAGGATTTCCAACAGGGTTGGGGCGATATTGAATAGCAGGATGTTGATTAGCATCCCGGCCGAACGGGCGCCACGTTCGATGTCCACGCCCAGCCCACCAGTGCGCCGTTCCAGGTGGTAGCGCAGGGATTGGGCGTGAAGATGCAGGAAAACGTCCTGCAATACGCCGCGTTTGGCGCGTTCCATAACCCGCGCGAACAGCACGTCGCGCAGTTCGTTAAGGGCGGTGTTGCCGAACCGTAGCAGGCCGTAGAGGCTGACCAGCAGGAGCGGCAGCGCGAGCGCCACGCCAGATTGGCTCAGGCTATCGACGATTTCCTTCAGCACCAATGGCACGGTGACGCTGGCCAGTTTGGCACCCAGAAGCAGGCCAAAAGCGGCGATTACCCTGCCTTTGTAGCGCCAGATATAGGGAAACAGCGACCAGGCCGCTCGCCACTGTTCGGCGGTGACGCGGGTGGACATGGAGTCGGGACGGTGCATGGGCTGGATTATCGGGGTTTGCGGCCGGTTCGTCATGTCTTGGCCAAGGGCCGTGAAACTTGACCAAAATGGGCGTACCGGCTACTGTTGCTATACTTTGAAATAATTCATAAATCCTTCGCAATTCATGGCTGATACTGAATTAACTGGTGCGGAGATCGTGGTCCGCTGCCTAGCGGCCGAGGGCGTCGAACATGTGTTCGGCTATCCCGGCGGGGCGGTGCTCGACATCTATGACGCAATCTACAAGCAAGATAAATTCAAGCATATTCTGGTGCGCCACGAGCAGGCCGCCGTTCATGCGGCGGACGCCTATTCCCGTTCCACCGGTAAGGTCGGCGTGGCCCTGGTGACCTCCGGCCCTGGCGCTACCAATGCGGTGACCGGCATCGCCACCGCCTATATGGACTCGATTCCATTGGTGGTGATTACCGGTCAGGTACCCACCGCGGCGATCGGCATGGATGCCTTCCAGGAGGTCGATACGGTTGGCATCACTCGGCCCTGCGTGAAGCACAACTTTCTGGTCAAGGACGTCAAGGACCTGGCCGACACCATCAAAAAGGCCTTCTATATCGCTGCGACCGGCCGGCCTGGCCCGGTGGTGATCGATATTCCCAAGGATGTGACCCAACATCTGTGTGCCTTCCAGTACCCGGAAAGCATCGCCATGCGCTCCTACAATCCGACCTCCAAGGGACATGCCGGCCAGATCAAGCGGGCCGTGCAGATGCTGCTGGAGGCCAAACGGCCGGTAATCTACAGCGGTGGCGGGGTGATCCTGGCCAATGCTGCCGAGCAGTTGACCGAACTGGCTCGCCAGCTCGGTTTCCCGGTGACCAGCACGCTGATGGGCCTGGGTGGCTATCCGGCGCCCGACCCGCTGTTTCTGGGTATGCTGGGGATGCACGGCACCATCGAGGCCAACATGGCCATGCAGCATTGCGACGTGCTGTTGGCGGTGGGGGTGCGCTTCGACGACCGGGTGATCGGTAACCCGAAGCACTTCCAGAAAGAGGCCCGCAAGATCATCCACATTGACGTCGATCCGTCCTCCATCTCCAAGCGGGTGAAGGTGGACGTGCCCATCGTCGGCGATGTTGGCCAGGTCCTGGCCGAGTTTGCTAAGCTGACCCAGGCGGCGGACCATGGCCCAGACCGGGAGGCGCTCAAGGCCTGGCGGGCGCAGATCGAGTTGTGGCGCGCCCAGGACTGCATGAAGTACGACCACAACGCGGCGGTTATCAAACCCCAGTTCGTGATAGAAAAACTCTATGAAGTCACCGGTGGCGATGCCTTCGTGACCTCCGACGTCGGCCAACACCAGATGTGGGCGGCGCAGTATTACAAGTTTGCCAAGCCGCGGCGCTGGATCAACTCCGGCGGTCTCGGCACCATGGGCTTCGGCCTGCCTGCGGCGATGGGCGTGCAGATGGCCCATCCGGGCGCCCCAGTCGCCTGCATTACCGGCGAGGGCAGCATCCAGATGAACATCCAGGAGCTGGCCACCTGCAAGCAGAGCAATCTGCCGATCAAGATTATCCTGCTCAACAATGGCTACTTGGGCATGGTGCGGCAGTGGCAGGAGTTCTTCTACGAGGAGCGTTACTCCGAGTCCTATGTCGCTTCGCTGCCCGATTTTGTCAAGCTGGCCGAAGCCTATGGTCATGTCGGGATGCGTATCGACAAGCCCGAGGACGTCGAGCCCGCCTTGCGGCGCGCCTTCGGCGAGGACAAGGACCGGCTGGTATTCATGAACTTTCTTACCGATCCGTGCGAAAATGTGTATCCCATGATCCCCGCCGGCAAGGGGTTGTCGGAGATGATACTGATATGAGACACGTCATTTCCCTGTTGATGGAAAACGAGGCCGGCGCCCTGTCGCGGGTCTCTGGGCTGTTCTCCTCGCGCGGCTACAACATCGAATCGCTCACTGTCGCGCCGACCGAGGACGCCAGCCTGTCGCGGATGACCATCGTCACCCGTGGCTCGGATGAGGTCATCGAGCAGATCACCAAGCAGCTCAACAAGCTGGTCGATATCGTCAAGGTACAAGACCTGACCGACGGCTACCACATCGAGCGTGAGCTGATGCTGGTCAAGGTCAAGGCCACCGGCGAGTTTCGCGAAGAGATGAAGCGGATGACCGACATCTTCCGTGGCCGTATCATTGACGTTGCGGACAAGACCTACACCATCGAACTAACCGGCACCGGGGCCAAGCTGGATGCCTTCATCGCGGCAATCGAGCCGTCGGCCATCCTGGAAGCCGTGCGTACTGGAGCATCAGGCATCGGCCGCGGCGACCGAATCATGAAAATCTAGTGGGGACCGGTACCCTCCTCGAATCCCTCATTTATCGAAAGGAACGAACATGCAACTCTTTTATGACAAAGACTGTGACCTCTCCCTCATCAAGAAGAAAAAGGTCACCATCGTCGGCTATGGCTCCCAGGGTCATGCCCACGCCAACAATCTGAAGGACTCCGGGGTTAAGGTCACGGTTGGCCTGCGCAAGGATGGCGCCTCCTGGAGCAAGGCCATGAAGGCCGGACACAGCGTCAAGGAAGTCGGCGCCGCAGTGAAGGATGCCGATGTCGTCATGATGCTGGTGCCGGACGAGCTGCAACCCGAGATTTATCGTACCGAGGTCGCACCTAACATCAAGAAGGGTGCCACCCTGGCCTTCGCCCACGGCTTCTCCATTCACTACAACCAGATCGTGCCGCGCGCCGACCTGGACGTCATCATGATCGCCCCCAAGGCCCCCGGTCACACCGTGCGCTCGGAGTTCGTCAAGGGCGGCGGCACCCCCGACCTGATCGCCGTGTATCAGGACGCCTCCGGCAAGGCCAAGAACCTCGCTCTGTCGTATGCCTCCGCCATAGGCGGCGGTCGCACAGGGATCATCGAAACCACTTTCAAGGACGAGACCGAGACCGACCTGTTCGGCGAGCAATCGGTGCTTTGCGGAGGTGTCGTCGAGCTGATAAAGGCCGGGTTCGAGACCCTGACCGAGGCCGGCTATGCCCCGGAGATGGCCTATTTCGAGTGTCTTCACGAGGTGAAGCTGATCGTCGATCTGATCTACGAGGGCGGCATTGCCAACATGAATTACTCGATCTCCAACAACGCGGAGTACGGCGAATACATCACCGGTCCCAAGGTGGTCAACGAGCAGTCCCGCGCCGCCATGCGCGAGGCGTTGAAGAACATCCAGAACGGCGACTATGCCAAGCGCTTCTTACTCGAAGGCCGCACCAACTATCCCGAGATGACCTCCCGCCGCCGCCTCAACGCCGCGCATCCGGTCGAGATCGTGGGCGGCAAGTTGCGCGCCATGATGCCCTGGATCACCGCCAACAGGCTGGTGGATAAGTCGAAAAACTGACCTTGGTGAGGAGTGATGGGAGAGGAGCGAGGCGGCGCTTTTGACTCCTCACCCACCTCCCTCACTCCTCCCTCTTAACTCTCATCATGTGCATCGGCATCTGCCCCCCCCCTAAGGCCGCCTGGCCCCATCCGCTGATCGCTCGTGAAGGTTGGCCATTCCTGGCCGGCGCTTCCGCGCTCGCATTGCTGGCCACGGTGTTTGCCGGTTTCTGGCTGACAGCGCTGGCCTGGCTGCTGTTCCTGTTCGTGCTTCAGTTTTTCCGCGATCCGGCGCGCCGGATTCCGATTGGCGAAAACATCGTCTTGGCACCGGCCGATGGCCGGGTCATCGTGGTGGAAAAGGCCGAAGACCCCTGGCTCAAGCGTGAGGCACTGAAGATCAGCGTGTTCATGAATGTCTTCAATGTCCATTCCAACCGCTCGCCGATTGATGGCGAGGTAATCGAGCGCTGGTACAACCCGGGCAAATTCGTCAACGCCGATTTCGCCAAGGCATCGACCGAGAATGAACGCAATGCTTTGCATCTGCGCACCACGGATGGTCAGGACATCACCTGCGTCCAGGTGGCCGGCCTGATCGCCCGCCGCATCCTGTGCTATGTCGAGCCGGGTGCGCGGCTGACGCGCGGTCAGCGCTATGGCTTTATCCGGTTTGGTTCGCGGCTTGATGTCTATCTCCCGGCCAGCGCAATGCCCCGGGTCGCCTTGGGCGACAAGGTACATGCCGCCCAGGATGTGCTGGCCCAGTTGATCGCGCCATGATCGATCCGCCGCTAAAACCAGGGCAAGCGCATCAGGGCAAGTTGATGCGCCGGGGCATCTATCTGCTCCCTAATCTATTCACCACGGGTGCCCTGTTCGCCGGTTTCTACGCCATTGTCCAGGCCATGAACGGCCGCTTCGAACACGCCGCCGCCGCCGTCTTCATTGCCATGGTGCTGGACGGACTGGACGGCCGTGTAGCCCGACTGACTCGCACCCAGAGCGCCTTTGGCGCGGAATACGATTCACTGTCCGACATGGTCTCGTTCGGCGTCGCCCCCGCCCTGGTCATATACAGCTTCGCCTTGAAAGGTATGGGCAAGCTGGGCTGGATCGCCGCCTTTATCTACTGCGCCGGCGCCGCCCTGCGCCTGGCCCGCTTCAACACCATGCTGGAGGTGCAGGACAAACGCTGGTTCCAGGGTTTGCCCAGCCCGGCGGCCGCTGCCTTGATCGCCGGCTTGGTCTGGGTGGCAGTGGACAATCACTTCGCCGGTGCCACTCTGCGCTGGCCGGCCTGGACCTTCACCGCGCTCGCTGGCCTGGCCATGGTCAGTAACCTGCGTTTCTACAGTGGCAAGGACATTAACCTACGCAAGAGCGTGCCCTTCATGTTCATCGTGCTGATTGCTTTGGGGTTTACCTTGATCTCGGTCGATCCGCCTATTGTCCTGTTCGCTATTTTTCTCGGTTATGGTCTGTCAGGTTACGTTTACGGCCTGGTTCGTCTCTACCGCGGCTGGCGGGACCGGGGCTTGCCCAAGACGGAATAGCTGTTTATAGTCGGATCATGAACACGGTGACTCATGCTTTTTCGTTCTTTTCTTCGGCCCGCCTGGCGCCCTGTCTGCTGCTGCCCTGCGCGGGCGCACAATAATTCCTCCCCCCAGATGTACCGCTTGTCCGACGGATTCCATGTCCGCTCGGTTAGTTATGAATACCGCTATTGGAGTACACCATGCATGACCCTATCAACGACCGTTTGATCGTTTTCGATACCACGCTGCGGGACGGTGAGCAAAGCCCGGGCGCTTCCATGACCAAAGAAGAAAAGGTACGCATCGCCAAGCAGTTGGAACGGATGCGGGTGGATATTATCGAGGCCGGTTTCCCAGCCGCCAGCAATGGTGACTTCGAGGCCGTCAAGGCGGTGGCCGCCGCCATCAAGGATTGCACGGTTTGCGGCCTGGCCCGGGCCTTGGAAAAAGATCTGGTCCAGGCCGGCGAGGCCTTGAAGGGTGCGGCTTCCGGCCGTATCCATACCTTTATCGCCACCAGCCCCATCCATATGGAGCGCAAGCTGCGCATGGCCCCGGACCAGGTCCTGGAGCAGGCGGTGAAGGCGGTGACCTGGGCGCGCCAGTGGACCGACAACGTGGAGTTCTCGCCCGAGGACGCAGGGCGTTCCGACCCTGACTTTCTCTGCCGGGTACTGGAAGCGGTGATCGCCGCCGGTGCCCGCACCCTGAACATCCCGGACACCGTCGGCTACAGTATGCCCTGGCAGTTCGGCGACCTGATCCGCAACTTGCGGGAACGCATTCCCAACTCGGACCAGGCCGTCTTCTCGGTGCATTGTCACAACGACCTCGGCCTGTCGGTGGCCAACTCGCTGGCGGCGGTGTTAAACGGCGCCCGGCAGGTGGAGTGCACCATCAATGGCCTGGGTGAACGGGCCGGCAACGCCAGTCTGGAGGAGGTGGTCATGGCCATTCGCACCCGCCAGGACGTATTCACCTGCGACAGCCGCGTCGACACCACCCAGATCGTGCCAGCCTCCCGCCTGGTGGCCAGCATCACCGGCTTCGCGGTGCAACCCAACAAGGCGATCGTCGGCGCCAACGCCTTCGCTCACGAGGCGGGTATCCATCAGGATGGGGTGCTCAAGTACAGGGAGACCTACGAGATCATGCGGGCCGAAGACGTCGGTTGGTCGGCCAACAAGATGGTGCTGGGCAAGCATTCCGGCCGCAACGCCTTCAAGGTCAGGCTCAATGAATTGGGCATCGAGCTGGACTCCGAGGAGGCGGTCAATGCCGCTTTCGCCCGCTTCAAGGACCTCGCCGACAAGAAGCATGAAATCTTCGACGAGGATATTCAGGCGTTGGTGACCGACGAAGGCAGCCTGGATGCCTGCGACCGTTTCAAGCTGGTCTCGATCAAGGTTTGCTCGGAGACCGGCGAGACGCCTCATGCCTTCGTGGCGCTGGCCGACAGCGGCATGGAGATCAGCGCCGACGAGTTCGGCGGCGGCCCCGTCGATGCCTCGTTCCGCGCCATCGAGAAGGTGGTCGACAGCGGTTCCGCCCTGCTGCTCTATTCGGTCAACAATATCACCACCGGCACCGATGCCCAGGGCGAGGTGACCGTGCGCCTGACCCGCAACGGCCGGATCGTCAATGGCCAGGGCGCCGACACCGACATCGTCGTCGCCTCGGTGAAGTCTTATCTCAATGCCCTGAACAAACTGTACGGCGCCGAGGAACGGGCGCACCCTCAAGCCTGATTGTTCGTGCGGCGGAAATGAAACGGGCGGCCATTAAGGCCGCCCGTTTCATTTTGTGCGTCTACGTTTGAGGCTTAGTTGTTGCCGTGAATGCTGGGCAGCTCGCCGGAGGCATCGACCAACTCCTGCGGCAGCTTGTAGAACCACATCTGCCATATGGAGGTGAACCACATGATGGCGAAGCAGACGCCATATATCAGGCCGCCGATAATCACGGCCCAAGCGAAGCCAGTCCATAGCTTGGTCAGATACCAGGCCGCCACGTCGATCAACAGCGACAGGAAGGGCAAGGAGACGACGACGCACTTGATCCACAGCGGTCTCACATAGGAGTGACTGTAGATGAAGCCCATGATGAAGAAGATAAAGGTGATCGAGAACAGGTGGATGTGGGAAACCCGAACCAGGGTGGGTAAGGTCACGCCGGTGTCCATGGCGGCGACTTTCTCGACACCAGCCCAGGCGGTGAGGTCAGGCAGGTTGGGGTTGGCCGCCGCGTTGTGACAGGACACGCAGTGGTCCTGCATAATGGGGTTGATGGTTTTGTTGAACTTGTCCTGGGACGCACCTTGGTGCAACCAGGTGAAGATGACCTTCTTGTTCGCATCATCCAGCATCGATGCCATGGGCCCTTTCAGTGCCGACTCCAGCTTGGTGCCTTCCTTGTTGCCGCTGTAGGCGATGATTAGGTCCTGGGCCGACAGCATGGGGTTGCCATCCCGGCCGGCGTGGGACTCCCAGACCTGGAACATGGCCATCATATAGCCGGGACCGAAGACCATAAGCACCATGGTGAACAGCATACGCATGGACATCGGTAGAAACTTGAAATGCACGGAATTAACATAAGCCATGGTGGTTCCTCATAAGTGGTTCCTCATAAAAAGTTTGGCGCAGTATAGTGACGTAAAACGAGGCCGTCAATTTAGGAGTGCGTTATCCGCTTAAATTTGATTGCGGTCAAAACCATGCTGTCTTGACTGGTGGCGCGCACGCCACCATGGCGGCGGCGGTAGATGGTTGAAATTTCTTCGCGCAGCGGCCGCCCAATTAATAGTTTTGTAACATTGCCACCCTAGGATGGTGTCCTGTCGCAATGGCGACATCTCCCATTTTCAACTAGAGGATATTTACATGTTCGCAAGCAAACGCGTTTTGTTTAAGCTGGTTGGCATAGCGGCCGCCTTGGCCGTCAGTGGCGCCGCCTTCGCGACCGACATCACCGGCGCCGGCGCGACCTTCCCCTACGCCGTGTACACCAAGTGGGCCGCGGCCTACCAAGCGGCCACGGGCAACAAGGTCAATTATCAGGGCATCGGTTCGGGTGGCGGCATCAAGCAGATCAAGGCCAAGACCGTCGACTTCGCCGGTACCGACGCGCCACTGACCGAGCAGGAGCTGGTTGGGGCCCATCTGGTCCAGTTCCCCGGCGTGATCGGCGGCGCTACCATGGTGGTGAACCTGCCCGGCATCAAGGCTAATCAGCTGAAGCTGGACGGCGTAACCACGGCCGACATCTTCCGTGGCGCCATCGCCAAGTGGAACGATGCCCGGATCGCCAAATTGAACCCTGGGGTCAAGCTGCCTGACCTGGACATTACGCTTTGCTATCGTTCCGACGGCTCCGGCACCACCTACGTGTTTTCCGACTATCTGGCCAAGCAGTCTGCGGCCTTCAAGAAAGAGGTTGGCGCCGGCAAGGTTGTCAACTGGCCCGCAAACGGCGTGGGTGGCAAGGGTAATCCGGGCGTTGCCGCCAATGTGCAGAAGATCGCCGGTGCCATCGGCTATGTCGATTACGCCGATGCTCAGGCCAACAGGCTGATATTTGTTGCCCTCAAAAACAAGAACGGCAAGTTCGTCGCCCCGACCCAGGCGGCCATGGCCGCCGCCGCCGCCAATGCCGACTTCAAGATCAAGACCATGGCCCCCGACATGCTGGACATGCCTGGCAAGGCGTCCTGGCCGATCGTCAGCGCTACCTATGTGCTGACCTATGAGCGGGGCAATGCGGCCAAGCAGCAAGGCGTCAAGGGTTTTTATACCTGGTCTTTGAACAAGGGCCAGAAAATGGCCGATGGTCTTGGTTTTGTGGCGCTGCCGCCTTCGGTCGTGAAACTGGTCGAGGCCCGGATGAAAGAGATGAAGTAAGTCGGTTGACTGGCTATTGCCGATCCGGGCGCCGCTGCCGCCCGGATTTTCTATGACAATATCCCGTAGAGAAGGCCGGCTGTTGTCGTAGAATCCGCAACAAGATTATGGACGGAATCGTGTATGAGTGAAGCGGCGGCTTCCAGCCGGGCCGATGTGCATGGCGCCAAGGTCAGGCTTTTCAAGCTACAGGACATGGCGTTTCACCGGGTCACTCTGGTGTTTGCCCTCCTTGTCCTGGCGGCCCTGACTGGCATCTTGTTTTCGCTGGGTCAGCAGGCCGAGCCAGCCTTCAAGGAGTTTGGCTGGGGCTTCCTGTGGGGTAACGTCTGGAGCGTGCCGGATGATAAGTTTGGCGCCCGGATCGCTATTTACGGGACGCTGGTAACGTCGTTCATCGCCCTCGTTATTGCCGTGCCGATCAGCTTTGGCATTGCCCTGTTCCTGACCGAGACCTGCCCTGCCTGGCTGCGCCGTCCGCTCGGCACCGCCATCGAACTACTCGCTGGCGTACCCTCCATCGTTTATGGCATATGGGGCTTGTTCGTTTTTGCCCCACTGTTTGCCGATTACGCGCAGCCGATCCTGAAGGCGACCCTGGGTCATCTGCCGGTCATCGGCAAGCTGTTTTCCGGTCCGGCGATCGGCATCGGTATCCTCACCGCCGGCATCGTGCTGTCCTTGATGGTCATACCCTTCATTGCCTCGGTGATGCGCGATGTGTTCGACACCGTGCCGCCGGTGCTCAAGGAGTCCGCATATGGTATGGGTTGCACGACCTGGGAAGTGGTCTGGAATATCGTCTTGCCCTACACCAGGGTCGGTGTGATCGGCGGCATCATGCTTGGTCTTGGTCGAGCCTTGGGTGAGACCATGGCGGTGACCTTCGTGATCGGCAACTCCAACCGGATCGTCGGCAGTCTATTCGCGCCGGGCAACTCGATCGCCTCGGTACTGGCCAATGAATTCGGCGAGGCGGACCCTGGTCTGCACATCGCATCGCTGTTCGCACTCGGGTTATTGCTGTTCGTTATCACCTTCTTTGTGTTGGCGCTATCTCGCTGGCTGATCTATCTCGGCGTCAAGAAACAGGGCAAGTAGGAGTCGGGAATGAATCTATATGGCCGTCGCACCTGGATCAACCGTCTGGGTATTGGCCTGTCTATGGTGGCCATGTCTTTAGGCCTGGCCGGGCTGCTCTGGATTTTGTGGACGCTTTTTGCCAAGGGTTTTGCGGCGTTAAGCTGGGACTTCTTCACCACCGATACGCCCGCCCCGGGTACGCCGGGCGGCGGCCTGCGTAATGCCATTGTCGGCAGCGGTATTCTCATCCTGGTCACCACCGTCGTCTCGACGCCGATCGGTATCCTGGCTGGTATCCATCTGGCGGAATTTGGCGACAAATCGAGGTTGGCATCGATAACGCGGTTCGTGACCGACATCATGCTATCGGCACCGTCCATCGTCATCGGCCTGTTCGTCTATGCCCTGGTGGTTGTTACCTTTGGCGGCTTCTCCGGCTGGGCGGGGTCGATTGCGCTGTCCTTGATCGCTATTCCGGTCGTGGTCCGAACCACCGAGAACATGCTGAGACTGGTGCCCACCAGCCTGCGCGAGGCCGCTTTCGCCTTGGGCGCCCCGCATTGGCAGGTTTCGATCAAGGTGACCCTGCATGCGGTCAAGGCCGGCGTGGTGACCGGTGTCCTGCTGGCCATCGCCCGGGTGACCGGCGAAACCGCGCCACTCCTGTTCACTGCGCTCAACAACCAGTTTTTTAGCGCCGATATGTCGCAGCCCATGGCCAATCTTCCGGTCGCCATCTTCCAGTTCGGCATGAGTCCCTATGACAACTGGGTTCAGTTGGCCTGGGGTGGCTCACTGCTGATTGCATTGCTGGTGCTGGCCATCAATATCGGCGCCCGCGTCATATTCCATCAGAAAGACACCCTCTAAATGACCCTCCAGAGTTCAGCCATGCCCGAACGCCCCATCCTGCCCGGCGAGGGGATCGCCCTGCAAGTTCGCAACCTGAATTTTTATTATGGCGACTTCAAGGGTCTGAAGGACGTTAACCTGGACATTGTGAGAAACAAGGTGACGGCCTTCATCGGCCCGTCCGGTTGTGGTAAGTCCACCTTGCTGCGTACCTTCAATCGCATGTACGACCTGTACCCTGGGCAGCGCGCGGAAGGCGAAATCATGTTCAACGGCAACAACCTGCTCGACAAGAAGCAGGACGTGAATCTGGTTCGGGCCAAGATCGGCATGGTGTTCCAGAAGCCCACCCCGTTCCCGATGACCATCTACGAGAACATCGCCTTCGGTGTGCGGCTGTACGATAAATTACCCGGCAGCGAGATGAACGACCGGGTGGAGTGGGCGCTGCGCAAGGCGGCGCTGTGGGATGAGGTGAAGGATAAGCTGGGCCAGAGCGGTCTGTCGCTGTCCGGGGGGCAACAGCAGCGCCTGTGCATCGCCCGCGCGGTGGCGGTGAAGCCGGAAATCGTCCTGCTTGACGAACCGACCTCGGCGCTGGACCCGATCTCCACGGCCAAGGTAGAGGAGCTGGTGAGCGAGCTGACGGAAGACTACACCATCGCCATGGTCACCCATAACATGCAACAGGCCGCCCGGATTTCCAACTACACCGCATTCATGTATCTCGGTGAGCTGATCGAGTTCGGTAAAACCGATGAGCTGTTCGTAAAGCCCAAGGCCCAGCAGACTGAGGACTACATCACCGGCCGGTTCGGCTGATTTCGGTGTGCCCGGCCAGGCGGCTGGGGCGGCCTTGATCGAGTTCGTCGGCTGAATCCGAATGGCTTTGTCATAAATATGTAACCGCCGGTCTCGCTGTTTGTGGGTATCATTCCATCGCTGACCCCAAGCGGCGACGATGCCGCACCAACTACGGAAGAACACGATGGCCAATGCGATCAAATCTATAGCCAAATACATCAAACGCTACCCGGAAGGCGATGAGGCCAAGATATTACGCGACCTATGCGGCGCCCTCGAACAGGGCACGGTTTTCGAACTGGAACGTCTGTTTGGCATGAAGGACAAGGCCTTCGAACTGGCCCTGGCGCTGCTTGATGAATGGAAGTTCGACCGTCACGTTGCCGAGCGACGTTTGCAGAAGTATCTGGATCGGGACGAAGACTGATCGATGTCGTTTGCCGGCGGCCGCCCGGCATCAAGCCTCGGCAGGCCATAGCCTCAGGTCTGATTGACCGGGGGGAACTAAACGGCTAACATCGCCGCCTTTCTCGACGGGTAAACGACTCATGCGACGCACGTTTGTCGCCGGCAATTGGAAGATGCACGGCACGTTGGCCGCAAACGAGGCCTTGCTGACCGCTATCCTGGCCGGCATTGCCGATACCAAGACTCAAGTTGCGCTATGTGTACCCTATCCTTACCTGTCGCAAGCTCAGTCCCGGCTGGCCGGGACTGCCGTCGCCTGGGGCGCTCAGAATCTCAGCCAGCACGCCAAGGGTGCCTATACCGGCGAGGTTTCGGCGGCCATGCTGAATGATTTCGGTTGCCGGTATGTGATCGTCGGACACTCCGAGCGGCGTGCGTTGTACGGCGAGTCGGATGACCTGGTGGCGGAGAAATATGCCGCCGCTCAGGCCGCTGGATTGACCCCCATCCTGTGCCTGGGCGAGACGCTCAACGAGCGGGAGGCGTGTCTCACCGAGCAGGTGGTGGGCCGTCAGTTGGCCGCAGTGTTGGCCAGATGTGGGGCGGCCTCACTGGCCAAGGCAGTTATCGCCTACGAGCCGGTATGGGCGATCGGGTCGGGCCTGACGGCTACGCCCGACCAGGCCCAAGCGGTTCATGCCTTCATCCGTGGCCAGGTTCGCGCCATGGACGCAGCGGTGGCGGAGGGTTTGATTATTCAGTACGGCGGTAGCGTCAAGGCGGCCAGCGCGGCCGAACTGTTCGCCCAGCCGGATATCGATGGCGGTCTGGTCGGCGGCGCTTCGCTCGATGCCGATGAGTTTTTGGCCATTTGCAAGGCAGGTTGAGGACACTATGGAATTCGCTATTTGGGTTGTTCACGTTTTGGTCGCCATTGCGCTGATCGGTTTGGTGTTGCTGCAACATGGCAAGGGCGCCGATATGGGCGCGGCCTTCGGCGGCGGCGCATCGGGCAGCTTGTTTGGCGCCAGCGGTTCGGCCAACTTTTTGAGCCGGACCACCGCAGTGTTGGCGGTGGTTTTTTTCCTGACCAGTATGAGCCTGACCTACTTTGCCGGTAAAAGCCACGGCCCGGTCGTCAAGCCGGCTGCGCAGTCGACTCAGCCGGTTGCCCCAATACCGGCGGCGCCCGCTGTGCCGTCTCGCGCCGGCGACAAATCGGGCGCCATTCCCAAGTAAATAAACGGGGTGACCAAGTCGTCATCCCGGAGTCACGCCGACGTGGTGGAATTGGTAGACACGCTGTCTTGAGGGGGCAGTGCAGAAATTGCGTACGAGTTCGAGTCTCGTCGTCGGCACCATTGATTATGATTATCGGTACAAACGAATGTTTAATAGCCAATTAAAATCAATGGCCTTTCGTTTGCGGTCGGCTTCCTAGTCGGCTTGACTGGGAAGCCTTATCCCACGTACACTTCCCGGCCCTCAGCCGTACTCGTTGCGGCGCCAAGGATATAGCATGCTCGATAACTATTTCGCAATCTTGCTTATCATTCTGGTCGGTTTGGCCGTGGGCGTCGGCGTCATTCTGGTCGGTAGTGGCATCGGTTGGTCTTTGGGCTTGCTCAAGCCTAATGCGGAAAAGAATTCCCCTTACGAGTGCGGCTTCGAGGCCTTCGAAGATGCGCGCATGAAGTTCGATGTGCGTTACTACCTGGTGGCCATCCTGTTCATCCTGTTCGACCTGGAAATCGCCTTTCTTTTCCCTTGGGCCGTGGTGCTGAAAGACATCGGCGTATTCGGTTTCTGGGCCATGGCGGTGTTCCTCGGCATTCTGGTGGTGGGCTTCGCCTATGAGTGGATGAAGGGTGCGCTCGAATGGGAGTGACTGAAGGCTTGATGGACAAGGGTTTCGTCACCACTACGGTCGATTCGGTCATCAACTGGGCCAAGACCGGCTCGCTTTGGCCGATGACCTTCGGTTTGGCCTGTTGCGCTATCGAGATGATGCAGGCCGGCGCCTCCCGTTATGACCTCGACCGTTTCGGTATCGTGTTCCGGCCCAGCCCGAGACAAAGCGATTTGATGATCGTCGCCGGTACCCTGACCAACAAGATGGCCCCGGCGCTACGCAAGGTCTACGACCAGATGTCGGAGCCGCGTTGGGTGCTGTCGATGGGTTCCTGCGCCAATGGCGGCGGTTATTACTATTATTCCTATGCTGTGGTGCGCGGTTGCGACCGCATTGTGCCGGTCGACATCTATGTGCCCGGCTGTCCACCCACGGCGGAGGCGCTACTGTTCGGCCTTGGCCAGTTGATGAACAAGATCAAGCGCACCAACACCATCGCCCGCTAAGGACCGAACCAAGATGCCTATAACCCCCGAAGTGCTGCTCTCTCGTCTTCAAGACGTATTGGGCGACAAGCTGGTTGGTGGCACAGTGGCTTTAGGCGAAGTCAGCATTGAGGTGCGTCCGGAGTCTTGGCATGACGCCGCCAGGCAACTGCGCGACGAGCCGGGTCTGCGTTTCGACGAGATGATCGATCTGTGCGGTGTCGATTACTCGACTTACGCTGGGGTCGGACGGCAAGGCGGCCATTACGCTGCAGTCATGCATCTGCTTTCCGTGGTGCGCAACCATCGGCTGCGGGTGCGGGCCTTCTGCCCGGATGACGATATGCCGGTAATCGCCTCGGTGGTTGACCTCTGGTCCGGCGCCAACTGGTTCGAGCGCGAGGCATTCGATATGGTCGGCATCGTCTTCGAGGGTCACCCCGATCTGCGCCGCATACTGACCGATTACGGTTTCATCGGTCACCCCTATCGCAAGGATTTCCCGGTTCATGGCCAGGTGGAAATGCGCTACGACCCCGAGCAGAAGCGGGTGATCTACCAGCCGGTGAGTATCGACCTGCGCGAGGTCACGCCGCGTATCCTGCGCGAAGAGAACTTCGGGGATGTCGGCCATGGCTGAGATCAAGAACTACACGCTCAATTTTGGCCCCCAGCACCCGGCTGCCCACGGCGTGCTGCGCTTGGTGCTGGAGCTGGATGGCGAGGTGGTGGAGCGCGCCGACCCGCACATTGGCCTGTTGCATCGCGGGACAGAGAAACTGGCCGAACATCGCACCTTCCTCCAGACCGTGCCCTACATGGATCGCCTGGACTATATGTCCATGATGCAGAACGAGCACGCCTATGTGATGGCGGTGGAAAAGCTGCTCGGTGTCGAGGTGCCGGTCCGCGGCCAATATATCCGGGTGATGTTCGACGAGATCACCCGTATCCTGAACCACCTGCTTTGGCTGGGCACCCATGGTCTCGATGTCGGTGCCATGACCATGTTTCTCTACACCTTCCGCGAGCGGGAAGACCTGATGGACGTTTATGAGGCGGTCACCGGCGCGCGGGTCCACGCCGCCTACTACCGGCCGGGTGGGGTGTACCGCGACCTGCCGGATAGCATGCCCAAGTACCAGGTCAACAAGTACAAGAGCGCCGCCGAGGTCAAACGCCTCAACGCCAATCGCGAAGGCTCGGTGCTCGACTTCATTGAGGACTTCACCAATCGCTTCCCGAAGTGCGTGGACGATTATGAAACCCTGCTGACCGAGAACCGCATCTGGAAGCAACGCACCATAAGTATCGGCGTGGTCGATGCCGACCGGGCCAAGCAACTCGGCTTCACCGGGCCCATGCTGCGCGGCTCCGGCGTGGTCTGGGACTTGCGTCGGATGCAGCCTTACGAGGTTTACGACCAGCTCGACTTCGAGATTCCGGTCGGCAAGAACGGCGACTGCTACGACCGCTATCTGGTGCGTATGGAAGAATTCCGCCAGAGCAACCGCATCATCAAGCAATGCGTGGACTGGCTGCGCGCCAACCCTGGCCCGGTCATCACCGGCGATCACAAGGTGGCGCCGCCCTCCCGCACCGCCATGAAGAGCAACATGGAAGAGCTGATCCACCACTTCAAGCTGTTCACCGAGGGCATGCACGTGCCGGCCGGTGAGGCCTATGCCGCCATCGAACACTCGAAGGGTGAGTTTGGCGTTTACCTCATCTCCGACGGTGCCAACAAGCCCTACCGGATGAAGTTGCGCGCCCCCGGTTTTGCTCACCTGGCCGCCATGGATGAAATGGCTCACGGTCACATGATCGCCGACGTGGTCTCCATCATTGGCTCCATGGACATCGTATTTGGGGACATCGACCGATGAGTTTATCCGCTCAATCCCTGGCCCAGATCGACAAGGAAGTCGCCAAGTACCCGGCCGACCAGAAGCAGTCGGCGGTCATGGCCGCGCTGCGCATCGCCCAGGTCGAGAAGGGCTGGCTGGCGCCCGAGACCATCGAGTTCGTCGCCGGTTATCTGGGTATGCCGACCATCGCTGCCTACGAGGTTGCGACCTTCTACAACATGTACGAGCTCACGCCCTGTGGCCGCCACAAGATCACCGTCTGCACCAACCTGCCCTGCCAGTTGCAGGGTGCCGACACGGTGGCCGAGTACCTAAAAAAGAAACTGGGCATCGCCTTTGGCGAGACTACCCCGGACGGCCGCTTCACCTTGAAGGAAGGCGAGTGCATGGGTACTTGCGGTAGCGGTCCGCTGTGCCTGCACAACAACCACACGATGCATACCCACTTGTCCACGGAGACCGTGGACAAGCTGCTGGACGAGCTGAAATGAGTGCCACCTATACCGGCCCCAAGGTCTGCCTTTGGACCCTCGACCACGCCAATCCGGCCAGCCTGGAGACTTATGTCGCCAACGGCGGCTATTCGGCCCTGAAGAAGATATTGGCCGAGCGGACCCCGGCGGCCGAGATCATCGAGCAGGTCAAGATTTCCGCCCTGCGCGGCCGTGGCGGCGCGGGTTTCCCGACCGGCCTGAAGTGGAGCTTCATGCCGCGTGGCTATGATGGCGACAAGTACATCATCTGCAACAGTGACGAAGGTGAGCCGGGTACCTTCAAGGACCGCGACATCATCGAGTTCAATCCGCACCAGCTCATTGAGGGCATGGTGATCGCCGGCTACACCTTGGGCGCAAAGGCGGGTTACAACTATATCCACGGCGAGATCTTCGAGCTGTACCAGGCCTGGGAAAAGGCGCTTGACGATGCGCGCGCCGCCGGCTACCTGGGCCAGAATATCTGTGCTTCCGGCTGGGCATTCGATGTCCATGCCCATCAGGGCTATGGCGCCTACGTCTGTGGCGAGGAAACCGCGCTGCTGGAGTCGATCGAGGGCAAGAAGGGCCAGCCCCATTTCAAGCCGCCGTTCCCGGCCAGCTTTGGCCTCTATGGCAAGCCGACCACGATCAACAACACCGAGACCCTGGCCTCGATCCCCTGGATCATGCGCCACGGCGGCCAGGCCTTTCTCGATCTGGGCAAGCCCAACAACGGCGGCACCAAGATATTCTCCATCTCCGGCCATGTGAACCGGCCGGGCAACTATGAAATTCCCATGGGCACGCCGTTCGCCGACCTGCTGGAAATGGCCGGCGGGGTGCGCAACGGACACCAGTTGAAGGCGGTCATCCCCGGCGGTTCTTCTGCGCCGGTGCTGCCGGCCGAGATCATCATGGACTGCACCCTGGACTTCGACTCCATCGCCAAGGCTGGCTCCATGTTCGGCTCCGGTGCGGTCATCGTCATGGACGAGACCACCTGCATGGTCCGGGCGCTGGAGCGCCTGTCCTACTTCTACTACGAGGAATCCTGCGGCCAGTGCACGCCCTGCCGCGAGGGCACCGGCTGGATGTACCGCGTGGTGCACCGCATCGAGCACGGCCAGGGCCGGCCGGAAGACCTGGACCTGTTGCTGAGCGTCGGCAGCAACATCGCCGGTCGCACCATCTGCGCCCTGGGCGAGGCCGCCGTGGGGCCGGTGCAGAGTTTCATCAAGCACTTCCGCCAGGAATTCGAGTACCACATCGCCAACAAGCGTTGCCTGGTGGGGGCCTGACATGCCCCTGATTACCATCGACGACCAACAGATCGAAGTCGCCGCCGGCAGCTCGGTGATGGACGCCGCCCGCGTGGCAGGCATCTACATCCCGCATTTCTGTTACCACAAGAAACTCAGTATCGCCGCCAGTTGCCGGATGTGCCTCGTCGAGGTGGAAAAGGCGCCCAAGCCCCTGCCTGCCTGCGCCACGCCGGTGACCGACGGCATGATCGTGCGCAGCCACTCGACCAAGGCGGTCGAGGCCCAGAAGGGGGTGATGGAGTTCCTGCTCATCAACCACCCGCTTGACTGCCCGATTTGCGACCAGGGCGGTGAGTGCCAGTTGCAGGACATCGCCGTTGGCTACGGCGGTGGCGCCTCGCGCTATGCCGAAGCCAAGCGCGTGGTGCGCGACAAGGACCTAGGGCCGCTGATCGCCACCGACATGACCCGCTGCATCCATTGCAGCCGCTGCGTCCGCTTCGGTCAGGAGATCGCCGGCATCATGGAATTAGGTATGCCCGGCCGTGGTGAGCACACCGAGGTCATGCCCTTCCTCGAACATCATGTCTCGTCGGAGTTGTCGGGCAATGTTATTGATCTGTGCCCGGTCGGCGCGCTGACCTCCAGGCCGTTCCGTTTCAGCGCCCGATCCTGGGAGCTGGCCCGGCGCAAGGGCGTCAGCCCGCATGACGGCCTGGGCAGCAACCTGGCGCTACAAGTCAAGGACAACCGGGTGCTGCGCGTCACGCCGGTCGAGAATGAAGCCATCAACGAATGCTGGCTGGCCGACCGCGATCGCTTTAGTTATCAGGCGCTCGATTCCGATGAGCGGCTGACCCGCCCCATGGTCAAGGACGGCGGCCGCTGGGTCGAAGTCGATTGGCTCAAGGCCATGGCCTTTGCCGCCGGCGCCCTCAAGGTAATCCGCGACACCCACGGCGCCGAGGCCATCGGCTTTATCGCCTCGCCGCGTCAGACCGTCGAGGAACTTTATCTATTCCAGAAACTGGCTCGTGCCCTGGGCTGCGAAAGCATCGACAGTCGTATCGGCCAGGCCGATTTCAGCGGCCGGCGCGCCGGCGTTGAGTGGCTGGGTATGGCGCTAGCCGATCTCAATGATCTGGATCGAGTGTTGCTGGTCGGTTCGACCGTGCGCAAGGAGCAACCCCTGATCGCCCAGCGTCTACGCCAGGCGGTCAAGAAGGGCGCCCAGATGAACGTGGTCCATTGCGCCGACGACGACCTGCTCTGCCGGGTTGCCAACAAGTTGATCGCCCGGCCGTCCGAACTGGTGGGCGCCCTGGCCCAGGTGGCCAAGGCGGTCGGCGCCAAGATCGATGGTCTCGACACCGTGGTCGTGTCAGAGGCCGCCCAGGCCATGGCCGCCAGCCTGAAGTCGGGTGAGAAGAAGGCCGTGCTGCTCGGCGCCGTGGCGCAACAGCTCCCGGCGGCCAGTGAGCTTCATGCCCTGGCGGATGCCATTGCCAAAGCGACCGGCGCGACGCTGGGCTTTCTGGTCGCCGCCGCCAACGGTGTCGGTGGCGGCGTGGTCGGTTGCCGGCCGGGGCAGGGTGGTGCCAACGCCGCGGCGATGTTTGCCGCACCGAAGAAGGCCTATGTCGTCCTCGGCGCCGAACCGGAACTGGACGCCGCCGACTCGGCCGCCGCGCACCGGGCCTTGGCTGGCGCCGGACTGGTGATTGCGC
Source organism: Hydrogenophilus sp. (assembly GCA_020692235.1). Taxonomy (GTDB): domain Bacteria; phylum Pseudomonadota; class Gammaproteobacteria; order Burkholderiales; family Thiobacillaceae; genus Parasulfuritortus. Next base: position 24,814 of record JAIMKU010000021.1, read on the forward strand.
TGTCGCCGTTCAAGACCGCCAGCGCCGATTACGGCCAGGTCATGCTGCCGGTTGCCGCCTACGCCGAGAGTGCCGGTAGCTATGTCAACATGGAAGGCCGGCTGCAATCCTGGCGTGCCGCAGTGCCACCGCGGGGCGACGCCCGCCCGGCCTGGAAGGTGTTGCGGGTACTGGGTAACCAATTCGGGTTGACTGGCTTCGACCAGGATAGCGCCGAGCAGGTACTGGCCGAGGCGCTGCCCGATGGTGAGGCAACGGTGCGCGCCAAATTAAACAATGAGATCGCCGACCTGACCTTGGCGCATCTGAGCGCGGCCGCTGGCATCGAGCGCCTGGGCGATACGCCGATTTACCAAACGGATGCCTACAGTCGCCGCGCGCCGGCCCTACAGGCCACCGCTGACGGCCAGACCGGCCACGCCGCACTGGCTTGCGGCGCCCTGATTGCCCGCTTGGGTCTGAGCGAAGGCAAGCCGGTCAAGGTCAGGCAGAACGACGCGGAGGCGGTGTTCAATCTGCTACGCGACGACCGCCTGCCCGATAACGTGGTGCGCCTGGCTAGCGGCCTGGCCGCCGCTGTCCATCTCGGTCCGCGCTTCGGTCCGATCAGTCTGGAGAAGATGTGATGGACTATTTGCAGCAACTCCTCGGCCCGGCCTGGCTGCCAATCTGGACGCTGGCGAAGATCATCATCATCGTCTTGCCGCTGTTGATTGCGGTGGCTTACCTGACCTATGCCGAGCGCAAGATCATCGGCTACATGCAGGTTCGCATCGGACCCAACCGGGTCGGCTTCTTCGGTTATCGGCTGATTGGTTTGGGTCAGCCTATCGCCGACGCGGTCAAGCTGATGACCAAGGAGATCGTGCTACCCACCGGCGCCGACAAACCGCTGTTTCTGCTTGCTCCGGTGCTGGCCATCGGCCCGGCCCTGGCGGCCTGGGCGGTGGTGCCGTTTACCGAGGACTGGGTGCTGGCCAACATTGATGCCAGCCTGCTTTACATCATGGCCATCACCTCGATGGGCGTCTATGGCGTGATCGTCGCCGGCTGGGCCTCCAACTCCAAATATGCCTTCCTGGGCGCGATGCGTTCGGCGGCCCAGATCGTGTCCTATGAGATCGCCATGGGCTTCGCCCTGGTTGGGGTGCTGATGGCCGCCCAGAGCCTGAATATGGTGGACATCGTCAACGCCCAGAGGGGCGGTTTCTGGCAGTGGTACTGGCTGCCGCTGTTTCCACTGTTTCTGGTCTACCTGATCTCCGGGGTGGCCGAGACCAACCGGGCGCCGTTCGACGTCGCCGAGGGCGAGTCGGAGATCGTCGCCGGCTTCCACCTCGATTATTCCGGCATGGCCTTCGCGGTGTTCTTCCTGGCCGAATACGCCAACATGATATTGGTCTCGGCGCTGACCTCGATCATGTTCCTGGGCGGCTGGCTGTCACCGTTCCCGTTCCTGCCCGACGGTTTCTTCTGGATCGCGGCCAAGATGAGCTTTGTGCTGTTCCTGTTCCTCTGGTTCCGCGCCACCTTCCCGCGCTACCGCTACGACCAGATCATGCGCCTGGGCTGGAAGGTATTCATCCCGGTCACCCTGATCTGGATTCTGGTTATCGGCGGGTTCATGCAGACCCCGCTGGGTTATCTGTTCCACTGAGGAGGCGAGGATGATTTCTGCCATCAAACGCTTCTTCAACACCTTCCTGTTGATCGATCTGCTCAAGGGCATGGCGGTCACTGGTCGCCACCTGTTCGCGCGCAAGATCACCATCCAGTATCCGGACGAACGGACGCCGCAATCGCCGCGCTTCCGTGGCCTCCACGCCCAGCGCCGCTACGCCAACGGCGAGGAGCGTTGTATTGCCTGCAAGCTGTGCGAGGCGGTCTGCCCGGCCATGGCCATCACCATCGAATCGGCCCAACGCGCCGACGGCAGCCGACGCACCACCCGCTACGACATTGACCTGACCAAGTGTATCTTCTGCGGCTTCTGCGAAGAGGCCTGCCCAGTCGACGCCATCGTCGAGACCCGCATCTTTGAGTACCACGGTGAGCGGCGCGTCGACCTTTACTACACCAAGGCGATGCTGTTGGCGGTGGGTGACCGGCACGAGGCGCAAATTGCTGCCGATCGGGCCGCCGACGCAAAGTATCGGTGAGGAGATCGAAGTGAGGAGAGAAACCTTCGTGTATATGTACCTTGTCCGAGTGTTGGACTGCTCGCCGTGTTCTGCGTGGGTGATGGGGATACTTTTCTCCTCACCCCATCACTCCTCACTGAATTAATCATGGATTTCGCCAGTCTGGTCTTCTACTTCCTTGCCGCCATCCTGCTTTTGAGCGGGCTTCGGGTGGTTACCGCCAAGAACCCGGTGCACTCGGCCCTGGCCCTGGTGCTGACCTTCTTCACCGCAGCGGGCCTTTGGATATTGCTTGAGGCCGAGTTCCTGGCCAACGCCCTGATCCTGGTTTACGTTGGCGCGGTGATGGTCTTGTTCATCTTCGTGGTGATGATGCTGGACATCAATATCGAGGAGATGCGCAAGGGTTTCTGGGACCACCTGCCGCTGGCCGGGCTGGTTGCCGGGCTGATGGCAGTGGAGATGGTCATGGTGCTGGGCGGCGACCGTTTTGGTCTGAGCGCGCCGACCGCCAAGCCTGCGGGCTACAGCAATACGCGGGAACTGGGCCTCTTGCTCTACACCGATTACGTCTACGCCTTCGAACTGGCGGCGGTGATCCTGCTGGTGGCCATCGTCGCCGTCATTGCCCTGACCATGCGCCGTAATCCCAATCGCAAGGCCATCGATCCTGGTTGGCAGTCCAAACAGACCGCCGAGGGCCATATCCGCATGGTCAACCTGAAGCCCCAGCACCCTGATTACAAAAATAAGGAGGATGACGAATGATCGGCGCGAATCATTACCTCATTCTCGGTTCCATCCTGTTCGCCATCGGCGTGCTGGGCATCTTTCTCAACCGGAAGAACCTTATCGTCCTGCTGATGGCCATCGAGCTGATGCTGCTGGCGGTGAACCTGAATTTCATCGCCTTCTCCCATTTCCTCAACGATACGGCGGGGCAGGTGTTTGTGTTCTTCATCCTGACCGTCGCCGCAGCCGAATCGGCCATTGGCCTGGCCATCCTGGTAGTTTTGTTCCGCAACCTGCGCAGCATCAACGTCGAAGACCTCGACAGCCTGAAGGGATAGGGGCGTGCCAATCATGAACATGCAAACCCTCTACCTGACCGTTCCCCTGGCCCCACTCGCCGGCGCCGTCGTTGCCGGTCTGTTTGGCAAGCTGATCGGCCGGACCGGTGCCCATCTGGTCACCATACTGGGCGTGCTGGTCGCCTTCCTGGTCTCGCTGCTGATCTTCCAGGACGTGCTGGCCGGCCATACCTTCAACGGCGCCGTCTACACCTGGCTGACCTCAGGCGACCTTAGCCTGGAGGTCGGCTTCCTGATCGACCGGCTGACCGTGGTGATGATGCTGGTGGTGACCTTCGTCTCGCTCATGGTGTATATCTACTCCATCGGCTACATGGCCGACGACCCCGGTTACCAGCGCTTCTTCAGCTATATCGCGCTATTCACCTTCTCGATGTTGATGCTGGTGATGAGCAACAACTTCCTGCAATTGCTTTTCGGCTGGGAGGCAGTAGGCCTGGTGTCGTATCTGCTGATCGGTTTCTGGTTTACCCGCGAGTCGGCCATCTATGCCAGCCTGAAGGCCTTCATGGTAAACCGGGTGGGTGACCTTGGTTTCCTGCTCGGCATCGGTCTGATACTGGCCTGGTTCGGCAGCCTGGACTACCAGCAGGTATTCCAGATGGCGCCTCAGATGGCCGGTCACACGATCGCCCTGATCGACGGTCATCCATGGTCGCTGCTGACAGTGATCTGTGTCCTGCTGTTCATCGGCGCCATGGGCAAATCGGCCCAGTTCCCGCTGCACGTCTGGCTGCCCGATTCGATGGAGGGTCCGACCCCGATCTCGGCGTTAATCCACGCGGCCACCATGGTCACCGCCGGTATCTTCATGGTGGCCAGGATGTCGCCGTTGTTTGAGTTGTCCGATACATCGCTGTCCTTCGTCATGATTATCGGCGCGATCACCGCCCTGTTCATGGGCTTCCTGGGGATGATCCAGAACGACATCAAGCGGGTGATCGCCTATTCGACCCTGTCCCAGCTCGGCTACATGACCGTCGCCCTGGGCGCCTCGGCGTACTCGGCGGCGATCTTCCACCTGATGACCCACGCTTTTTTCAAGGCCCTGCTGTTCCTGGCCGCCGGCTCGGTCATCATGGGCATGCACCACGATCAGGACATCCGCAATATGGGCGGCCTGAGGAAGTACATGCCGATCACCTGGATCACCATGCTGATTGGCTCGCTGGCGCTGATCGGGACGCCCGGATTCTCCGGCTTCTACTCCAAGGATTCGATCATCGAGGCGGCGCAGGCCTCGCACCTCTGGGGGTCCGGCTTTGCCGCCTTTGCCGTGACCGCCAGCGTGTTCGTGACCGCCTTCTATTCCTTCCGCCTCTACTTCCTGGTGTTCCACGGCAAGGAGCGCTTCCATAACGCCCACGCCGAGCACGATCACGGCGAGGAGGGCGACTCACATGGTCACCATGGCGCTCCGCATGAATCGCCCTGGGTGGTTACCGTGCCGCTGGTCCTGTTGGCCATCCCCTCCGTCTACGCCGGCTGGCCCTACATCGAGCCCCTGCTGTACGGCGGTTTCTTTGGCTCGGCCATCTACATCGACGCGGTAGCCCACCCGGCCATGGCCGAGCTCGGCGCCGAGTTTCATGGCCCGGCGGCCATGGCCCTGAGCGCCCTGACGACCCTGTCGCTCTGGCTGGCCGTGGCCGGCGTGGCTACAGCCTATTATCTGTACATGGTGCGCAAGGACCTGCCCGAGAAGATCAAGGCAAAGCTCGGTATCGTCTACGCCATACTGGACGACAAATACGGCTTCGACCGCTTCAATGACTGGTTCTTCGCCGGCGGCGCCCGCCTCCTGGGCGGCAAACTGTGGCGTTGGGGCGACGTCGCCGCCATCGACGGCGTGCTGGTCAACGGTACCGCCCGTCTGGTGGGCGAGATCGCCCGCATCTCCCGCTATCTGCAATCGGGATACATCTATCACTATGCCTTTGCCATGATTATCGGCGTGGTCTTGCTGGCGACCTGGTTCGTCTAGCGGAAAGAACTCTCGGGAATACGCGATGCTGGAAGGAATTGGAATCTTAAGCCTCACCATCTGGGTGCCCATTGTGGCTGGCCTGCTCGTCCTGGCGCTCGGGGGCGACGACCGCAACGCCGCCGGCCAGCGCACCCTGGCCCTGATCGGTGCGGTACTCGGTTTGCTGGTCGCGATCCCTTTGTGGACCGGTTTCAACACCGGCACGCCCGCCATACAGTTCGAGGAAGCGCTGCCCTGGGTACCGGCCTTCAACATCTGGTACCACCTAGGTGTGGACGGCATCTCGATGCCCTTCATCCTGCTCAACAGCCTCACCACCGTATTGGTGGTCCTGGCCGGCTGGAAGGTGATTCAGACCAAGGTGGCCCAATACATGGCGGCCATGCTGATCCAGTCGGGCATCATCAACGGTGTCTTCGCCGCCCTTGACGGCATATTGTTCTATGTCTGTTTCGAGGCCATGCTGATCCCGCTGTACCTGATTATCGGTATATGGGGCGGACCCAACCGGATCTACGCGGCGATCAAGTTCTTCATCTACACGTTGCTCGGCTCGCTCTTGATGTTGGTGGCGATGATCTACCTGTTCTTCGTCAGCGGCGGCAGCTTCGAGATCATAGTCTGGCATAAGGTGGGCCTGACCATGCTGGCCCAGGTACTGCTATTCGTGGTCTTCTTCTTCGCCTTCGCGGTCAAGGTGCCGATGTGGCCGGTGCATACCTGGCTGCCGGATGCCCACGTCGAGGCGCCGACCGGCGGTTCGGTGGTGCTGGCGGCGATCACCCTGAAGGTCGGCGCATATGGCTTGTTGCGCTTCACCCTGCCCGTCGTGCCGGATGCCGCCCATGAACTGACCTGGCTGATGGTCGGGCTGTCGCTCATCGCCGTGGTCTACATCGGCCTGGTGGCCCTGGTGCAGGCCGATATGAAGAAGCTGGTCGCCTATTCCTCGATCGCTCATATGGGTTTCGTCACCCTGGGTTTCTTCCTGTTTAACCAGTTGGGCATTGAGGGCGGTCTGGTTCAGATGATCTCGCACGGCTTTGTCGCCGGGGCCCTGTTCCTTTGCGTCGGCGTCCTGTATGACCGGGTCCATTCCCGGCAGATCGCCGATTACGGCGGCGTGGCCAATACCATGCCCCGGTTCGCCGCGCTGTTCATGCTGTTCGCCATGGCCAACTCGGGTCTGCCTGGCACCTCCGGCTTCGTCGGCGAGTTCATGGTTGTGCTCGGCGCCATGAAGGTGAACTTCTGGTGGGCGGCCGCCGCCGGCCTGACCCTGATCTTTGGCGCTGCCTACACCCTGTGGATGTACAAGCGGGTGGTCTACGGCAAGGTGGCCAACGAACACGTCGCCGGGCTGCAAGACATCGACAGCCGGGAGTTCCTGGTGCTGGCGTCCCTTGCCATTGGCGTGCTGGCCATAGGCCTCTATCCGCTGCCCATCACCGACGTGATGCATGCCTCTGTCAATAATCTGCTGGAGCATGTCGCTCACAGCAAATTGATCCCTTAAGGTATCCGCGATGACTCCCCCCTCGTCCGATTTCGTCACCGCCCTGCCAGAGATCAGCCTGCTCGCCGTGGCCTGCGTGGTCCTCCTGGTCGAGGCCTACAACCAATCCAGGGCCGCAGTCTACCTGCTGACCCTGACCGGCTTGTTACTGACCGCCGCGCTGGTGGTATTCACTGGCGCCGGCGTGCCTGTGCTGGCCTTCAACGGTCTGTACGTGGACGATCCCATGGGCGAGGTGCTCAAGCTGTTGACCTGCTTCTCGGCCATCGCCGCGGTAATCTATTCGCGCCAGTTTCTGGCCGACCGCAAGATGCTCTCCGGTGACTATCTGGGACTTTTGCTATTTGCCGTGCTGGGGATGCTGGTCATGATCTCCGCCAACCATTTCCTGACCCTGTATCTAGGTCTGGAACTACTGTCCCTGGCGCTCTACGCCATGGTGGCCTTGGCGCGCGATTCGGTGCGCGCCACCGAGGCGGCCATGAAATACTTTGTGCTGGGCGCACTGGCCTCCGGTCTGCTGCTCTATGGCATGTCGCTAATCTATGGTCTGACCGGCTCGCTCGAACTAGGCAAGGTGGCCGAGGCCCTGCATTTCAACGTCAAGAGCGAGATCGTGCTGGCGTTTGGCCTGGTCTTTATCGTCGCTGGACTGGGCTTCAAGCTGGGCGCCGCGCCGTTCCACATGTGGGCGCCGGACGTGTACCACGGTGCCCCCGCCGCCGTAACCCTGTTCGTCGGCACGGCGCCCAAGCTGGCCGCCTTCGCCTTCGCCATGCGCATCCTGGTGGACGGCTTGCAGCCCGCCCACGGCGACTGGCAGCAGATGCTCGCAGTGATGGCCGTGGCCTCGCTGGCCATCGGCAATATCGCCGCAATCGCTCAGACCAATATCAAGCGTATGCTGGCCTATTCGACCGTCTCCCACATGGGCTTTCTGCTCCTGGGCATGATGACGGGTAGCCTGGCCGGCTATTCGGCCGCCATGTTCTATGCCGTGACCTATGTGCTGATGAGTCTGGGCGGTTTCGGTATGGTCACCTACCTGTCCAGGACCGGCGCCGAGGCCGAAAACCTGGATGACTTCAAGGGCCTCAACGCCCACCACCCCTGGCTGGCCGCCATCATGGCGATGGTCATGATGTCGATGGCCGGCTTGCCGCCGTTCGTCGGTTTTTACGCCAAGTTGACGATATTACAGGCACTGGTCGGCGCCGGCTGGATCGGCCTGGCGGTGG
>JAIMKU010000022.1:0-1674 GCA_020692235.1 Hydrogenophilus sp.
CGCTGGAAATACGCCCTACCGTTCAGACTCATACCATGTTGGAAAAGACTTCGACTTGCTTGGCCTTCGTGGCCAGGTTTATATTGGGCGGCGCGTCGGGTACGGCCAATGTGTATGATGGTTTCATGGGCCGGCTCATTGTAATGAACCCCTTCCACGATTGTAAATTTCAGCGAATTTATGGGCTTGATCGAAAAACCGTTTGAAGGGCTGCTCTGGCGCAGCCGCTACGTCGTCATCTTCGCCGTCGTCGCCAGTATGGCCTCGGCCCTGGCCATCTTTTACATGGCCACCACGGACGTGGCGTACCTGGTCCAGCACATGCTCCACTACGCTGACACGGACGTGACCGAGATCGCCCGCAAGGCGATGCACGACACCGCCATTACCCACGTCGTCGAGGTTGTGGACGGCTACCTGCTCGGCACGGTGATGCTAATCTTCGCCTTGGGGTTGTATGAATTGTTCATCAGCGACATCGATGAGGCCAAGGGCAGCAAGGCCTCCAGCAAGATATTGGTGATCGAGAACCTGGATGACCTAAAGCAACGGCTGGCCAAGGTCATCATCATGATCCTCATCGTCACCATCTTCGAGTTGACCATGAAGGTCACCATCAGCAGCCCCATCGACCTTCTGTACCTGGCCGGCGCCCTGGCCCTGATCGGTCTGGCGTTGTATCTAACCCATGCCTCGGACGGCAGTCACGGCAAGGCGCAAAAATAACTATCGAGAACCCGGGCCGGCCGACGCGGTCAACCGGTCATCATCTTTAATCGGGATCACCATGTTTAAAAAAAGTTTACTGGGCCTTTGCCTGCTTACCTTGACCGGCGCCGCCCTGGCCTTCAACCTGACCGATAGCAAGGGGCGCAAGCACAGACTGGCCGGCTATCAGGGCAAATGGGTGCTGGTCGACTTCTGGGCCACCTGGTGTCCGCCCTGCCGGCAGGAGATTCCGGACCTGATCGCCCTGACCAAAAACCACCCGAAAAACCTGGCGGTCATTGGCGTCGCCATGGACTACAAGGACCCCAAGGAGGTCATTGCCTTCGCCCACTCCGCGAATATCAACTACCCCATCGCCCTCGGCGACGACAAGGCCGTCGCCCAGATCGGCCAGATCACCGGTCTGCCGACCACCTATCTATACAACCCCCAAGGCAAGATGGTCGCCTACAACGTCGGTGCGCTGACCCGCGCAGCGGTCGAACGCTATATGGCGGCAAAAGGCAAAGCGGCCAAATGACTCCAATGGAACAAGTAACGACGAGGAGAACGATGATGCGCTGGTTGCTATTGCTGCTGTCATTGCTGGCGTTGCCGGCCCTGGCCGAGACCCGCAACGCCGACGAGTATTTCTTCCAGCCCAAGATGGGCGACCTGAAAGGCGATCTGGCCGACCTGCGCAAGGACGGCAAGACCGGTGTTCTGCTGATGTTCGAGATGGCCGACTGCCCCTTCTGTGAACGGATGAAAAACACCGTGCTCAACCAGAGCCAGGTGCAGGCCTATTTCCGCCAGCACTTCATCATCTACCCGATGGACACCCGAGGCGCGGTCGATCTGACCGACTTCAAGGGCAAGAGCACTACGGAAAAGGCATTCGCTCTGGAACAGCGCGCCCGCGCCACCCCCACCTTTATCTTTTATAACGCCGACGGTAACGAAGTG
>JAIMKU010000022.1:1683-32424 GCA_020692235.1 Hydrogenophilus sp.
ACCGGCGCCACCCAGAGCGCGGACGAATTCATGCTGCTGGGTCGCTACGTCATCGAAGGCGCTTACCAAACGGCGCCGTTCAACGTCTACAAAAAACGCCCGCAGCCTGCCCGCTAGACCATGCGCGGACTGTGGCTGATAGTAGTGTTGGCGCTTGGCCAGCCGGTCCTGGCCGGCGACCCGCCGCTCACCCTGGATGCTGTCCTGGCCTACGCCAAGCGGCCCCATCCCGATCTCGATGCTGCCCAGGCCGAGACCGATCTGGCCCGCGCCAGCCAGTTGCTGGCCGACAGTCAAAACGACCTTCGCGTCACCCTGGACGCCAGTCTGCGCACCGGTCGCAACCCGCTGAACGGCGGCTATGCCGACGATAACTTCGCCACTCTCAATGCCCGCAAACTCATCTGGGATGGTGGTCGCAGCGGGCTGACCAGCGCGGCGGCGGCGCTGGAAACCGAAGGCCGGCAGGCTCAGTATCTGGACGCCATCGGCCAACGCCGGCTGGCCCTGATGAGCCGTTTCTTCGATGTCCTGCTGACCGATCTGCAATACGCGGTCGACAGCGAACTCACCGCCGTGGCCTATGTTAGCTTCGACAACGGCAAGGACCGGCTTCAGGTCGGCGACATCTCCAGCGTCGCCCTGGCCGAGATGGCGGCCCGCTATCAAGACATCCGAGTAAAACGCGAGGACGACCTGCGCCAAGCACGGGTCAAACGCACCCTGCTGGCCAACGCGATGAATCGTCCTGGCGAGATGCCATCGGAACTCGTCGAGCCAAGCATCGAGGGCAACGACCGGCCGCTACCGGAGCTGAACGACTTGCAGGCCGCCATGGAGACCGGGAACCCACGGATCCAGGCCCAGAAGAAGCGGCTGGCGGCGGCCCAGAAACGGCTGGAGGTGCAACGTGCGAGCACTCGGCCCGACCTGGAATTCGAGGCCGGCACGGCGACCTACAGCCACGCCACAGCGACCCGCGACAATGTCCATTTCGGCCTCAACCTGACCTGGCCGCTCCGCCAGGGCCGCCAGGATGACGCCCGGATCGCCCAGGAACAGGCCCGCTTCCAATTGCTCCAGGCCCAGTGTGAAAGCTTGCGCCTGGAGCTGCGCCTGGCCTTGCGTGAGACCTATGAAGAGATCGACTATCTTCGCGCTGCCGCCCGCCCGGCCGCCGTGGTCAACGCCGACTACCGCGACCTGAGACTGGAACGGGCCCGCGCCGAATACGAGATGGAGATGAAGACCAACCTGGGCACCAGCATGGCCGACATCCAGGCGGCCCGGTTGCGCCGTAAAGCAGTGGACTACCAACTGGCCCTGGCCTGGGAAAGGCTGAATGGCCTGCTCGGGCGACCGGTCGCGACAACCAAGCCCACCAACACTACAGAGGACACAAAATGAGGCTGCTCGCCGCTGCATTGCTGCTGACCGCCCTGCCCGTCGGGGCGGCCGACCTGGTCGCCCGACTGGACTGGTATCAACGGGTCGAACTATCCACCCCGGTCTCTGGCGTGGTGGCCAGCGTGAATGTCCAGCCCGGCCAGACCGTGCACCAGGGCGAGCTGCTCTTGCGACTGAACCCGACCCTGTTCAAGGCCAACCTGGACGAGGCCCAGGCCGACCTTGCCCGGCTCGTCCAGGAGGAGGCCGACGCCCAGAAGGAACTGGGCCGGGCCAACGAACTGTATGCCCGCACCGTGACCTCGACCACCGAACTGGACGCTGCCAAGCTGCGCCAGGCCCGCGCTGCGGGCCTGGTCGCCGCCGCCCAGGCCCGCGTCGACAAGGCCCGCCGTCTGCTCGACGAAAGCGAGATACACGCCCCGTTCGACGCCCTGATTCTCGACCGCCAGGCCGAACCGGGCCTGGCGGTCGCGGCTCAAAACCAACCGCCCAGCCTCATCAGCGTGGCCCGAGCCGACGAGATCATCGCCCGCGCCGGCCTGACCGCCGGCCAGGCCGTCGGTCTGAAACCGGGCGACCGCCTGGCGGTTCGCGCCGGCGGCCAGACCCTCGCCGGCCATATCGTCGCCATCCGGGCCAAGGCCGACCGCCGCTACCAACTGGATGTCGCCATCCCCCGCGGCCACCTGGTAGCCGGCATGACCGCCAGCATCCCGCTGAAGCCCCGGTAGCGCCAAAGCCGCGACCGGACAGCAACCCATAGGCTCCGCCATGCCCCTGCGCAGTTTGCTGCTCGACTTCAATTCCTACTTCGCCTCGGTGGAGCAACAGCTCCGGCCGGAACTGCGCGGCCGGCCGATCGGCATCCTGCCGGTGCTGGCCGAAACCACCTGTTGCATCGCCGCCAGCCGCGAGGCCAAGCAGTTTGGCGTCAAGACCGGCACCTCGGTGGCCGACGCCCGCCGGCTCTGTCCGGACATCGTCTTTGTCGAGGCCCGGCCGCCGGTCTACATCGAGATGCACCACCGGCTGATGGCCATCGTCGATAGCGTCATTGCGGTAAGCGAAGTCCTGTCCATCGATGAGGTGGCCTGCGACCTGACCGGCAGTTGGCAGCAGGAGGAGGTCATCCGCCAACGCTGCATGGAGGTGAAGGCGCGGCTCAGGAATGAGGCCGGCGAGTGCCTGACCTGCTCGATCGGCATCGGCCCCAACCGCTTCCTGGCCAAGACCGCTTCCAACATGCAAAAGCCCGACGGGCTGACGGTCATCCACCAGGAAGACCTGCCGGAGGTATTGTTCCCGCTCAAGCTCGACGACCTCAACGGTATTGGTCACGCCATGCTGCAACGCCTGCACCACCATGGCATCCATAGCGTCGAGGCCCTCTGCCAGGCCAGCCGGGAGCAACTGCGGCGGGTCTGGGGCAGCGTTGAGGGCGAGCGTTTTTACGGCCGTCTGCGCGGCGTGGACATTCCCCATGTGCCGACTCGGCGCGCCAGCATCGGCCATTCGCATGTCCTGCCGCCGCACCTGCGCCACCCAGCCGGCGCCTGGTCGGTACTGTCCAAGCTGACCCAGAAGGCCGCCCTGCGTCTGCGCGCAGAGGGCTATCTGGCCGGCCGCCTGAGCATCCAGGTCACCTGGCGGCAACACGGCGCATGGGAAGCCGCCGCGACATTCTCGCCGCTAGCCGACACCCTTGGTTTACTGCGCACACTGAATGGTCTGTGGGCCGAACGACCCGGCCATGGCGAACTGGTCAAGGTCGGCATGACCCTGTCCGACCTCTACCCGGCGGAGCAGGCAACCCTGCCCTTGTTCGACACCAACGCTCGCGGCCCCGGTCTGGACACGGTATTCGACCGGGTCCGCCGTAAATATGGCAACGATGCGCTGTATTTCGGCGCCGCTTACCTGGCCGCCCACGAGGCCTCCATGCGCATCGCCTTCAATCACATCCCCGACCCGATCTTGGAATCGGACGACCGCGCGCAGGGCTGTACTATCCGGATTGGCAAATCCTCCGGCTCTTGTTAGGCATCACATAAGCTATGTCATTCGCAGTCCCCGGCGTCACCGTTTCGCTCTGGCTGCCGCCGTTGGCCGGGCTGGCTATGTGCTTGGCTGCCTGGTCGGCACGGTGCGCGGAAGCGGCCGACAGTAATGCCGCTATGGCCGGGAGCCTGCACAATGCGCAAATCGCGGGCATGAGGAACCGGCCCCATGGTGGCTGACTTTGCCCACCGCCTGATCGCCTGGCAGCATGTGCATGGCCGCCACGGCCTGCCCTGGCAGGTGGTCGACCCTTATGCCGTCTGGCTATCGGAGATCATGTTGCAGCAGACCCAGGTGCGGACAGTGATCCCGTATTACGCTCGGTTCATGGCCCGGTTTCCCGATCTTGCCAGCCTGGCGGTGGCGCCCGAGGATGCGGTGCTGACCTTGTGGAGCGGACTGGGGTACTACGCCCGGGGGCGCAATCTTCATGCCGCCGCCAAGCAGGTAATGTCGGCGCACGGCGGCCGTTTCCCCCGCGATTTCGCGGCCATCCAGGCCCTGCCGGGCATCGGTTGTTCAACTGCGGCGGCCATCGCTGCACTGGCCTTCGGCGAGCGGCGGGCGATCCTGGACGGCAACGTCAAGCGGCTGTTCTGCCGGCTGTTCGAGGTGGAGGGCTGGCCCGGGCGAGCGGGCGGTGGAGCAGCGGCTGTGGGCGCTGGCGGAGGCCCTGCTGCCGGAAACGGATATTGAAACCTACACCCAGGGGTTGATGGACCTGGGCGCGACACTCTGCCAGCGCGCGAAACCCGCTTGCGGACGCTGTCCATACACCGACGATTGCCTCGCCCATCGTCAAGGTCGGGTGGCGGAACTGCCCACGCCGCGCCCCCGCAAGGCCCTGCCGGAAAAGGCCACGACGATGCTGGTGCTGCTCCATGGCGGCGACATACTGCTGGAGAAACGACCGTCGAACGGTATCTGGGGCGGGTTGTGGAGCCTTCCGCAATGCCCGCCCCAGAGCGACCCGGTCGGGGCCGCGCGAGCGCTGGGTTACGTCGCTGACTTGCTCGAAGAATTACCGGAGTTTGACCATTGTTTCAGCCATTTCCGCCTGCTGATCGCGCCCCGGCGGTTGGCCGTGGTCCGACGCCCCGACGGCGCCGAGGAACCGGGCCGCGTCTGGCTGCCGCTGGCCGATGCCGCACAGGCCGCCGTGCCGACCCCGGTCAGAAAGATTATCGAGTCGCTGATTTAGCCCGGATATTGCGTAAATTCGCGTGATGATCGCGCTGTCCATTGTTTGTAATGGGAATTTTGCGAAGGAGCGGCGTAGTGATTCATACGCCCGACTGAGCAAAATTTTCCAGTACGGACAAGGGGCAAGCGAGGGCGCGCGGCAATTTATGCAATATCCGGGTTAGATGGCAGGCTGCAATTGCGGCTGGCCGTCGCCCTCGCGCAGACGCTGCTCCAGGATTCCCATGGTGGCGCGGCCGATATAGTCGCTGCTCGGGTCGTGGCTGGCCATCGCCTCCAGATAGGACTGGGCGATGATCGTACCGAGCGGCTCAGGATTGTAGAGCAGGCGTTTGATGGTGAACGGGTTGAGGGTGAGCGGGTCATAGCCCGACTTCAGATAGCCCTCCGCGATCAGCCGCTTTTCGACCGGCGTGTTGGGCTGGATACCAATGAAGAAGATGAACGGCAGCACGTTGTCGCGGCCAAACATCCGATACAACTCCTTGATCCGGTCAACGGTGGCCAGCAGGGTGGCGGGCGTTTCGCCGGGGGCGTTGAGCGGCATGTATAGCTTGATCTTCTGATTGCTGTGACCGGCGTCCTGAAATAGTTTGAAGGCCGCCATCTGCTGGTCGAGGCTGTAACCCAGGGTCAGGCTGTCGACGATGTCCTGCGAACCGGTAAAGGATAGATCGACGCTGGTGAGCCCGCTGGCCAGCATCTTGCGGGCGATGTCGGCGGTGAGGTGATTGAGACGCAGATAGCCGGTCCAACGGACATCGACCTGGCGCGCCAGCATCTCGTCCAGGATCGCCTCGGCATGGCGCGTGCTGCGCAGGGTGGAGCAGAACTGGGCATCGGTGAACCAGATGCTCTTGACGCCCCAGACCTTGTTCAGGGTCTCGATCTCCTTGGCAACCTCGGCGGCATCGCGGAAACGCTGGCGGGCGCCCTCGATCTTGTTGTACAGACAGAAATGACATTGGAACGGGCAACCGCGTTTGGTATGCACGCCGATAGTCTCGCCCAGGTACTCGCGGAAGCCGGAAAAGATGCTGTCGATATAGTCGAAATCCACCGCGGTCAGACGGTTCAGATCGAAATACTCCTCGGTCTCACGATGCGTGACTTGACCCTGGCTGTCCTTGTAGAAGTAATGTCCGGCCGGGTTCTCGAAGCCATCGACGATAGACAGCATGGCCTCTTCGCCCTCGCCGACCACCACCACGGTGTCGGTCGGGCATTTCGCGGCGACGTACTTGCCAAAGATCGACACCGCCGTGCCGCCCACTACGATGCGCGATTCAGGCAACAGCCGTCGAACCAGCTTCATGTAGCCGAAATTGCGTAGCCGCTGCCCGGCGTAATCCCAGATGATGCCGATGGCGTCCCAGGCCGCCTTGATTCGGCGCAACGGGTTCGGCGAGTGATCGAAGTTCATGACCACGTCGAGGGCGTCGTTCTCCGGATGCGGCCCGAAGGTCTGCATGTTGCGCCAGGAAAAGGCCACCATGTCGGGTTTCAGCTTCTCGATGCGTCGTTTCAGTGTCGCCTGGCGCTCGCCCGGCGGCACCAGGGCCAGATCGAGCAGTTCCTGGCGGATGTCGGGCCGCTCCTTGTGGATGAAATCGGCGACATAAATCACCCCACCCGGATATATCTTCCATACTGGCAGGCGGACGTAAAGGACGGACCGAGCTGATCGAGACATGGCTGACAGTATTAAAAATTTTCAGCAGTTTAGTCTCGTACCCGAAAAAAAGTAACTCCGGGAGTCTTTATACCGCGCCAGCTTGTATTTATTGCGCCAGCGTCGCCGACCAGATCAGGGCATTCACGTGGGCCAGGTTGACCTGCTCGGCGGGCAAGCCGATGTTTGCCGCGAACCGCTCCACGGCCTGCCGATCGAAGCGTTCGCAGGCCACGGCCAATTGCAGATAAGGCGCATAAGGACCTTGCCGCTCCGACAGTGCCCGCGCCATCGGCTCGGGCAAGCGCAAGGGGGCGATGGCCTCGACCATGGGCCTATCGAGCAGGGCATCGAGATGGGACAGGATGCCGACGATAAATACACCGCCAAGCTGATCGCGAGGCAACCGATCCTGGCCCAGGTTCTCCATGAAACGGGTGCGCGTTGCGGGCCGGGTGGCTTTTCTGGGAGAAGAAGGTCTTGTCCAGCATCGCCACCTTGAGGACGGGTATCTGCAAGCGACCGATCAGGGCCTTGATGGCGTCCGGGATGCGCGTGTCCTCCAGGACGTAGTCGAACACCATGGCCACAATGTCCAGGGTCATGGCGTCCATGGCGGTCATGGCGCCGGCCATGCGGCTATTGCGTAAGCCGTGCAGCACATTGACCTGGCCCCGGCCCTGGTCGATGGCATCGAGGACCGCATCGTCCAGGCCTGCCTGCTCAAGCTCGGCCGCCCGGCCCCGCTGCAGTTGGTTCAATGCCGACATGAGCTGGTCGGGCCGAATGGCCGCCATGCCTGCGGCGGCCTCGCCCGGCAGCGCCGGACCGAGTATGGCTGCGCCGGTCATGGGCCCGGCCGGCATAGCGGCCAGACCGCCGCCCATGGCCATCAGTTGCCGCAGCAGGGCGAACACGTCGCCACCTTCGGCGCCGATTTGCGGGTCCGGTTGCCGATCCGGAGCGGCGCGGCGCACGCTGGTCCGGATGGTCGGCAGGACGTTTTGCCGCACCAGTCGGCGATTGATGTCCTGATATATCGCCTCAATCCGTTCAGGCAGGTGCTTGCTCAATCATGTACAAATGGTACAGGTCGAGGCCCATGGCCTTCTCGGCCATCCCGAGCAACTTGAGCTTGGCCTGTTCCAGCGCTTCGTCCAGGGCCAGCTTCAAGCCCAGCGCCGAGGTTTCCCGGCAGTCGTCCAGGGGCGTGCGCTGACCGCCGCCCTGGCGTTCGCGGTTGAACTGGCTGATGTTCGTTACCTTGTTGTTGCGAGCAGTTTCCATAGCACTATCTCCTCAATCGGACGCGCACAGCCGCGCATCGTCACAAGGACGTAGCCTCCTAAAATGGGGATTGCACACTGCGCCGGAAACCAAATCCGAATCCGGCGAATGGACCGCCTTGCAATCCCGCTGTCGTGAGGCGCTAGCCTTTTAGACCGGTGACTTTGCGTCCCCGCCTTTCGGCGGGTTTGCCCTTGTGAGGTCGCGCGTCCGAGATACAGACGCATGACTGTATTATCGACAAACCCGGGGACAAATGAACCGTTTTTTGCGGCTGCCGACAAACGGCGGCTGTAGGCCGATCAAGCGCGGTCTTTGTCAAGACTTGTCACCTGGCCGCCCTTGGCCCATCCTGCCCGCCCTTGCCGAACCCGACCCGACCGCCATGTTGCCCACCATCGAACAACGCCTCGCCCTGGAACTGGGCGCCCATGTCGCCCAGGTAAGCGCCGCCGTCCGGTTGCTGGACGAGGGCGCCACGGTGCCCTTCGTCGCCCGCTACCGCAAGGAAGCGACCGGCGGCCTGGATGACACCCAGTTGCGCCTGTTGGACGAACGGCTGATCTATCTGCGCGAACTCGAAACGCGCCGGGCCGCCGTGCTCGCCAGTATCGACGAACAGGGCAAACTGACCGCCGGGCTGCGCGCGGAAATTGACAATGCCGAGACCAAACAGCACCTGGAAGACCTTTATCTCCCTTACAAACAGAAGCGCCGCACCAAGGCGCAGATCGCCCGCGAGGCCGGCCTGGAGCCGCTGGCACTTTCCCTGCTGGCCGATCCCGGTCTGACGCCCGAAACCGAGGCGGTAAAGTTCATCGCCACCGACAAGGGTATTGCCGACACCAAGGCCGCTCTGGACGGCGCCCGTCAGATACTGATGGAGCGGTTCGCCGAGGCAGCCGGCCTGCTCGGCCGGCTGCGCAGCCATCTACAGGACTACGGCGTCATGGTCTCGACCATGCAGGACGGCAAAGAGACCGAAGGCCAGAAATTCCGCGACTACTTCGCCTATTCCGAGCCGCTCAAGGCGGTGCCGTCGCACCGCGCCCTGGCCCTGTTCCGCGGCCGCAACGAATCCGTGCTGCGGCTGGAACTGAAACTGCCGGAGGATTTGCAGGACACGGCCGCCGGCCGGAGCGCGAATGCCTGCGAAGGCATGATCGCCAGCCACTGGGGGCTGCGCGACAGCGGCCGCCCGGCCGACCGCTGGCTGGCCGACACGGTACGCTGGACCTGGCGGATCAAGCTGTCACTGTCGCTGGAACTGGAGCTGTTCAACGCCTTATTCGAGCGCGCCGAGGCGGAGGCGATCCGGGTCTTCGGCGCCAACCTGAAAGACCTCCTGCTGGCGGCGCCGGCCGGTCCCAAGGCGGTGATCGGCTTGGACCCCGGCATCCGCACCGGGGTCAAGGTGGCCGTGGTCGACCGCACCGGCCGGTTGCTCGACACCGCCACCATCTACCCGCACGAACCGCGCAACGACTGGGAAGGCGCATTGCATACCCTGGCCACGCTGGCGCAGAAACACGGCGTCGAGCTCATCAGCATCGGCAACGGCACCGCCAGCCGGGAGACCGACAAGTTGGCGGCGGAGCTGATCCTGCGTTTGCCGGAGACCAGACTGGCCAAGGTGGTGGTCAGCGAGGCCGGCGCCTCGGTCTATTCCGCCTCCGCCTTCGCCGCCCGCGAGTTCCCGCAACTGGACGTCAGCCTACGCGGTGCGGTGTCCATCGCCCGACGGCTCCAGGACCCACTCGCCGAGTTGGTCAAGATCGAGCCCAAGGCCATCGGCGTCGGTCAGTATCAGCACGACGTCTCGCAGACCCGGTTGGCCCGTGGCCTCGACGCGACGGTCGAGGACTGCGTGAACGCGGTCGGGGTCGATGTCAACACCGCCTCGGTCCCGCTGCTGGCCCGGGTGTCCGGCCTCAACGCCAACCTGGCCGCCAACATCGTCGCCTGGCGCGACCAGCATGGCGCGTTCCCCAACCGCGAGGCGCTCAAGGAGGTACCCCGACTGGGCGCCAAGACCTTCGAGCAGGCCGCCGGGTTCCTGCGCATCCAGGGCGGTGACAACCCGCTCGACGCCTCATCGGTTCATCCCGAGGCCTACCCGGTGATCGAGCGCATCCTGGCCGAGACCAAGACCACGGTAAAGGGACTCATAGGCAACACCGACGTGCTGCGCCACCTGGATGCCGGCCGATTCGCCAACGCGCGCTTCGGCCTGCCAACCGTACAGAATATTTTGAAGGAACTGGAAAAACCCGGCCGCGACCCGCGCCCGGAGTTCAAGACCGCCCGCTTCAAGGACGGCATCGAGGGTTTGAAAGACCTGCAACCTGGCATGATGCTGGAAGGCGTGGTGACCAACGTCGCCAACTTCGGCGCCTTCGTCGACATCGGCGTTCACCAGGATGGTCTGGTGCATGTCTCCGCGCTGGCCAACAAGTTCATCAAAGACCCGCGCGAGGTGGTCAAGGCCGGTGACATCGTCCGGGTGAAGGTGCTGGAAGTGGACCTGCCGCGCAAACGCATTGCGCTGACCATGCGGATGAGCGACGAGGTACGACCGCAGCAAACCGGTCAGGAACGGATACCGGCCCGGGCGCCGGCAAAGTCGCACCGGTCAGTCCCGGCCGGCGGGTCCATGGCCGATGCCCTGGCGAAGGCGCTGAGACGGCCTGGGGCGTAATAATCCTAGAAACCGCAGTTGACCGCTAATTTGCCAACCCTCATGCCGGCTGGGTTTGCTGCCGTAGTGTGAACTCACCGGGTGGCTGAGCCCACTACGCGCCCGATTGCCCGTCTGGCGCGCCGCCTGGCGGTGTTGCTCCGCCTAGCAGGGAGTGACCATGCCGCGTCGTCGCGCCTTGCCAGTCAACGCGCCAAACGCGCACTCAGGCGTGTTCAACTGCGGTTTCTAGGATAATTAGCGCGGTACGCTGGCCTGCCACATCCGCGCCGCTATGATGCCCTGCCGATAAAGCAGGCCGCGCGCCATGCGGTGAGTCTCGTAATAGCGCGGATTCGGAATCATGGCCGCCATCAAGACCGCATGACCTGGCCCCAGGCCGGCGGCCGAGGTCTTGAAGTAGCGATGCGCCGCCGCCTCGGCGCCGTAGATACCGTTGCCCCATTCGATCACGTTCATGTACACCTCCAGGATGCGGCGCTTACCCCAAAGTTGCTCGATCATGACCGTGATTGCCGCCTCTTGAACCTTGCGCAACGGGTTCTTGGAGGGCGACAGGAACAGGTTCTTGGCCAATTGCTGGCTGATGGTCGAGCCGCCGGCGACGATGCGGCCCTTTTTCAGGTCCTTTTCCATGGCCTTCTGCATCCCTTCCCAGTCGAAACCGTCGTGTTCGAGGAAACGGTTATCTTCGGCGGCCACCACCGCCCGTTTCAGATTGATGGCGATGCGGTCATACCCGACCCACTTGTGGTGCAGCTCGGCATCCGGGCCTTTCTTTTCCTGCAACCGGTCAAGGCCGGCCGCCATGAAGGCCGTGTTAGAGGGATTGAAGTACTTCCACCAGAGCACCGCGGTAAAGAAACCAACCTGCATATAGGCGACCAGGATCAGAACGACCAGGCCGCCGCGCCAGAACCAGCGTCCCATCATGAGCCTCGCAATAATTTGATGACCGGTGCGGTCTGCGGCCGCACGCCGCGCCAGACGAAGAAGGCCTCGGCCGCCTGCTCGACCAACATACCCAGGCCATCGGCGCAGCGCGCCCCGTGCCTGCGGGCAAAGGCCAGAAAGGGCGTCTCGCGGCCGTACATCATGTCGTAGGCCAAGGCCCCCGGCGCGAAGATGTCGTCCGGCAAGGGTGGCAAATCACCGGCCAGGCTGGCGGCAGTGGCATTGATGACCAGGTCGAAGCGGCGCGCCACCAGGGCGTCGTAGCCGCCGCCATGACAATCGAACCGGGCAGCCAGTTCGCACGCCTTGCCGACGGTGCGATTGGCAATGAACAGCTCGGCCGGCTTGCACTCCATCATCGGCAAGCCAACGCCGCGGGCGGCACCGCCAGCGCCCAGCAACAAGATACGTTTACCAGCCAAATCGAAGCCCAGGTTATCGCTCAGATCGCGCACCAGGCCAATGCCGTCGGTGTTATCGCCGCGTATTTCGGCGCCGGCGAAACTCAGGGTATTGGCCGCCCCGGCGGCCTCGGCGCGCGGACTGCGCCAAGTGGCCAGGGCATAGGCCCGTTCCTTGAACGGCACGGTGACGTTGCAGCCCCGGCCGCCGGCCGCACGAAATGCCAATACCGCATCGGCGAATCCGACCAGCGGCGCCTCGATGGCCTCGTAAACCAGATTCTGGCCAGTCTGGCGGGCGAACCTGGCATGTATGACGGGCGATTTGGAATGGGCGATAGGGTTGCCGAATACGGCATAACGATCGGGCATGGCAATCTTTGAACTGGGTAAACCGGCGGGATTGTACGACCCTCGGCCGAACAAGCCTATGACGCACCGATTAGGTGCCTCGTGCATTGTTTTGGTGCGGAAAATTTCCGCTTTGCGGCTATATCGCTTATGGCACAATGGCGGGGTTCATAATTTAGGCTGGCATGGCGCGTGCTTCGACAACCTACTAGGTAGTTAGCTGAATTTCCGTGCAATCTATGATTAGGAGTGAATTATGGCGGTCGCCGACGTAATGAAAATGGTCCAGGAAAACGACATCAAATTCGTCGATTTCCGTTTTACCGACACCCACGGCAAGGGACAGCACGTCTCAGTGCCCGTCTCCGCCTTCGATGAAGACAAGTTCAGCGAAGGCCACGCCTTCGACGGCTCATCCATCGCCGGCTGGAAGGGCATCCAGGCCTCCGACATGCTGCTGATGCCGGACCCGGACACCGCCAACATCGACCCCTTCATGGATGAGCCCACCCTCATCCTGACCTGCGACGTCATCGAGCCGGATACCGGCAAGGGCTATGATCGCGACCCGCGTTCCCTCGCCAAGCGCGCCGAGGCCTATCTCAAGTCCACCGGCATCGGCGATGCCGTCTACTTCGGTCCCGAGCCCGAATTCTTCATCTTCGACTCCGTGACCTGGGCCGACGACATGTCCGGCTGCCATGTCAAGATTTACTCCGAAGAGGCCGCCTGGTCGTCCGGCGAGCAGACCGAATCCGGCAATATCGGCCACCGGCCCAAGGTCAAGGGCGGCTACTTCCCGGTCCCCCCGATTGATTCGCTGCAGGACATCCGTTCGGCCATGTGCCTGGCCATGGAAGATATGGGCGTACCGGTTGAGGTCCACCACCACGAAGTCGCCACCGCCGGCCAGTGTGAGATCGGCACCCGGTTTGCCCCGCTGACCCAGCGCGCCGACTGGACCCAGATATTGAAGTATGTGGTCCATAACGTCGCTCACGCCTACGGCAAGACCGCCACCTTCATGCCCAAGCCCATCGTCGGCGACAACGGCTCCGGGATGCACTGCCACCAATCGATCTGGAAGGATGGCAAGAACCTGTTCGCCGGCAACGGCTATGCTGGACTATCCGAGACCGCCCTGTACTACATCGGCGGCATCATCAAGCACGCCCATGCCCTCAACGCCATCACCAACCCCGGCACCAACTCCTACAAACGCCTAGTGCCCGGTTTCGAGGCCCCGGTGATGCTGGCCTACTCGGCGCGTAACCGTTCCGCCGCCATCCGCATCCCGCATGTGTCGTCTGACAAGGCCCGCCGCATCGAGGTGCGTTTCCCCGATCCCATCGCCAACCCCTACCTGGCCTTCACCGCCATGATGATGGCCGGTCTGGACGGCATCCAGAACAAGATTCACCCCGGCGACCCCGCCACCAAGAACCTGTACGACCTGCCGCCCGAGGAAGAGGCCAAGATACCGACCGTCTGCCACAGCCTGGACATGGCCCTCGACGCGCTGGACAAGGATCGCGAGTTCCTGACCAAGGGCGGTGTGTTCAGCAACGACTTTATCGATGCCTACATCGCGTTGAAAATGGAAGAAGTGACCCGGATGCGGATGACCACCCACCCCATCGAATTCGACATGTACTACTCGGTCTAACCGGCCCCGGTCGAATAGCAAGGGCGGCTCCGGCCGCCCTTTTTCATTGCCCGTCGCCTATTCATTCCTTAAACTCGGGTCATGCTGAAATCCCGAGCCGCTCTCGCCGCCGCATTTATCCTCTCAACTCTGGCCACGCCTGGCCAGGCCGCTTTCTATAAATATGTCGATAGCGACGGCAACGTCACCTACACGGATAAATACCGCCCCGGCGCGATCAAGTTTGCGGATGCGGTACCGGGCGGACCGGTGACGATAACCATGTCACGACGGCATGGCAGGACCGGCTACAAGGCCAGCCCCAGCAACTTTCCCAAGGTGGATGCCGCGACCCAGCACAAGCGCGACGATGTCCGGCGGACCCTGTTGGAAGAAGAGCGGCGCAACGAGCAAAGAAACCTGGCCAGTGCAAAAACAACCCTCACCACGGCCGCCAAGCGACCCGCAGTCGAGCAACAAAAACTGGCCGAAGGCATCCGGCTACATGAAAAGAACATCGAGATGCTGAACAAGGAACTGGCTCGGATCAAATAGGCGCCGGTTCACAGGCATATGGCCCGCTTATTGCTCATCATCCAAGGAGCCTGTCGGACTTGAAGAATCGAAGCGAAAAATTGTCCGAACGAGGACAGATTTCGACGATTTCGCTGGGTAATAGCCGTTCTATTGCCCAAGAAAGCGGCGGAATATGGACCGTTCCGACGATTTTGCAGCCGATTTCCTTTAAGTCCGACAGGCTCCTAAGGCCGCGAATGACCCATATCTTGGCTATCCAGCCCGCTGTGAATCCGGATTGCCGTTGTCTATCCATGTCCCTATCAAAGCCCGGCAAGTAAGCGTTCTGCCGCAAACGGAAACGGCGCCCCAGGCGCCGTTTTTTTATGACTCGCAGACAGGATCAATCCACTTCTTCGATCCAGGCCTGCTGGATGGCTTCCAGTATCTTTTCGCCGGAGCGGTTCGGCTCATCGTTGAAATCCGGCAAGGCCATGACCCAGCCATGCAGGTCGGTGAAACGAACATAACGCGGGTCCACGTCGGGGTGATGTTCGGCCAGGGCGATGGCGATATCCAGGCTATCGGTCCATTTCATTTCAGTGTCCCTCCTTCACCATGTTGATGGAGTATTTCGGGATTTCCACAACCACATCCCGATTACCCATAAGCACCTGGCAGGACAGCCTGGAGGTGGGTTCCAGACCCCAGGCCTTGTCGAGCAGGTCGTCTTCCATCTCGGTCGCTTCAGGCAGGCTGTCGTAGCCGTCCCGCACGACCACATGGCAGGTGGTGCAGGCGCAGGACTTTTCGCAGGCATGTTCGATCTCGATACCATTATCGAGCAGGTTGTCACAGATCGAGACCCCCTCCTTAGCGTCGATCACGGCGCCGTCCGGACACAGTTCAATGTGGGGTAAGACGATCAGTTTCGGCATTTACGCAGCCCCTATTTGTTGACTCGGCAACACTGCCGATGCGGCACCCGCGAGGGTAATCTTTAACTGTTTCAGTTTAGTCGAATCCTTGCCCTGCAAGACCGCCGATGTACCGTGCAAACAGGGACGGCCGATATTTTTCATGGCTCAGATTCCGATGTCCTCGATCTTGTGGCCGGCCAGGGCGCGCTTGATGCCAACGTCCATGCGTCGGGCGGCGAACTCGGTGGTGCCCTGGTTGAGCGCTTCGGTGGCGCGCTTGATCGCCGAGGGATCGCCGGTTGCCAGCGCTGCATTCATCTGTCCGAGCAACGAGTCGATCGCCGCGCGCTCGGACTGGCTCAATAGCGCAACACCGTTTTCCGCTAATGCCGACTGCGTGGCATCGACCAGGCGCTGGGCATCGACCCGCAACTCGGCCAACTGGCGGGCATCGACGTCGTCCAGGGCATGGTCAATGGATTCCCGCAACATGCGGGCGACCTCGTCGTCGGTCAGGCCATAGGATGGCTTGACCTCGATGTGAGCCTCCACACCGGTCCCCGTTTCCCGCGCCGAGACCGATAGCAGGCCATCGGCATCGACCTGGAAGGTGACCCGGATGCGGGCCGCACCGGCCACCATGGGCGGGATGCCGCGCAACTCGAAGCGAGCCAGGGAACGGCAGTCGGACACCCGTTCGCGCTCGCCCTGGAGCACGTGGATGGTCATGGCGGTCTGGCCGTCCTTGTAGGTGGTGAAGTCCTGGGCGCGGGCGATGGGGATCGTGCTGTTGCGCGGGATGATCTTCTCGACCAGGCCGCCCATGGTCTCCAGACCCAGCGACAGTGGCGCCACGTCCAGCAACAACCAATCGTCCTCGCGTTTGTTGCCGGCCAACACGTTGGCCTGGATGGCCGCGCCCAGGGCGACCACCTTGTCCGGGTCCAGGTTGGTCAGCGGCGTCTGGCCGAAGAACTCGCCCACCGCCGCCTGGATGCGCGGGATGCGGGTCGAGCCGCCGACCATCACCACGCCCTTGACGTCGGCGGCGGCAAGACCGGCGTCGCGCAGTGCCTTGCGGGTCGGCGTCAGGGTCTTGCCGACCAGGCCGGCAGTCAGCTCGTTGAATTGGCCTTCGGTCAGGGTCAGATCAATCAGTTCGCCAGTGGTCAGGACCGCCGTGATGCGCGCCTCGGCGTGCTCGGTCAAGACCTCCTTGGCCTCCCGTGCCTTGGCCATGAGCAACGCTTTGTCATGGTCGGACATGACCGACAGACCCGATTGTTCCAGCATCCAGCAATACACCCGACGGTCGAAATCATCGCCACCCAGCGCCGAGTCGCCATTGGTAGCCAGGACCTCGAACACGCCCTTGGTCAATTTGAGAATGGAGATATCGAAGGTACCACCGCCCAGATCGTAGACCGCGTAGATACCCTCGGAGGAATTGTCCAGGCCATAGGCGATCGCCGCCGCAGTCGGTTCGTTGAGCAGGCGCAGGACGTTCAGGCCGACCAACCGGGCGGCGTCCTTGGTCGCTTGACGTTGGGCGTCGTCGAAATAGGCCGGCACGGTGATGACCGCGCCGGTCAGCTCGCCGCCCATGGCCGTTTCGGCGCGCATCTTTAGCGCCTTGAGTATCTCGGCGGACATCTCGACCGGAGTTTTTGTGCCGACCACGGTCTTCAACTGCACCATGCCGGGGGCGTCAACAAAGTGGTAGGGCAAGGTAGACGGGTCGATCAGGTCCTTCAGCCCGCGGCCCATGAACCGCTTCACCGAAACGATGGTGTTGTGGGGGTCGTCGCTCTGTCTGGCTTGGGCGTCGTAGCCGACCACAGGGTCGCCATCTTTCAGATAACGTACCACGGAAGGCAGCAGCGGCCGACCTCGCTCATCGTTGAGGACGACTGAAATACCGTTGCGCACGGTGGCCACCAGAGAATTGGTGGTCCCCAGGTCAATGCCTACCGCCAGGCGATGTTGGTGCGGTGCCGTGGACAGGCCGGGTTCTGAGATTTGCAGTAAAGCCATGGCTTGGGACTATTCCAGTTCCGCGTATGCGTTATCGATATCCGCCAGGAATTTTTCCAGAAAGCGGTATTTTCTCAAGGTTTCGCTGGCCGCCGGATAATCCCGCCGCGCATCCAGATCGGCAGCAAGTAGGTCCAGCAGCCGTTCGGCTTCGGCCTTGGCGGCTTGCTCCAGCGCTTGCAGCCCGGCGTAATCCGCTGCCGCCAGCGCCGCCATCAGCGACTCTCGCCATTCCATCTGCTGCATCAGAAACTCGGCCGGCATGGCGGTATTGTTTGCATCCATGGCCTGTATGCCCTGCAATTCAAGCAGGTATTTCGCCCGGGCAAACGGGCTCTTCAGGGTCTGGTACGCCTCATTGGTCCGGGTTGACCACTGCATGGCCAAGCGCTGTTCCGCCTCGCCGGCATGAGCGAAACGGTCGGGATGTATCTCGGTTTGCAACTCGCGATACGCCCGGTCCAGCGCCTCGGCATCAATGGCGAAGGTGGGCGTCAGGCCGAACAGGGCAAAATGGTCCTGATTGAAATCCATAAAAAAAGGTGGGTGGGAGGAGTCAGGAGTTAGGCAAACCAAGCCATCCGGCTTGTCACCCCTTGCTCCTCACGATTCTCACCCTGCAATCCTCACTATTCTCAGACGTTGAATGACTCGCCGCAGCCGCAGGAGTTTTTCACGTTGGGGTTGTTGAACTTGAAGCCTTCGTTCAGCCCCTCGCGCACGAAGTCCAGCTCGGTACCGTCCAGATAGGCCAGACTCTTGGCATCCACATAGACCGTAACGCCATGGCTTTCAAACTGGATATCATCAGCCTCGGCGGCATCGGCGAACTCCAGCTTGTAGACCATGCCGGAACAACCGGAAGTGCGCACGCCCAGCTTGATGCCGATGCCCTTGCCGCGCTTGGCGATAAAGTTGCGTATATGGTTGGCCGCGCGTTCGGATAAGGTGACCGCCATAATCAGTGCTCCTTGGGCGGGTTGCAGGCTGTGTACTCGCCACCGCCGCCATGTTTCTGCCTGTAATCGGCCACGGCCGCCTTGATGGCGTCCTCGGCCAGGATCGAGCAGTGTATCTTGACCGGCGGCAGGGCCAGTTCCTCGGCGATGAGGGTGTTCTTCAGGCTCATCGCCTCATCCAGCGTCTTGCCCTTGACCCACTCGGTCACCAGCGACGACGAAGCGATCGCCGAGCCGCAGCCGTAGGTCTTGAACTTGGCATCCTCGATGACACCCTGGTCATTGACCCGTATCTGCAATTTCATCACGTCGCCGCAAGCCGGCGCGCCCACCATGCCGGTGCCGACACCCGCCTCATCCTTGTTGAATGTCCCGACGTTGCGGGGATTTTCGTAATGGTCCAGGACCTTTTCGCTGTATGACATTTTCGTACTCCAGTTAGGAGTGAGGGGTGAAGGGTCGAGAGTGGGGCGATCACCTCACTCCGCTCGCCTCGCTCCTCACCGACTTATCAATGGGCTGCCCACTGCACCGAATTCAGATCGACGCCGTCCTTGTACATCTCCCACAGCGGCGACATCTCGCGCAACTTGCCAATCTTCTCGTGCAATAGCTTCACGGCATAATCGATCTCCGCCTCGGTGGTAAAGCGGCCGATGGTGAAGCGGATCGAACTGTGCGCCAGCTCGTCGTTGCGGCCCAAGGCCTTGAGCACGTAGGACGGTTCCAGGCTGGCCGAGGTGCAGGCGGAGCCGGATGACACCGCCAGATCTTTGATCGCCATGATTAGCGATTCGCCTTCGACAAAGTTGAAGCTGACGTTGAGGTTGCCGGCGATGCGTGCCTCCATGTCGCCGTTGACGTGGACCTCCTCGATGTCGGATACGCCCTGGTAGAGCTTGTCGCGCAACATCCGGATGCGCTCGCCCTCGACATGCATCTCCTTCTGGGCGAGGGCGAAGGCCTCGCCCATGCCGACGATCTGGTGGGTGGGCAGGGTGCCGGAGCGCAAGCCACGTTCGTGGCCGCCACCGTGCATCTGGGCCTCCAGGCGGATGCGCGGCTTCCTTCTGACATAGAGCGCGCCGATGCCCTTGGGGCCATAGACCTTGTGTGCCGAGAAGGACATCAGATCGACCTTGAGCTTACCGAGATCGATATCAACCTTGCCGGCTGCCTGGGCCGAATCGACATGGAAGATCACACCCTTCTCGCGGCATATTTCACCCAGCGCGGGGATGTCCTGGATGACGCCGATCTCGTTGTTGACGAACATCACCGAGGCCAGGATGGTGTCGGGCCGGATGGCGGCCTTGAACGCTTCGAGGTCGATCAGGCCATTATCCTTGACGCTCAGATAGGTGGCCTCGAAGCCCTGGCGTTCCAGTTCCCGGAAGGTGTCGAGCACTGCCTTGTGCTCGGTCCGCACGGTGATGATGTGCTTGCCCTTGCCGGCATAAAAATGGGCCGCGCCCTTGATCGCCAGGTTGTTCGACTCGGTCGCGCCGGAGGTCCAGACGATCTCCTTGGGGTCGGCATTGACCAGGGCTGCGACCTGCTCGCGCGCCAGTTCGACGGCCTCGCCGGCCTCCCAGCCGAAGGAATGGGAACGGGACGCGGGGTTGCCGAATTTTTCCGTCAGATAGGGGATCATCTTTGCCGCCACCCTGAGGTCCACCGGGGTGGTGGCGGAATAATCCAGATAGATAGGGGTCTTGACCATGTTTATCTCCATCAGCCGATGACGGCCGCTTTCAGGTCTGCCGTGCCGGTTACCCGACGGCTGGGCTTCTTGTCCTTGCAGGCCATCTGGCCGGCCACCAACTGGGCCAGGTTGACCGCCTCCAGATACTTGTAGATATGGTCGTTGAGACCCGACCACAACTCGTGGGTCATACACGGCGCGCCAGCCTCGCAATTGCCCATGCCGCCGCAGCGGGTGGCGTCGATAGTCTCGTCCACGGCGCAAATGATCTGCGCCACGTTGATTTCCTCCAGCGGCCTGGCCAGGCAATAACCGCCGCCCGGACCGCGCACGCTGTCGACGATGCCTTGCCGGCGCAGACGGCCAAAAAGCTGTTCCAGATAGGACAGGGAAATCTTTTGCCGCTCGCTGATGCCCGCCAGGGTGACCGGCCCGCGCTGATAGCGCGTGCCCAGGTCGATCATGGCAGTCACCGCAAACCGGCCCTTAGTGGTTAGCCGCATTTTGTTCGCCTCGCTTTCATTCGATCCAATGCTGACAATCTACAATTCCCGATTAATTTAGTCAACTAATCCACCATTTTATTTAAGGACTCGGGGTCAAACTTGTCCTGAGGCTCGCCGCTCACTTCCATGGCGCAGCCCACCCGCTTGAGTTCGGCGATGATCCATTCGATCCGCCGGTCGGTGGTATTGGAATGATCGATCAGGCCATGCACCGCCTTGACCATGGGGTCGTTCATGTCGGCACCGACACCATAGGCCGAGAAACCGAGCTTGTTGGCGGTCGCCTCGCGCAACTTGTCCTTCTCCGTGTCGAGGATGCGGGCGGGAATACCGACTGCCGTCGCCCCGGCCGGCACGTCCTTGACCACCACCGCATTGGAGCCAACCTTGGCGCCCACGCCCAGGGTGATCGGCCCCAGCACCTTGGCCCCGGCGCCGATGATGACATCGGCCTCCAGGGTCGGGTGACGCTTGCCCTTCTGCCAGGAGGTGCCGCCCAGAGTGACACCGTGATAGAGTGTGCAACCGTCGCCGATCACCGCCGTCTCGCCGATCACGATGCCCATGCCGTGGTCGATGAATAGTCGACGACCGATCTGGGCGCCGGGATGGATTTCGATGCCGGTCAACCAGCGGGCGATATTGGATGACAATCGCGCCAGCCACTTAAGATTCCAGCCCCACAGACGATGTGAGAAGCGATGCCAAAGAACGGCATGCAACCCGGGATAGGTGGTCAGCACCTCAAAAAAGGTGCGTGCCGCCGGGTCCCGATCGAACACCACGCCGATATCTTCGCGCAAACGCTGGAACATCAGACCATTACAAGAAAACTAAAGGAGGTCATTGTCGCAATTCCCGACTAGGTCGGTCAAATTTTGTTCAAGGCCGCGATCACGCCCCGCCAGATAGCCACCTCTTCTTTTTCCAGACCGGCACGGGCAAAGAAGCGGCGCAACCTGGGCATCAACCGCTTGGGATGGGCGGGATCGAGGAAGCCGACCTCGACCAGTTTCTGTTCCAGTGCGACCATTAGACGCTCGACTTCTTCGTGCTCGGCGCGCTGAAATACCGGCAAGGCAAGTAGCGCATCGTCCAGCGTACAGCGCAGTTCATATGCCATGGACTGCACCGCCGCGCCGAGGTTGAGCGAGGCGTAATCCGGATTGGTGGGGATATTCAAAAGCCAGGTGCACTTCATCGACAGTTCATTCGACAGGCCAAATGTTTCCGACCCGAACACCAGCGCCACGGGCGCGCTCCGGGCCTGGCCGAGCAGTTCCGGAGCGGCCTGACGCGGGGTGTAGGCGGGATGCGGCAAGTCCCTCCGCCGGGAGGTGCAGGCCGCCGACAGGACCACACCGTTAAGTGCCTGGTCCAGGCTGGCACAGAGGGTCGCCCGCTCCAACACATCGACCGCGCCGGAGGCCCGCGCCCGAGCCTCGTCATCGTCGGTGGCACATTTTGGCTTGACCAGATACAGATGGCTAAGCCCCATCACCTTCATGGCCCGCGCGGCGGCACCAAGGTTTCCTGGATGGCTGGTTTCGACCAGTACAACACGGATATTGTCGAGTGGAGTTGGCGGCTTCAAGGTAAAATCGCGTCCCAGTTAGTCACTCGTTCTTTAAAGCCATGCACCCAATGCTCAACACGGCGGTCAAGGCCGCCCGGCGCGCCGGCGCCATCATCAACCGGGCCTCCAACGACCTGGACGCCCTGACGATACAGGCCAAACAGCACAACGATTTCGTCAGCGAGGTCGATCAGGCCGCCGAAAAGGCGATCATCGACATCCTGCTCACGGCCTATCCCAAACACGCGATCCTGGCCGAGGAATCCGGTGCGACCGGCGATTCCGAATACCAGTGGATCATCGACCCCCTGGACGGCACCACCAACTTTCTCCATGGCTTTCCCCAGTATGCCGTCTCCATCGCCCTGCTGCATAAGGGCCAACTGGATCAGGCCGTGGTCTACGACCCGACCCGCAATGAACTGTTTACCGCCAGCAAGGGCTCCGGCGCCTTTCTCAACGACCGGCGCATCCGTGTTTCCAAACGTATCAAGCTCGCTGACTCGCTGATCGGCACTGGTTTCCCATACCGGGATTTTACCCATCTGGACGCCTATATGGGCATGTTCCGCGACCTGGTGCAAAAGTCCTCCGGCCTGCGCCGGCCGGGTTCCGCAGCGCTTGACCTGGCCTGGCTGGCCGCCGGCCGGGTCGATGGTTTCTTCGAGATCGGTCTCAACCCCTGGGATATCGCTGCCGGCTGTCTGCTGATCAAGGAAGCGGGGGGGTTGGTTAGCGACCTTGGCGGCGACGACGGCTATCTGGAATCGGGCCACATCGTAGCCGGTACGCCCAAGGTATTCGTGCAACTATTGCAGGCGATCGCGCCGCATGTGACGCCGGCGCTACGGCCTTAAAGCGCGACAATGACCGCGCGACTGGTCACTTCATGGTGGTGATGTAGTTGGCCAGGGCCGAAATGTCCGAAATTTGCAGGTGACGGGCGACACTGTTCATGACCGGGTCGGCGTGCCGCTTGATGCCATTCTGATATTTGCCAAGGGCCTCAACGATATAACCGGGGGGTTGTCCCGCTATACGGGCGATATTCTGGCCGCCGTAGCCCGTGTCGCCGTGGCAGGATTTACATTCCTGGTTATATAGCTGCCGCCCCTTGGCCACCAGTCCCGGTTTGGGCGGCTTACCCGCCTGCACCCGCTGGTTGGCGTAATAGATCGCCATATTGAAGCGGTCTTCCTCCTTCAGTACCTTGATCAGACCGCTCATGAAGCTGTCCTGGCGGCGACCATCGGCGAACGCCTTGATCTGGTTCAACAGATAACCGGGGTGCTGACCGGCCAGGTTCGGTATGTAATCATATGTGCTGTTGCCGGTAGCGCCATGACAATTGGCGCAGAAACGGGCTGCCTTACTGCCATTTTCCAATGCCACGGGAGAAGACATGGCATGCTGTATCCGGGGGTCTACCGTCTCCGCGCAGGCCGGCGAGGTACACAATATCGAGGCAAAGCCGGCGCAACCGGCAAAAACCCGCCAAGCGAACATCATATTGGCCCTACCCCTCTGGTTCATTGATGATGATTGCGAAGCATATATAGGATTTAACCTCTTGTCACTGGGGAGCCCGGCGATGCTAGCCAAGCCCCGCCGCCCCGGTAAAATACACATCCCCACCCAACCGCCGCCATCTTGAACGCCGATCTGGAACAACACACGCCATCAATGCAGCAGTACCTGCGCATCAAGGCCGAGCACCCGGACATGCTGCTGTTCTATCGCATGGGCGACTTTTACGAACTGTTCTTCGGCGACGCCGAGCGGGCGGCGCGGCTGTTGGACATCACACTGACCACGCGCGGCCAGTCGGCCGGCAAGCCCATCAAGATGGCGGGCGTACCCTACCATGCCTGCGAATCCTACCTCGCCCGACTGGTGAAGCTGGGCGAATCGGTGGCCATCTGCGAGCAGATCGGCGATCCCAAGACAGCCAAAGGCCCGGTTGAACGCAAGGTGATGCGTATCGTCACGCCCGGTACGCTGACCGACGAGGTGCTGCTTGACGACAAGCGCGACGCGCTGATCCTGGCACTGGCGCTGCACAAAGGCCGGCTGGCCATGGCCTGGCTGACCCTGTCGTCGGGCCGGCTGGCGGCCAAGGAGATTGGACCGGACCAACTCGGTTCCGAACTGGCCCGTCTCGCCCCATCCGAAATTCTGCTGCCGGAAGGTTATGAACATCCAGCCTTGACCGGCATCAAGACCGCCATGGTCCGACGGCCCGCCTGGCAATTTGATACCGAGCGGGGCGAGCGCTTGCTAACCGAACATTTCGGGGTGCGCGACCTGTCGGCTTACGGCATCCAGGACAAGCCGCCGATCCAGGCCGCCGCCGGTCTGTTGCTGGACTATGCCCGCCACACCCAGCAGAGCGATCTACCCCACGTCTCCAGCCTGGTCCTGGAGCAGGACAGCGAGTACATACTCATGGACGCCGCCGCCCGGCGCACGCTCGAAATCAGCGAGACATTGCGCGGCGAGGCCGAGCCGACCCTGTTCTCCGAGCTGGACCGCTGCGTCACCGGCATGGGTAGCCGGCTGCTGAAACATTGGCTGCATCATCCCTTGCGCGACCGTAATCGGCTGACCCGCCGGCTCGATGCCATCCAGGCCCTGATCGAGACCCCGGACATCGCCCGCGACACCCGCCGTGAGTTGAAGTGCATGGCCGATCTGGAGCGCATTGCCAGCCGCATCGCGCTAAAAACCGCCCGGCCGCGCGACCTCGCTGGTCTGCGCGCCAGCCTGGCCCGGCTGCCCGCCCTACGCGACGGTCTGGCTGGCTCGGAACCGCTGATGGAACTCGGTCGGCAACTCGCCTTCCCCGAGGCGCCCGGGGCGCAACTGGCCGCCGCCATCAAGGTCGAACCGGCTGCGCTAATCCGCGAAGGAGGCGTTATCGCCAACGGCTACGATGCCGAACTTGACGAGTTGCGCGCCATACAAGGCAACTGCGGCACGTTCCTGATTCAGATGGAGGCGCGGGAGCGCGAACGGACAGGCATTGGCAACCTGCGGGTCGAATATAACAAGGTCAGCGGCTTCTATATCGAGGTCGGCCGCGGCCAGGCCGACAAGGTGCCGGCCGACTACCACCGACGCCAAACCCTGAAAAATACCGAACGCTACCTGACCCCTGAACTCAAGGAATTCGAGAACACGTTTTTATCCGCCACCGAACGGGCGCTGGCGCGGGAAAAACGGCTTTACGACCAATTGCTGAACGATTTGGCACCCGCCATTGCCGACCTTCAGACGGTGTGGTCGATATCCAACATGATGATGGATAAGGTGCGGCCATAACGCTCGGCCTCCATCAAATGACGGGCGAAATCTTCCTCGAAGCGGGTACGGTTACCGGCCCGGGTCAGCGCGTCGGTGGTGGCCAAGGACTCCAGTCTCTCCGATAGCAACCTTTCGCGGCGGTAAAAGCTGGTGTGCAGATACAGCACCGCCGCCAGCAAGCCCAGCACGGCCAGCCAGGCAACCACGAGTTGTCGGCGCAAGACCACGATCCGCGCCCGGAGCAGGCCATCCAGCTCTTGCAGAACCAAGCCGTGCAGGATGCGGACGCTGCCGATGGCCTGACTGCCCCGGTCAAACAGCTCGATGGCCTCGATGCCCGACTGCCCGCCTCCGAGCACACCGCCGGTGACACTGAGAAAATCGTTCAGGGCCGAATGGACCTCGTCTCGACTGCCAGCCAGGCGTTTCGCCAGACTGGGCCGTTCCGTCATAAAGGCCCGTAGTTCCATCTCGACCTGCTCAAGCGCGATACGTACTCCTTCCATCCGATTAGCCGTTTGCCGACTGTCTTCTTCCGACCAGCGATTGGCTGCCACCAAGGCCGCAGCCTGGCCACGCAAACGACCAGAGGCGTCAATCAGTGCAGGCAGACGCAGGGCCAGCAGATTGGCCAGGAAATACGGTCCGGCGTCCGTATCCCGTACCAGGGCCGAGGTATAGGCCGCGTCCAGCATCGTGTCCCGCACGGCCGCCACCAGATCAGAGGCCTCGTCGAAGTCGCCGCCCCGATCCAGGCCATCGGCGGTGGCCGGCTGGCGGCGAATATAGAGACGCATTTGTGCAATCTGCCGGGGATGCAAACACGTCAGACCGGCGTAGGGATGGGTCTCCAGATAACCGACCTCGGCCAGCAATTGTGTCGACAACTCATGCAGAACAGTAGCAATACGGTCATCCCCCACAGTGTCCTAGATCAAACGCAGGCCGCGCATTTGCTACACCAGGATGGCGACGTCCTGCAAGTGGAGGATGCATTGCGCCCCGCTCAGTTCGTGGTGGGTCGTCTGATATTGCCGATTGAGCGTGCTAAGCAAAAGGGCGGCCGCCACCGCCAGGAATGCCGCCGACAGGATAGCCAGCAGTACATACCTCAGGCGCCTGCGGGTCCGCAGCCCAGTCTCCGCCATCAGTGCGTCTCCTCACCGGCAGCCAGCCGACATGAGCTGTATAGCCATCGCCGCATCTTTACTCGACTCCTCGATCAGGCGGCCCCTGGCCGCCCACTGCAATAACCGCAGCATATCGCCAAACTGCGGTTCATGCCGACATCGTCACCCTTGGGTGGCACAATCCAGTCAGCCCTTTTCCATGACGCCGCTCACTGACCATGAAAACCCTGCACCTTGACTCGGATGAACTCGATCTCGACTTCAACGCCTGCCTGAAACTGGCCGAGGTCAATGCCCGACACCTGCTCGGCGCGGCCATGCTGCTGACCTTCTACGACCGCGACCGCAATCTCGAATCGCCCGGTGGGGTCAGCGAATGCCACCAGGGCTGCGCCGTGCCGGGCTGGGTCGATTACGCCAAAAATCACGGCGGCACCCTGATCGTCAACTTCGGCCGCGGCCGTTTCGTGTTCTGCTTCATGCCGCTGGGAGACGCGCCATAACCGCCGCCGACTGGTTCAGGCTGATCGAGTCACTGCTAGGAGTCTGTCGGACTTAAAGGAAATTGGCTGCAAAACTGTCGGAACGGCCCATATTCCGCCGCCTTCTTGGGCAATAGAATGGCTATTGCCCAGCGAAATCGTCGGAATCTGTCCTCGTTCAGACAATTTTTCGCTTCGATTCTTTAAGTCCGACAGGCTCCTAGGTCAAGGATAATCCGGGTTCAATACAATCCCAGATACTTCTAAAATTCAGATACTTTCCAAAGGGGCGATCATTCCATGACCAACATCTGCATACTCGGCGGCGGCGGCTTTGTCGGCCGGAATCTGGTTAGCCAACTAGCGCGGTCCGGCCACCGCACCACCGTACCGAGCCGGCAACGGCAGCGCAGCAGGGACTTGCTGGTTCTACCCGGAGTCGAGGTGGTGGAGACCGACATCCACGATCCGGCCAGCCTGGAACGGCTCCTGGCCGGTCAGGATGCGGCGGTCAATCTGGTCGGCATCCTGAATGGCAGCCGCCGGGCGTTCGAGCGCGCCCATATCGAATTGCCGGTCAAGCTCATGGCGGCCTGCCGCGCCAACGGCGTGCGGCGTTTACTGCACATGAGCGCGCTGGGCGCCGATACCGGATCGAAGAGTCTCTACCAGCAAACCAAGGGCGAGGGCGAGCAGCGCGTCCTGGCCGCCAAGGACCTCGATGTCACGGTGTTCCGGCCCTCGGTGATCTTTGGTCCGGGCGATAGTTTTCTCAACCTGTTCGCCGATCTTCTGCAAATCGCCCCGGTAGTTCCTCTGGCCGATGGCCGCGCCCGTTTCCAGCCGGTCCACGTCACCGATGTGGCACGCGCCTTTGCCCTGGCCGTCGATGACCCGGACACCTTCGGCCAGGTCTACAACCTATGCGGGCCGCAGGCCTACAGCTTGCAGGAGCTGGTCGGGATCGTGGCCGACACACTGGGGCTAAAGCGCACCGTCATCCCGCTGGGCCCATCGCTCTCCTGGCTGTTCGCCCGGCTGCTGGAGATGAAGCCCGGCAAGAAGCTGATGACCCGCGACAACCATTACGCCATGCAAACCGACAACGTCTGCCCGGACGGTTTTCCCGCCCGTTTCGGCGAGCCGGCAAACTTGGCGGCCAACCTGGGCTATCTGCTCGGTGCCGGCATCAAGGACCGCTATGACCGGTTTCGCACGGCGGCCGGGCGTTGACAACCTTTCCCGCTCCTATCCGGGTCTACACGGTGGGCGGCGCGGTGCGCGACGGCCTGCTCGGCCGGCCGGTGCAGGACTGCGATTATGTCGTGGTCGGCGCTACGCCGGAAACGATGGTCCGCTTGGGTTTCCAGCCGGTAGGCAAGGACTTTCCGGTTTTCCTGCACCCCAGGAGCCATGAGGAATATGCACTGGCCCGCACCGAGCGGAAAACCGCGCGCGGTTACAAGGGCTTCCAGGTCTTCAGCAGCCCCAACGTCACCCTGGAAGAGGACCTCATTCGCCGTGACCTGACCGTCAACGCCATGGCCATGGACGAGGATGGCCAGATCGTCGACCCCTACGGCGGTCAGGCCGATCTGGCCAACAAGCTGCTGCGCCACGTCAGCCCGGCCTTCGCCGAAGACCCGGTGCGCATATTAAGGGTCGCCCGCTTCTCGGCCCGGTTCGCCGAGTTCGGCATCGCCCCGGAAACCATGGCACTAATGAGAACCATGGTGGCCGATGGCGAGATCGATGCCCTGGTGCCGGAACGGGTGTGGCAGGAGTTGGCCCGCGGGCTGATGGAAGGCAAACCATCTAGGGTGTTCATGGTGCTACGCGAATGCGGCGCCCTGGCACGGCTGATGCCCGAGCTGGATCGACTGTTTGGCGTACCACAGCCGCCGCAATACCACCCGGAGGTAGATACCGGCAGCCATAGTCTGATGGCGGCCGACTGGGCCGCTGGACAACACTGGCCGCTGCCGGTTCGTCTGGCGGCCTTGCTGCACGACTTGGGCAAGGGCACCACCCCGACCGAGCTCTGGCCGCGTCATCACGGCCACGAAGGCCGCGGCATAGAGTTGGTCAAAACGGTCTGCGCGCGCCTCCGCATCCCGACTGACTGCCGCGACCTGGCGGTGCTGGTGGCACGCGATCACGGCAATGTGCATCGGGCCGAGGCGTTGCGCCCGGCCACGGTGCTGGAATTGCTGGAACGCACCGACGCCTTCCGCCGACCGGGACGCTTCGCCGAGTTTCTACTGGCTTGCGCGGCCGATTTTCATGGCCGCACCGATTACGAAAAGCGCGCCTATCCGCAATCCGGTTACCTGGCGATGGCATTGGCCGCAGCACAAGGCGTCGACGCCGGCGCCATCGCCCACAGCCTACCGGGCGACAAGATTCCGGACGCCATTCGCGCCGCCCGGCGGGCGGCCATCGCCGCCGCATTGGGGAAAACCGGATGACTGTTTTGCTCGACACCGGCCATCACGACCGCGACGCGGTCGGCATGACCTATGTCTATCCGGTGCTGTCGCGCCGATCCGGCGGTGTTTCAGTCGGCATCAACCTGAACGTCAACAATGCCTGCAACTGGCGCTGCATCTATTGCCAGGTGCCCGGACTCAAGCGCGGCGGGCCGCCGCCGGTCGATTTGGCGCGGCTCGAAGATGAACTGCGTCAGATGTTGAGCGCCATCGTCCACGGCGACTTCATGGTGAAATCGGTGCCCAAGGCCATGCGTCGGCTCAACGACATCGCCCTGTCCGGCAATGGCGAGCCCACCTCGGCGCCGGAGTTTCCGGCCGTCGTGGCGATCATCGCCCGGCTGCTGGCCGAGTTTGACCTGATCGGGCAGATCAAGGTGGTGCTGATTACCAACGGCAGTCTGACCCATCGTCCCTATGTGCAGGCCGGGCTGGCGCAATTGAGCGCACTGGGCGGCGAGGTCTGGTTCAAGCTGGATCGCGCTACCGCAGCGGGGATCAAACAGATCAACCAGACCGAAAGCAGCCCGGACAAGGTCATGCGTAATTTGATCGGCTGCGCAAAGCTGTGCCCGACCTGGATTCAAACCTGTGTCTTCGCCCTGGATAGCCAGCCGGCTGATGAATCCGAGTTGGCCGCCTATCTGGCCTTTCTTGGCCAGGCGACAGCGGCGCAAGCGCCGCTCAAAGGCGTGTTGCTTTATGGCTTGGCGCGGGCATCCACCCAGCCTGAAGCCGCGCGTCTCAGCCGGTTGCCGGCTGCGGAGCTGACCAAGCTGGCCGAACGCATCGAGCAAGCTGGATTAACGGCACATATATTTCCTTAAACCTGGAAGCCGCCTCGAAACCGTCAGCATTGGCGAACAGATACATACCGCCCATCAGGCTGACCCATTGCAGATAGAGCCGCTTTTCGCCCGCCGCCGTCTTCAACAACATACAGCCCCCTACCTTGAGCCGGTCGAGACCCGACGCATCGGACACACCGAAGCCGTCTTTGGTCTTCGTGATGGCCGGTGTTTCCTGGCTAAGGCTAGCCAATTCTTCGTCGCCCATTACCATATCGGCATACTGGCCGAAATGGGTCACGGGACCGGCCTCTCCCGGCTGGGCATGAAGCCCGGCGCGGGCCACGGCGGCATGCAGCAGGGCCAG
The DNA here is from genome assembly GCA_020692235.1 of Hydrogenophilus sp. Classification (GTDB taxonomy): domain Bacteria; phylum Pseudomonadota; class Gammaproteobacteria; order Burkholderiales; family Thiobacillaceae; genus Parasulfuritortus. Next base: position 32,138 of record JAIMKU010000022.1, read on the forward strand.
TTGAGAGAACAACGCATCCTGTTCGGACGGGTCCAGCTTCATGGCGTCGCAACCATCCTGGAGGCGGCCAAGCAAGGTCGGTAACAGACGCAAAAACTGCTCGGTCTCCGCTCGGTCCCGCTTCGGCTCCAGGCTCCAAAGCAAGGCGTTGACGGTCTGCCAACCCGCCTCCCAATCGGGATGTTGGTCGCCATGGCCTATATATATCCCGGTCAGCAAATAGGCCCAGCGATTGAGCAGGAAATCCCTGATCTCGCCTGGCGCGCCAGTGCTGACGAGTCGGCTTT
>JAIMKU010000023.1 GCA_020692235.1 Hydrogenophilus sp.
CGTCGAACACTCGGGCTTCTCGGTGTTTGCCGGCGTCGGCGAGCGCACCCGCGAGGGCAACGATTTCTACCACGAGATGAAAGACGGCGGCGTGCTCGACAAGGTGTCGCTGGTCTACGGCCAGATGAACGAGCCGCCGGGCAACCGTCTGCGCGTCGCCCTGACCGGTCTGACCATGGCCGAATATTTCCGCGACGAGGGCGGCGACGTGCTTTTCTTCGTTGACAACATCTACCGTTACACCCTGGCCGGTACCGAGGTGTCCGCCCTGCTAGGCCGGATGCCGTCCGCCGTGGGCTACCAGCCCACCCTGGCCTCCGAAATGGGCGCCCTGCAGGAACGCATCACCTCCACCCGCACCGGTTCGATCACCTCATTCCAGGCCGTATATGTGCCCGCCGATGACTTGACCGACCCGTCCCCGGCCACCACCTTCGCCCACCTGGACGCCACCCTGGTGCTGTCCCGTCAGGTGGCTGAACTGGGCATCTACCCGGCCGTGGACCCACTGGATTCGACTTCCCGGATTCTGGACCCCTTGGTGGTGGGCGAGGAACACTACTCGGTGGCCCGCTCGGTGCAGGCCACCCTGCAACGCTACAAGGAACTGCGCGACATCATCGCCATTCTGGGCATGGACGAATTGTCGCCGGAAGACAAACTGGCCGTGTCCCGAGCCCGCAAGATCCAGCGTTTTCTGTCGCAACCCTTCTTCGTGGCCGAGGTCTTTACCGGCGCGCCGGGCAAGTACGTGACCCTCAAGGACACCATAGCGGCCTTCAAGGCTATCGTTGCCGGCGAATACGACCACTTGCCCGAGCAGGCTTTCTACATGGTTGGCACCATCGACGAAGCGGTGGAAAAGGCGAAAACGATACAGTGAGTGGTAAAGAATGAGGCGTGAGGGGTAACCCCCGCCCTCCTTGCTTATCACCCCCATTCCTCACCGGAGTTAATCATGGCAATGACCCTGCATTTGGACATCGTGAGCTCGGAAGCCTCGCTCTATTCCGGCCTGGCGGAGTTCGTGATAGTGCCAGCCGAGATGGGTGAAGTAGGTATCTATCCCCGCCATGCACCGCTGCTCACCCGGATCAAGCCCGGTTCGGTACGGATCAAGTCGCCGGACAAGAGCGAAGAGGACCTGATCTATGTCTCCGGCGGCATCCTGGAGGTGCAGCCCGGCATCGTGACGATCTTGTCCGACACCGCCATACGCGGAGCCGACCTGGACGAAGCCCGTGTCCTGGAAGCCAAGAAGCTGGCCGAAGAAGCCATGACCAACCGGACCGGCGCAATGGAATACGTCCAGGCGCAGGCAGAGCTGGTCCAGGCGGTTGCCCAGTTGTCCGCCATCGACAAATTGTGTCGGCACCATTAAGCATATCGAAGATATGAATAAAGGGCAGCCCCGGCTGCCCTTATCGTTTTTCGACCCGTTCAACGGTCGTTTCTAGGATAATAAGCGGCCATGAGCGCACCTTTAACCATCGTCATACTGGCCGCCGGCAAGGGCACCCGGATGAAATCCGACCTGCCCAAGGTGCTGCATCCTCTGGCCGGTAAACCCCTTATCAGCCATGTACTGGCCAGCGCCGAGCAACTAAAACCGGAGCGCGTCTGCGTAGTCTACGGTCACGGTGGGGAAATCTTGCCCGAGGTAACAGGCCGTGACGACCTGACCTGGGTGCGCCAAGAGCCGCAACTGGGCACCGGCCATGCCGTGCAACAGGCCATACCCTATCTCGATATGACCGGTATCTGCCTGATCCTGTATGGCGATGTCCCGCTGATTCGGGCCGAGACCCTGCGGCAAATGGTCCTCGTCGCCCGCCAGGGCACCCTGGCCTTACTCACCGTCAACCTGGCCGACCCAACTGGCTATGGCCGTATCATCCGCGATGCCGGCAACCAGGTCAGGCGTATCGTCGAACACAAAGACGCCAGTGCCGAGCAACTGGCGATCAATGAAGTGAACACTGGCATACTCTGTCTGCCTGCTGCCAAGCTGGCCGGTTGGCTGGCCCGTTTGGACAACGACAATACCCAGGGCGAGTATTACCTGACCGACGTGATCGCCATGGCCGCCGCAGAGGGTGAGCGCATACTCCCGTGTCACCCGGCATCGGATTGGGAGGTCATGGGCGTAAATAGCCGTAGCCAGCTGGCCGAGCTGGAACGGCACCAGCAACATAATGTCGCCGAGGCCTTGATGGCAGCGGGGGTCACGCTGATCGATCCAGCCCGGCTGGATGTGCGCGGTAGCCTGGAGTGCGGCCGAGATTGCCTGATTGACGTCAATTGTGTATTCGAAGGTCGCGTGGTTCTGGGCGACAATTCGGTAGTGGGCGCTAACTGCGTAATCAAGGATAGCGAGCTTGGTCAGGCTGTCGAGATCAAACCCTTCTGCCATATCGACGGCGTCCGGATCGGCGCCAGGGTCATCGTCGGCCCCTATGCACGGCTTCGGCCCGGTACTGAATTGGCCGAGGCGGTGCACATCGGCAACTTCGTCGAACTAAAAAACGCCCAAGTCGGCTTCAACTCCAAGATCAACCACCTGTCCTATGTTGGCGACGCCACTGTTGGCCGCAAGGTCAACATCGGCGCCGGCACCATCACCTGCAACTACGATGGCGCCAACAAGTACCGCACGGTGATCGAGGACGAGGCATTCATTGGTTCCGACAGCCAGTTGGTGGCACCGGTCACCGTTGGTAAAGGGGCGACCCTGGGCGCCGGCACCACCCTGACCAAGGACGCTCCGGCGGGCGAGTTGACCCTGTCCAGGGCCAGACAAACGACCATCCCGGGCTGGAAACGGCCGCTAAAAAAAACAAAGTAAGGGAGTACTCACATCATGTGCGGAATCGTCGGCGCCATCGGCCAGCGCAATATAGTGCCGATCCTGATTGAGGGTCTGCGGCGTTTGGAATACCGGGGCTATGATTCGGCAGGTGTCGCCGTGCTGCACAACAACAAACTGGAACGGGTGCGCCGGGTCGGCCGGGTGGCGGAGATGGAAAATCAGGTCGCCAGCCAGGGTTTGCAAGGCGAACTCGGCATTGGTCATACCCGTTGGGCCACCCACGGCGGCGTGACCGAGTCCAACGCCCATCCACACATTTCCCGCAACCGGGTGGCGGTGGTCCACAACGGCATCATCGAGAACCACGAGGCCCAGCGCGCCCGCCTGATGGCACTTGGCTATGTCTTCGAATCGCAGACCGACACGGAAGTGATCGCTCACCTTCTGGATCATTACCTGACCGAGTCCGCTGATCTGTTCGTGGCCACACGGCGCACCGTCGCCGAGTTGCAGGGGGCCTACGCCATCGGCGTGGTGGCCGTCGATTCACCCGATTTCATTTGTTGCGCCCGGATGGGTTGCCCGCTGTTGATCGGCTTGGGCGAGGGCGAGAACTACTTTGCCTCGGACGTTTCTGCCGTGTTGTCGGAGACCCGCCGGGTAATTTACCTGGACGATGGCGATGTCGCTGCAGTGAGTCGCGAAGGGGTGCGCATTGTCGATCGGGATGGCCGCGCAGTCGGCCGTGCCGAGCATCTCTCGGAGGTCTCGGCAGACGCCATCAATCTTGGCCTGTACGACCATTACATGCAAAAAGAGATCCACGAACAGCCGCGTGCAGTCGCCGATACCTTGGCGGGCATGATCGACAGCGGCGTCACCCCCGCGCTGTTTGGCCATGAAGCCGAAGCCGTGTTCCGCGACATCGACAGCATTCTGATCCTGGCCGCCGGCACCAGCCACTACGCCAGCCTGGTCGGCCGTTACTGGCTGGAGGCCATCGCCCGCATCCCTTGCAATGTGGAGCTTGGCCATGAATACCGCTACCGTGAATCGATCCCCAACCCGCGCCAGCTCATCGTCACGATATCCCAGTCGGGCGAGACCCTGGACACCATGGAGGCCCTGAAGCGTGCTCAGGCGCTGGGTCACGAGCAAACCCTGGCGATCTGTAACGTCCAGGAGAGCGCGCTGCCCCGCGCCTCCAAACTGGTGTTCTACACCCGGGCCGGCGTGGAGATTGGCGTCGCTTCGACCAAGGCCTTCACCACCCAGCTTTGCGCCCTGTTTATCCTGACCCTGACCCTGGCCAAGCAGCGCGGCCATCTAACACCCGAGGCCGAACGGACCTATCTAAAGGCCCTGCGCCAGCTACCCGGCAGCGTCCAGTATGCCCTCAACCTGGAACCCCAGATCATGCTCTGGGCCGACCAGTTCGCCGACAAGGAACACGCCCTATTTCTGGGCCGGGGTCTGCATTACCCCATCGCCCTGGAAGGCGCGCTCAAGCTCAAGGAAATCTCCTACATCCATGCCGAGGCCTATCCGTCCGGTGAGTTGAAGCACGGCCCACTGGCCCTGGTGGATAGCGCCATGCCGGTGGTGGTGATCGCGCCCAACGATGCCTTGCTGGAAAAGGTGAAGTCGAACATGCAGGAGGTCAGCGCCCGTGGTGGCCAGCTTTATGTCTTTGCCGACCAGGACAGCCACTTCAGCGAGACCGAGGGCGTTCACGTCATCCGCACGCCACGCCATGCTGGTTTGCTCTCACCCATCGTCCATGCCATCCCGGTTCAACTACTCGCCTATCACACCGCCCTGCGCAAGGGGACAGACGTGGACAAACCGAGAAACCTGGCCAAATCGGTCACGGTCGAATAAGGTCCAGCAGGTACTGTCCATACTGGTTTTTTTCCAGCGGCCCGGCCAGGCCGCGCAGCTCATCGTCGCCGATCCAGCCGTTGCGCCAGGCGATCTCCTCTGGGCAGGCGATCTTCAAACCCTGGCGGCGCTCGATGGTCTCGATGAAGGTGGACGCCTCCAGCAAGGCCCCGTGGGTGCCGGTGTCGAGCCAGGCGGTGCCGCGGCCCAGATTGGTGACGGCAAGCTGGCCCCGGCGCAGGTATTCCATGTTGACGTCGGTGATCTCCAGCTCGCCGCGCGGCGAGGGCTTCAGGTGGGCGGCGATGTCGGCCACCTGGCCGTCATAGAAATACAGGCCAGTCACCGCATGATGCGACTTCGGCCGGGCCGGTTTCTCCTCGATACTGATGGCCCGGCCGGTCGAGTCGAACTCGACCACGCCATAGCGCTCCGGGTCGCGCACCCGATAGGCGAACACCCGTGCGCCCGAGGTCATCGCCGCGGCCTCCTTGACCCGACTGCCGAAGTCATGGCCGAAGAACAGGTTATCGCCCAGCACCAGGGCGCAGGGCTCGTCGGCAATGAACTCGCGGTCGAGCAGGAAGGCCTGGGCGATACCCTCCGGCCGGGCCTGCTGGACATATTTGAGCTGAAGTCCCCACTGACTGCCGTTGCCCAACAGGCGCTCGAACAATGGCGCATCGTGCGGCGTGGTGATGATGAGTATCTCGCGGATGCCGGCCAGCATCAGGCTGGACAGCGGGTAATAGATCATCGGCTTGTCGTAGACCGGCAGGAGCTGCTTCGATATGGGCAGGGTCAGCGGATAAAGCCGGGTGCCGGAACCGCCGGCGAGGATGATGCCTTTCATTGTGCGCCTCCCTGGCTGCTCAGTCCCAAGCGTTCGCCCCGATAGCTGCCGTCACGTACCCGGCGCCACCAGGGCTCGTTGTCCAGGTACCAGCGCACGGTCTTGCGCATCCCGGTCTCGAAGGTCTCCTGCGGGCCCCAGCCGAGTTCGCGCTGGATCTTCGAGGCGTCGATGGCGTAGCGCAGGTCATGGCCGGGCCGGTCGGCGACATGGGTGATGAGGTCGCGGTAGCGGGCCACGCCGGCCGGTTTGTCCGGCCGCATCTCCTCTAAAAGGTCGCACAGCAGGTGCACCACCTCGATGTTCCGGCGCTCGTTGTGGCCGCCGATATTGTAGGTCTCGCCCGGTCGGCCTTCGAGCAGGACCTTGACCAGGGCGCGGGCGTGGTCCTCGACATAGAGCCAGTCGCGGATCTGGTCGCCCTGGCCGTAGACCGGCAGCGGCTTGCCCTCCAGGGCGTTGAGGATCATCAGCGGGATGAGCTTCTCGGGAAAGTGGTAGGGGCCGTAGTTGTTCGAGCAGTTGGTGGTGACCGTCGGCAGGCAGTAGGTGTGGTGCCAGGCCCGCACCAAGTGATCGGAGGCGGCCTTGCTGGCCGAATAGGGCGAGTTGGGCTGGTAGCAGGTCTGTTCCGTGAACAGGCCGCTGGCGCCCAGGCTGCCGTAGACCTCGTCGGTGGAGATGTGGTGAAAGCGGAAGGCCGCCTTCTTGTCGCCTTCGAGCCCGCTCCAGTAATTGCGGGCCGCTTCCAGCAGCGTATAGGTGCCGACGATGTTGGTCTGGATGAACTCGGCCGGGCCGTCGATGGAACGGTCGACATGGCTCTCGGCGGCCAGGTGCATGATGCCGTCCGGTCGGTACTGGGCGAACAGGCGGCCGACCTCGGCGGCGTCGCGGATGTCCACCCGCTCGAAGGTGTAGCGCGGGTCACCGGCGACATTGGCGAGCGAATCGAGGTTGCCGGCATAGGTCAGGCAATCGACATTGATGACGCGGTGACCGGTGTCGGCGATCAGATGGCGGATGACGGCGGAGCCGATGAAACCGGCGCCGCCGGTGATGAGCAGGGTCTTGGGCATGGTCAGGGGTTGCTGTAGGTGTCGATATCGTCCTGCACCTGGGCGAGCGTCTCCCGCCAGTTGGGCAGACGGACGCCGAAGGTGGCGGCGAGTTTGTCGTTATCGAGCACGGAATACGCCGGCCGTTTGGCCGGGGTCGGGTAGTCGGCGCTGGTGATGGCGGTGACCCGCTGGCAGGCGATGGTCTCGTGCCGGCGCTGGTGCTCGACGATGGCCTCGGCGAAGGCGTGCCAGGTCGCCTCGCCAGCCGAGGTCAGGTGATAGACGCCGCAGGCCCGGTGCCAGGCGGCGCGGTCGTCGCCCAGTTGCGCCATGATCTGTGCCGTGGCCTCGGCGATGTGGCGCGACCAGGTGGGCGCGCCGTGCTGGTCGGCGACCACGCGCAATTCCTCGCGCTCGCGCGCCAGCCGGCGCATGGTGCGCATGAAGTTGCCGCCACGGGCGCCGTAGACCCAGGCGGTACGCAGTATCAGCCAGTCGCAGCCGGTCCGGGCGATCGCCTCTTCACCGTCCAGTTTGGTGCGGCCGTAGACGCCCTGCGGATTGGGCACCGCGTCTTCCCGGTAGGGTGTGGTCGCGGTACCGTCGAAGACATAATCGGTCGAGTAGTGCAGCAGTTGCGCGCCGACCCGCCCGGCCGCCTCGGCCAGCAGGCCGGGGGCGACGGCGTTGACGGCGGCCGCCGCCTCCGGCTCCTGTTCGGCCTTATCGACGGCGGTATAGGCGGCGGCGTTGACGATCCAGGCGGGGCGGACCTGCTCCACCAGCGGCAGGATGGTCTCCGGCTGCATCAGGTCCAGGGCATGGGGCGTGCTGCGGCGGCCGACGGCAATCACCTCGCCCAGGCTGGCCAGCGTGCGGCGCAACTCCCAGGCAATCTGACCGTCGCCGCCCAGGATCAGGATGCGGCGGCGTTCAGGCGACATAAACCGGCAAGCGGTCGCGGGGGAAATCAGCGAGCGTCGGGGCGGCGGCGTCCTTGGCCGACAGATCGGGGGCCTCGACCGGCCAGGCGATGCCCAGCGCCGGGTCGTTCCACAGGACGCTGGCCTCGGCCTTGGGGTCGTAGAACTCGGTGCATTTGTAGGTGAACAGCGCGGTCTCGCTGGTGACGCAAAAGCCATGTGCGAAGCCGGGCGGGATATAGAACTGGCGCTTGTTGTCGGCGGACAGGACGGCCGTTGCCGATTGGCCGAAGTTGGGCGAGCCGAGGCGGACATCCACCGCCACGTCGAACACCTCGCCTTGCAACACATAGACCAGCTTGCCCTGGCCGTTCGGGTTTTGAAAGTGCAGGCCGCGCAGCACGCCCCGGCGCGAGAAAGACAGGTTGTCCTGAACGAATGTACTGGGCAGGCCGATCTCGGCATAACGGGCCTGGTTCCAGGTCTCCATGAAGAAACCGCGCGCGTCGCCAAAGACCCGCGGTTGGATGAGCCTGACCTCGGCGAGGTTCGTTTCCGTGATTTGCATTGCCATGGCCATTCATTGAGACAGGTCGAATTTTGACCGATTTGGCGCAAATATGAAAATGGCTGGTGCCGGGCGGCGCAACTATCTAGACTTTCGTATCTTGATCTAAGCTAAAAAGCGTCTAAGCGGTGCGCCACTTGCATTGGTCAGAACGTGAGCGACCCCGATGAAACGAAGCCTTGCCGTCTTTATGTGTCAACTTATAGCCCTGCTCGCTATCGGGTTGCCGCACTGGCTTTGGGCGGCGGACAACGGTCTCAGCCTGGGCGTGCTGGCCTTTCGGCCAAAGCCGGAGACCCTGGTGCGCTGGCAGCCGACGGTCGATTATCTGGCGGCAAAGATAGGCTGCCCGGTCAAGCTGGTGGCCTTGAACTACCCGGAGCTGGAAGCCGCCATCGCCCGGCGTCAACTGGATTTCGTCCTCACCAATCCCGGTCATTATGTCCTGCTGACCCAGCGCAACGGCCTGTCCTCGCCGCTGGCGACGCTGATCGGCGAGGAAAACGGCCAGGAGCTGTCGCAGTTTGGCGGGGTGATCGTCACCCGCGCCGAGCGCGCCGACATCGCCACGCTGGCCGACCTGCACGGCAAGACCGTGGCCGCGACCGATGCCGGCTCGCTGGGCGGCTATGAGGCGCAGGCCTATGAGTTGATCCAGGCCGGATTCTCGATGCCGGGCGAGGTCAATCTACAGATAACCGGTATGCCCCATGATCGCGCCCTGGCGGCCACCGACTCGCTGACCAAACTGGCCAACCGCCGTTATTTTCACGGTCAACTGAAACAGGAATGGGCGCGGTTGCAACGCTCCGGGGGGCCGGCGGCGCTGCTGATGCTGGACCTCGACCACTTCAAGCAGGTCAACGATAGCTACTCCCACGCCGCCGGCGACGCGGTGTTGCGCCGCTTCGCCGAGTTGGTGTCGGCCAGCCTGCGCAAAACCGACCAGGCCGGGCGGCTGGGCGGTGAGGAATTCGCCATCCTGTTGCCTGGCGCCGATCATGCCGGCGCACTGGAGTTTGCCGAGCGGCTCCGGGCACGGGTTGCCGCCGATGAGATCGCGTATGACGACCGGGAACTACGGATCACGGTCAGTATTGGTGTAGCCGAACTCGCCAAGTCCGATGCCACGGCCGAGGTTGCCTTGGCGCGCGCCGACGCCGCGCTTTACCGGGCCAAGGCCAATGGTCGCAACCGGGTCGAGACCGGGTAACCGGTCAGGCTGAATCGACGTTCCGTTGCAGCCACAGCTCCAGCAGCGCCAGGTGCCACAGTTTGCTGCCCTGGATGCGGGTATGGTGCCGCTCCGGCTCTGCCAGCAGCCGGTCAACATACTCGCGCCGGAACAGGCCGCGCTCGCGGCAGGCGCGGGAGTCGAGGATGGCGCGCATGAATTCGAGGAAATCGCCGCGCACATATTTCAGCGCCGGCATCGGGAAATAGCCCTTCTTGCGGTCGATCACCGCGTCCGGCAGCAGACCGCGAGCGATCCCTTTGAGGATGTGCTTGCCTTCCGATGCCAGCTTCAGCTCCGGCGGCATTTGCGCCGCCAGTTCAACCAGCTTGTGGTCGAGGAATGGCACCCGCGCCTCCAGGCCCCAGGCCATGGTCATGTTATCGACCCGCTTCACCGGGTCGTCGGTAATCAGCATGGTCACATCCAGGCGTAGCACCTGGTCGATGAACTCGTCGGCCAGCGGCTCCGACAGGCGCGCGGCGACCAGGTCGGCGGTGTAGTCGGGACCATGATAAGCGGGCATCACGGTGGCCAGATATTCAGCGTGATCGCGGTCGAAATAATGTCGGCGAAAACGCTCGATCGGCGCGCCCCCGGTCTCGGCGCGCATCCTCGGATACCAGAAATAACCGCCGAACACCTCGTCCGCGCCCTGGCCGCTCTGTACTACCTTGACCGTCTTCGAAACCTGCTCCGCGAGCAGGTAGAAGGCCACAGCGTCCTGGCCGACCATAGGTTCGGCCATGTTGTCGACGGCCTCCGGCAGGCGCCTCAGCACCTCGTCGTTGGCGATGCGGTACTGGTGATGGCGGGTGCCGAAATGGGCCGCCACCGCGTCGGAATATTCGAATTCGTTGCCGGCCTCTTCCGGTTGGTCCTCGAAACCGACCGAGAAGGTCATCAGATCGCGCGCGCCCTGCTCCGCCAGCAGCGCCACCAGCAGACTGGAATCCAGACCGCCGGAGAGCAACACGCCAACCTTGACGTCGGCCACCGCCAGGCGTTTTTGCACCGCCGCAGAAAGGGCGGCGTGGATCGCCGCCTGCCATTCCGGCTCGGTCATGGTGCGCTCCGGACGTTGCGCCGCCAGGCTCCAGTAGCGCCGCTCGGTCATTCGCCCGGCCAGGTCGAAACTCAGGGTCGTCGCCGGCGCCACCTTGCGCACGCCGACCAGCAGGGTATGGGGCGCCGGCACCACGGCATGGAGGGTGAAATGGTGATGCAGGGCCACTGGGTCGATGGCGCTATCCACGCCACCCGCCGCCAGCAGGGCCTGGGGCGTCGAGGCGAAGCGCAAACAGGCGCCGGTCGGGGCGTAGTAAAGCGGCTTGATGCCGAGTCGGTCGCGGGCCAGAAACAGACGGCCGGCCGGCCGGTCCCAGATAGCGAAGGCGAAGGCGCCATCCAGGCGCTCGACACAGGCCTCGCCCCACTCGGCCCAGGCACGCAGGATGACCTCGGTGTCGCCGTCGGACTTGAAGCGATGACCCTTGCCAATCAATTCGGTGCGCAGTCTCGGGTAGTTATAGATCGTGCCGTTGAATACCAGCACCAGGCCGCGCGCCGCGTCCACCATGGGCTGGGCGGAACGCGGGCTCAAGTCGATGATGGCCAGCCGGCGATGGCCAAGGCCGAGCGGCCCGTCGAACCAGGTGCCTTCGGCATCCGGCCCGCGCCGGGCCAGGGCCGCAGTCATCTTCTGGACGATGGCGCCGGCCGGCCGTTGGCCGTCGAGACGTAATTCACCGGCTATACCGCACATGACTTTATAGTCTAGTCAGCGGCGCCGGACTGTTCCGGCCGGTAGCTCTGGGTGGGCCGGCGTTTATCATCGCTGCGGGCCTGGTGAAATAAGCGTAGCTGGTCCAGTAGTTCCCGGCTCAGGGCATCGAGCTCGGTCAGCCGCCGGCGCGCCTGATCGGCCTGGCCGGCCTGTTTCAGGGTGGTCAGATCGTTGGCCAGGGTGACGATGTGGCGCCAGATTGTCCGCGTCGACTCATAGGCTTCGAGCTCGCCATAGCGTTCCCGTGCCGCGCCATCCAGCCAGCGCCCGAACAGGTCGGCGTGCTGTTCCGGGTCGGCGCTGACCAACCCGGTATCGCGCACTAGCCGATCGGTGACATGGTCGATCCAGTCCTGATAGTTGAACTCGGCCACCAGCAGGGGCAGTTCGCGTTGCGGCGATGGGTACAGACAGGCCTCGGCCCAGCGTGGGTCAGGCTGCCAGGTGGCGATCCAGTCGGGCATGGCGTTGCCCGGCATCGGCCGGGCGATGGCATAGCCTTGCGCCTGGTCGCAACCCAGGTGCAGCAGCAGTATGCAGTGGGCCACGGTCTCCACGCCTTCGGCCACGACCTGGCGCTGAAAGGCATTGGCCAGGCCGACGATGCCCTCGACGATGGCCAGGTCCTCGGTGTCGTGCAGCATGTCGCGAACGAAAGACTGGTCGATCTTCAAGGTCTCGGCCGGCAAGCGCTTGAAGTAGGTGAGCGATGAATAGCCGGTACCGAAATCGTCGAGCGCAAAGCGGACCCCCAACTGCTGACAGGCCTCGATCAGCTCGGTGACATGGAGGATATCGTCCAGGGCGCTGGTTTCCAGTATCTCCAGTTCGAGGTCTTGCGGCGGAACCTCGGGGTGCCTGGCCAAGGCCGCCGCCAACTGTGTGGTCATATCAGTCCGCAGCATCTGGCGTGCGGAGACGTTGACGCTGACCGGCAGCTCGACGCCGGCTGCGCGCCAGGCCGCCATCTGGACCAGGGCCTGCTCGATCACCCAGTCGCCCAACTGGATCGAGAATTCGTGGTCTTCGATGAAGGGCAGGAACTCGGCCGGCGGCAGCAGACCCCGTAGTGGGTGGTTCCAGCGAATCAGCGCCTCGGCGCCGATCACCTTGCCTTGGCGCAGGTCCACCTTGGGCTGGTAGTAGAGGACGAACTCGCCGGCGCGCAGTCCTTGCTCGATCCGCGTTACGGCCTCGTGATGGGCGCGCGTTCGGCGGTCGTGCTCGGGGTCGAACAAATGGTAGCGATTGCGGCCACCTTCCTTGGCGGTATACATGGCCTGGTCGGCGTGGCGCAGCAAGGTATCCGGGTCGGCTTCGTCCTGCGGGAACAGCGATACGCCGATGCTGGCCGTGATGCTTACCGCCTGGTCATTTATTGGATACGGCTCGGCAATCGCCTTGAGCAACCGATCCAGGGTCTTGCGGCACTCGTCGACGTTGGCCAGGTTTAGCAGCAATACGAATTCGTCGCCGCCCAGTCGGGCTACCATGTCGCCGGCCCGCAGCGCCAGGGTCACCCGGTTGGACAGCGCCATCAGCAGATTGTCGCCGGTCTCGTGGCCACGTTCGTCGTTGACTTGTTTGAAGCCGTCCAGGTCCATATAGCAGACGGCCAGCACGCCGCTAACCCGCAGGGCCTGGGCCAAGGCCATATGCATCCGGTCGGCCAGCAACACGCGATTGGGCAACTGGGTCAGGGCGTCGTAGTGGGCGATGCGTTCCAGGCGCTGCTGCTGCTCCTTGATCTGCGAGATGTCGCGGAAGATGCCGATGTAGTGGGCCACCCGGCCGACCTCGTCTTTCACCGCGACGATGGCCAACTCCACCGGATAGAACTCGCCATTCTTGTGCCGGTTCCAGATTTCGCCGCGCCACTGCCCGGTGGTCCGAATTGCCGACCACATGGCGGCGTAGAAACCGGCCTCCTGGCGTCCGGAGGACAGCAGGTGCGGTGTCTGGCCCAGGATTTCTTCGCGGCTATAGCCGGTGAGCCGGGTAAAGGCGGGGTTGATCTCGACGATGCGTTGCCACGGGTCGGTGATGGCGACGCCGCTGAGTGCGTACTCGAACACGCTGGCGGCCAGCCGCAGACGGTCGAGCCTGCGCCGTTCCTCGGCCTGATCGCGGAACACCAGCACCGTGCCGCTAATGCCGCCGTCGGGATGGCGGATCGGCGCGGCAGAGTCGGCGATAGGCCGCTCCGCGCCGTCGCGGGCAATCAGCAGGGTGTGGTTGGCAAGCCCTACCACCACGCCTTCGCGCAAGCAACGTACCACCGGACACTCCACTTCCTGGTGGTTGGCCTCGTTGACGATGTGGAAGACCTCGCGCAGTGAATGTCCTCGCGCCTCGCCCATATTCCAGCCGGTGAGCGTCTCGGCCAGCGGATTCATGAACTCGACCCGGCCTTCGCAGTCGGTGGTCATGACAGCGTCGCCGATCGAGGAGAGCGTCACCCGCAACTGCCCAGCCTGGGCCGCAAGGCTCGCCTGGGCACTTTCGACGGCTGCGGCCATGCGGTTGAAGGCATCGATCACATGGGCGAGTTCCGGGCTGCCCTGGGGTGGGATGCGGGAAGCCAGCGCGCCGCTTTCCAGGGCGCGCGCACCGGCTGCCAGCGCGGCGAGCGGCTTGAGACCGCTCCTCAGGATCAGCAGGAAACCGGCGAAATCCAGCGCCAGCACCAGCACCAGGATCGCCAGGTGGCCGAGGAACGCCGCCCACAACCGGCTGTGGGCAGGCGTGGCCGTCATCGCTATGGTTACCTGACCGTAGTCCCGCCCGCCAATCATCAGCACCCGGCTGGCCTGCGGCGAGGACACATCGGTAAAGCGCACGAACCAGCCGGGCGCGCGGGAAGCGGCGGTCTTGTCGACGGCCGAAAGCTGCTTGCCCTGCGCATTGGTCCAAGTGACGCGCTGGATGTCACTGCGCTTCACCCGCTGCCGCAACTCCTGTTCGATGTTGGCGTAGTCGCCGATCACCGCCCATTCGGAGAGCGCCGCCAGTACTGATTCCATCTCGACGGCGAGGTGCTCCTCAATCTGGGCGCGGGCAAAGTCCGCTTCCCTGGCGGCGGAAATAAAAAGCAGCAAGGCGCCCGCCACGCCGAGCGCCAGACTTGCGCTGAGCATCAGACGGGCCGCCAGGGACAGGCGCGGCCAAATCCCCCTCAATCCCTCCCCTCCCAAGGGGGAAGAAGGTAGTGTCTCCGATTTCCTCTCCCCTTTTGGCAAAGGGGGAGAGGGGGGATTGGGTTTCACGTTCAGCGTCCTTCTTTCTTCCAGATCAGGCGATAGACCGCGCGCTGGTTGTCATACTCGGCATCCCGCGCCGGGACGAAACCGTAAGGCGGATCCTGCTTGACGATGGCGGCGCTGGCCTTGAGGATGTCCAGTCCTTCAGGGTCGTGCGCCATGCCGACCAGGGCATCCCGCACCGCCTTCGCCACAGCCTCCGGCACGCGCGGATGGGTGGCGACGGGCAGATCGAGATAAGGCTCCGAGGTCCACAGCGCCCGGTACTTGAAACCATTGCGCGCGGCATATCCCCGCATCACCTTGGAATTGACCCCCGCCGCCGGAATCGTACCGACACGGAGCTGCGCCATGATGCCTTCCTGGTTGCCGCCGAAGATCGGCTGGACCGTGATCCCCGCCTGGATCAGTGCGACCATCGGCGCCATATAGCCGACGAATGCATTTTTGTTGGGGAAGCCGATTTGCCTGCCCTCCAGCTCGCGCAGCGAGCGCTGGGACGAGCTCCCCTGGGTCACGATCTGACCGTGGATGGGTTCTCCCTCCGGCCGCACAATCACCCGGTAAGCCGCCGCGGCATGACTCGGGGCGAGGATATGATTGCTATAGACGAAATCGAATTCACCACGCGCTTCCGCATCGGAGTATTCCTGTGCCGTCTTGCGCGTGGCGAGTTCCAGCGTCACGCCGCTCTTTTTGCCGACGTAATCGAGGATCGGATTCCAGTATCGCGCAGTGAGCAGGGCACTTCTCTGTGGCAGCACGCCAAACGACCAGGCATACGCGGCCGACGCCGAAAAACCGAGCAGCAGAGCAGCGATTAAGGGAAAGATGTGCTTCATCTAAACTTGCGGTGATCGACGGATGGTACGAATTTGCCGAATAGTACGCCGCAGCCGGTGAAAGTGCAGCAGCCCGGCCAACAGTGTCAGCAGGCCACAGGAAAACAGGGTCGGGCGAATGCCCATGACGTGGGCCAGGCTGCCGACGGCCAGGCTGCCCAGCGGGGCGACGCCAAGGAAGGCCATGGAGAAGGTGGTCATGACCCGGCCCCGCATATCGTCCCGGACCCAGCTCTGTAACAGGGTGTTGCTGCCGGCGGCCACCAGCACCACGGAAAAACCCAGCGCCATCAGGATAGGGTAGGCCAGCGCATGTTGGGTATTCAGGGCAAACAGGGCCAATGCCGCGCCGGCCGAGACTGCCGCCAACGAAACGCGCTGGGCCAGGCCTTCGATGGAGCCGCGCGTGGCCAGGAACAGGCTGCCGCTGAACGAACCGGCGCCGGCGCTGCTGACCAGCAGGCCGAAGGTGCTGGCGTCGCCATGGAAGATGGTCCTGACGTACACCGGCATCAGGACCACATAAGGCGCGACCAGGGCCTTGAGCGGATGGTGGATAATGGTGGACATCAATTGACTCTGTGAACTCAGCGCTGCATTGGGTTGCTCGGCCTTCAATCCGGCCGACGGCTCATATAGTGCAACACTATACCCATCATGGAAAACAGCCCCGCCACCGAGCGCACCGCCTTCAAGGTATTGGCGGCGATCGGCTTCTCGCATTTTCTCAACGACATCATGCAGTCACTGATGATCGCCAGCTATCCGCTGTTCAAGACCGGCTTCGATCTCAGCTTCGCTCAGATCGGTCTGCTTGCCCTGGCCTTCCAGTTCACTGCCTCGCTGCTGCAACCGGCGGTTGGCGCCTACACCGACCGTCACCCCGAACCCTTCTCCTTGGTCTTGGGCATGGGTTGCACCCTGACCGGCCTGCTGGCGCTATCCATGGCCTCGACCTTCCCCATGCTGCTGATGGCCGCCGCCCTGGTTGGCAGCGGCTCGGCGGTGTTCCACCCGGAGGCCTCGCGGGTGGCGCGCATGGCATCGGGTGGCCGGCATGGCCTGGCGCAGTCCATCTTCCAGGTCGGCGGCAACACCGGCGCGGCCTTTGGCCCCTTACTGGCGGCCTGGATTGTGCTGCCCAACGGTCAGCGCAGCATCGCCCTGTTCGGCCTCTTCGCACTGCTGGCCATGATCGTGTTGACCGGCGTCGGCTTCTGGTACCGGCGCCAGCACCGTAAACCGAAGCCGGCGACGATCACGACCGGTCACGATTTGACCAGGGCTCGGGTCATGAAGACGTTGGCCGTGCTGTTGGCGCTGATGTTCTCCAAGTTCTTCTATCTGACCAGCATCACCAGCTACCTGATCTTCTACCTGATGGAGCACTACCGGATCGCTGCCATGGCGGCGCAATACCACCTGTTCTACTTCCTGTTTGCGGTGGCCGCCGGCACCCTGCTGGGCGGCCCCATCGGTGACCGCATCGGCCGCAAGCAGGTGATCTGGTTGTCTATCCTTGGCGTCGCGCCGTTCACCCTGGCCCTGCCCTATGTCGGCCTGGCCGCATCGGCGGTGCTGACCATGATAATCGGCTTCATGCTGGCCTCGGCCTTCCCCGCCATAGTGGTCTATGGTCAAGAATTGCTGCCCGGCAAGGTCGGCGCCATCTCCGGACTGTTCTACGGGCTGGCCTTTGGCCTGGCCGGCATCGGCGCCGCAGTGCTCGGCCAGGCCGCCGACCACTGGGGCATCGTCACGGTCTATAAGCTGTGCTCGTTCCTGCCGCTGATCGGCCTGCTGGCGGTGTTGTTGCCGGATTTGCAGCCGCCTCGGATCAGGCTGGCCGCCACAGAGATGGCAGCGGCCCAGACCCCCGGCGTCGACTAAAATAGCCATCATGAATTTCGCCGCAAGCGAACGGCGAGCATTGGCAAATATCGCACGAGGTTGCTATGGCAAAGGAAAATGAACGATTGGATCAAGCCGTTCTGGCCGCTCGACGCAACGCCGAGAAACGCGCGGAGGGCTACCGGGAACAGGCGCTGAAGCTGTTTCCATGGGTGTGCGGTCGCTGCGCCCGGACCTTCAGCCACGGCAATCTGCAATTACTGGAAGTCCATCACAAGAACAGTAATCATAACGACAACCCTCCGGACGGCAGTAATTGGGAGTTGCTCTGTACCTATTGCCACGAAAACGAGCATTCCAAGTTGAAGGACGGCGCCGGGCGGACCGATACCGGCAATACATCGGCGCCGTCGACGTTTAACGCCTTCGCTGACCTCAAGGCGTTGCTGGCGTCGAAGAAGCGGGACTAATGACGGTCCTCGCCCGCAACTGCCCGCAGCCGCCGTCGATGTCCTGACCGGCCGAGTTGCGCAGCTTGGTCAGGATGCCGCGCCGGTGCAGTTGGCGCGCCATTTCCGCCGCCCGTTGCCAGGGCGGACGCTTGAAGCCGAGTTCCGGGACCGTGTTGTAGGGGATCAGGTTCATTAGCGCGTACTTGCCGGTCAGCAGGCGGACGATGCCGTCGATCTCCGCCTCGCTGTCGTTGATGCCTTCGATCAGGGTCCACTGGTACTGAATCGGGTAGCCGGTGGCGCGGGCGTAGCCCTCGCCCAGTTCGACCAACTCGTCTGGGGCGATGCGCGGGGCCTTGGGCAGCAGTTGCTCGCGCAGGTCGGCGCGGCTGGTGTGCAGGGAGATGGCCAGCGCCGGCTTGACCTGCCCTTGCGGCAAGCGCTCGAACACCTGTCGGTCGCCGACCGTGGAGAAGACCAGGTTCTTGTGGCCGATGCCAGCCACCGTACCCAGTAAATCAATCACCTCCAGCACATTGTCGAGATTGTGGGCCGGCTCGCCTATGCCCATGAACACCACCTTTTGACCGGCCGAAGCCGGCGCGCCAGCACAACCTGGGCGACGATCCCGGCGCTGGCCAACTGGCGCAACAGTCCATCACGCCCGGTCATGCAGAATACACAGCCGACCGCGCAACCGACCTGAGTCGAGACGCACAGCCCGTTGCGCGGCAGCAGCACGCTCTCCACTGTCTGGCCGTCAGCCAGTTCGACCAATAGACGGACGGCAGCATCGGCGCCGAGGTGTTCGGAACGCAGCCGGGCCAAACCGGCCAATTCGGCCATCAGGTCGGGCAGTGCGGTGCGCAACGTCAGTGGCAGGAAATCCTCGGCCCGGCTATGACGCTGGTCGAGCGGCCGTACCTGCGCCCAGGCGCGCAGCACCCGCAGCTCATGACCGGGCTTGGCGCCGAGGGCGCGCAGGCGTTGGCGTAGGTGTTCAATGCGCATTGGGCGCGCATCGTAGCATTGCTGTACATTGACCGCTGCTCCGGGGCGCACTTTCCGGCGCCAGGCACCGCTCAGCGCGGCGCAGTCGCACCATTGCGCGTCGTTGCGCCTGGCTCTGCATCATTAAAATTGCATGCTCCGTCCCATCCGACCGCCATTTCCAGGATAATCCGGTATGCCCCATCGTTCACCCCACTCTCCGGCCGCCGCTTCGGAGGCGTTCGAGCAACTGCCGCTGGCGCCGGCCGTCCTGGCCAATCTACGTCAGCTCGGTTACCTGAACATGACCCCGATACAGGCGGCCAGCCTGCCCATCGCCCTGGCCGGGCACGACCTGATCGCCCAGGCCAAGACCGGCAGCGGCAAGACCGCTGTCTTCGTCTTGACCTTGCTGGCGCGTCTTGAAGTCAAGCGCTTCGAGGTCCAGGCCCTGGTGCTCTGTCCAACCCGCGAACTGGCCAATCAGGTCGCCCAGGAGATTCGCCGTCTGGCGCGCAGCGAGGACAACGTCAAGGTGCTGTCTCTGGTTGGCGGCAGCATCATGCGGCCGCAGATGGCCAGCCTGGTGCACGGCGCCCATGTCGTCGTCGGCACCCCGGGACGGATCATGGACCACCTGCAACGCGAGAGCCTGAAACTCGATACCCTCAATACCCTGGTGCTCGACGAGGCCGACTGTATGCTCGACATGGGCTTCTTCGACGACATCGTCTACATCGCCAGACACTGCCCGAAGGACCGCCAGACCTTGCTGTTTTCCGCTACTTACCCGGAAGGCATTGCCCGGTTGAGCCGACAGTTCATGCGCCAGGCCAAGGAGGTGAAGCTGACCGAGCGGCCCGCAGCCGACCAGATTCGCCAACGTTTTTACCAGGTTTCGAATGATGCCCGGCTGGAGTCGGTTGCCCGGCTGCTGTATCACTACCGCCCGGTTGGCACCCTGGCATTCTGCAATACCCGCCAGCAATGCCGCGAATTGCTGCGGCTGTTGCGCGAGCAGGGTTTCGATGCCCTGGCGCTGCATGGTGAGCTGGAGCAACGGGAACGCGATCAGGTGTTGATCCAGTTTGCCAATCGCAGTTGTTCGGTGCTGGTGGCCACCGACGTGGCGGCGCGCGGTCTGGACATAGCCCAGTTGGAAGCGGTCATCAACGTCGACGTGACGCCCGATCCCGAGGTCTATATCCATCGCATCGGCCGCACCGGACGGGTCGATCAGGCTGGCTGGGCCTTGAGCCTGGCCAGCGCCAATCAGATGCGGCGGGTCGACAACATCGCCAGGGAACTGGGTACCGAAGTGGAATGGCGGCCCATAGACGAACTGACTGCCGCCAGCGACCAGCCGCTACGCGCGCCGATGGCGACCTTGCAGATACTGGGTGGCCGCAAGGACAAGATCCGGCCCGGCGACGTGCTGGGCGCGCTCACCGGCGAGACTGGCCTGAAAGCCGACCAGGTTGGCAAGATCGATGTGACCGAGACCGTTACCTACGTGGCGGTGGCGCGCGACATCGCTCAGGAGGCGCAACGCCGACTGACCGCCGGCAAGCTGAAGGGCAAGAGCGTGAAGGTGCGCGTCCTGGATATTTCCGGCGCAACCCGGACCGATGCGCCTTCCCGCGCCAACGCCGGCATCCGTCGCCGGCCAAAACCTTGACATTAAAAAATATCCGACCATGAAATTTCTCTTTAGAACCTTCTTCAAGACCTTGCGTTTGGTATTAGGTCCAGTACTGCTGCTCAAGGAACGCTTGACCGCGCCGCAAGGCCTGGTGCGCACGCCGGAGGCACAGCAGGCGGTCGATCGGCAATGCCGCGACCTGGCCCTGTACCAGTTCAGAATCTGTCCGTTCTGCATCAAGGTGCGTCAGGAGATGCGCCGCCTGGCGCTCGACATTGAACTGCGCGACGCCCAACACGACGCGGTTCACCGTGAGGCCCTCCTGGCGGGTGGCGGCCGCGCCATGGTGCCCTGTTTGCAGATATGTGATGCACAGGGCAACAGCCGCTGGTTGTACGAATCCGGCGACATCGTCGCCTATCTGCGCGAGCGGTTCGGGTCTTGACCGGCGGCTTGCCGGTCTCGATTGCCAGGGAGGTGGTCGCAACGCTGCCGATCCGGCGTTATGAAGGCCAGATTTACCTGGTCGCGACGGCGTCGGACCTGGAACTGGCCATGACCGACATCCGGCAAGAACAGGTGGTCGGCATCGATACCGAGACCCGGCCCGCGTTCAGGAAAGGCGAAAGCTATCCGCCCGCACTGGTCCAGGTGGCCACGGCCCAGGCGGTGTATCTGTTACGGCTCCGGCAGGTCGATTGCGCCGCCGCACTGGCCGAGTTGCTCGGCGCGCCAGGCATCGTCAAGGTGGGCGTGGCGCTGGCGGACGACCTGCGTCAGCTCAAACAGGCGTTCCCGTTCGAAGCCACCGCTATCCTCGATCCCGGCCGCATCGCCCGCCGCCATGGCATCCGCCAGACCGGCCTGCGTAATCTGACCGCCCTCTTCCTTGGCTTTCGGATCACCAAGGGCGCGCGCACCTCCAACTGGGCGGCGGCGCATTTGTCGGCGGCGCAGATCGCCTATGCGGCGACCGATGCCTGGGCCTGCCGCGAGTTGTACCTCCGTTTCCAGTCGCTCGGCTTGCTGGCGGAGCAACGGGAAACGGGCGCGAACGACTAATCGGCGCCTGCCGCCGCCCGGCCCGCCACATAGCCGCTGGCGAGGCAGGCGGTGAGCAGGTAGCCGCCGGTCGGCGCTTCCCAGTCGAGCATCTCGCCGGCGAGACCCGCCGGCGAAGCTCAGGGCCGCCGATTTCAGCGGCTGGCCGGCGAAACGCGCGCGAAAGTGGGCGCTCCAACCCACATCGAAACCGCAGTTGGCCGGGCGCAGCGCCGCAACCGGCACGCCGCGTCGTTCGAGCAGCGGCACACAGGCGCCGTCCGAACCCAGCTTGCTCCAACTGCCGCCGCCCAGGGCCAATACGGTGGATTCTGTCTGGACGATCTTCTCGCCCTCGGGCGTGGCGAAACGCAAGGCACCGAGTTCATCCCAGCCCAGCCAGCGATGGCGACAGTCTTCATTCGTCGTTCCAGCGCAGGCGGGCATGACGGCTATTCACTTCGGCTGGCCGACCATATCCAGCGCCACCGCCTCGGCCACCTCGATGCCGTCGATGGCGGCCGAGAGTATGCCACCGGCATAGCCCGCGCCCTCGCCGGCCGGGTACAGGCCACGGGTGTTCACGCTCTGGTAGGTCAGCCGGTCGCGGGTGACGCGGATGGGTGACGAGGTGCGGGTCTCGACGCCAGTCAACAGTGCGTCGGCCATGTCGAAGCCCTTGATCTGCTTGCCGAAGGCGGCGATGGCCTCGCGGATGGCGGTGACGGCGAATTCGGGCAGGCACTGCGCCAAGTCGGTGAGGTGTATGCCTGGTGTGTAGGACGGCGTTACCGCGCCCAGTTTGGTCGATGCCCGGCCGGCGATGAAGTCGCCGACCTTCTGCGCCGGGGCGGCGTAAGTTTCGCCACCGGCCTTGAACGCAGCCGCTTCCCAGCGACGCTGGAATTCGATGCCGGCCAGCGCGTCGCCCGGGTAATCGTCGGGCGTGATGCCCACCACCAGGGCGGCGTTGGCGTTGCGCTCGTTGCGCGAATACTGGCTCATGCCGTTGGTCACCACCCGGCCCGGTTCCGAGGCGGCGGCGACCACGGTGCCGCCCGGACACATGCAGAAGCTATACACCGAGCGGCCGTTGCCGCAGTGGTGGACCAGCTTGTAATCGGCCGCGCCCAACTCCGGATGCCCGGCGAAGTTGCCGAACCGGGCCGCATCGATCAAGGATTGCGGATGCTCGATGCGCAGGCCGATGGAGAACGCCTTTGGCTCGATATATACGCCCCGCTCATGGACTTGGTAGAAGGTGTCGCGGGCGCTGTGGCCGACGGCCAGCACCACGTGCCGGGTTGGCAAGCGCTCACCATTCGCCAGCACGACTGCGCTCATCCGGCCGTTGCCGTCGGCGTCGCGTTCGATCACGAAGTCCTCGACCCGCGCCTGGAAGCGGACCTCGCCGCCCAGGGCGATGATCCTGGCGCGCATCCGCTCGACCATGCCGACCAGCTTGAAGGTGCCGATGTGCGGCTTGCTGACCCAGAGTATTTCCGGCGGCGCGCCGGCCGCCACGAATTCGGTCAACACCTTGCGGCCGCGATAGGCCGGGTCCTTGACCTGGCTGTGCAGCTTGCCGTCGGAAAAGGTGCCGGCGCCGCCCTCGCCGAACTGGACGTTGGATTCGGGGTCAAGCTTGCCCTGGCGCCATAGCCCCCAGGTGTCCTGGGTGCGCTCGCGCACCGCCTTGCCGCGCTCCAGGATGATCGGCCTAAAGCCCCTCTGGGCGAGGATCAGGCCGGCGAACAGGCCGCAGGGGCCCATGCCGATGATGATCGGCCGCTCTGCCAGCGTCGCCGGGGCTTGGGCGACGAAGCGGTAGCTCATGTCCGGCGTCGGCGCGACATGGTGGTCGTCATGCAGGCGCTGCAACACCGACTGTTCGTCCTGCACCGCGCAATCGACGCTGTAGACAAAATGGATGTCGGACTTCTTGCGCGCATCGACGCCGCGCCGGAACACGGTGAAACCGATCAGGTCGCCCGCTCGGATGCTGAGCCGGTGCAGGATCGCCGCCTTGAGGTCGGCGTCCGGGTGGTCGAGCGGCAGCTTGATTTCGGTGAGGCGCAGCATGGCGGATATTTTCTCACACCCGGAGCAGCGCCATCTTGAGCGGCGGTTTGCCGTCGGCACTGGGGAAGTCGGCCTCCGGCACGATCCACTCCGACTCGCGTATCTCGCGGCCGGCCTTGCGCGCGCTGCGCTGCAACTGATCGAGCCAGGCCTCGCGCGCCACCTCGGCCACGTTGTTGCAGCAAATCAGCTTGCCGCCCTCGGCGGTCGATAGCAGCGCCGGCTTGAACAGCGCCGGGTAGTCGTTGACCAGATCGACCACGCCGAAGGGGCTTTTGGCATAGCGCGGCGGATCGAGGAACACCAGGTCGAACTGCTGTGGCTCCAGTTTCGGGAACGGCGGCAGGCGTTTGCGCCGCACCACTTCCGGCTGGCCCAGTCCGGCGAACTGGCGCAGGGCGGGGAAGACGTCGCTCTGGATGAAGCGCGGCCGGATCGGCAGGTCGTTCAGGCGGGCATTGTCCTTGCCCACCTTCAGGCTCGACTCGGCGAAATCGACGTTCACCACAAAGCGTGCGCCGGCCTTGGCCGCGGCGATGCCAACCCCGCAGGTATAGGCGAACAGGTTGAGTACCGATTTGTCGGCCGCCTCCTGCATCACCCGCCGGCGACCGGCGCGCAGGTCGAGGAACAGCCAGGGATCCTGGCCGGCATGGCGGGCCTGAAAATGGTAGGCGACCGCCAACTCGTGAATCAAGCGCGGGGCATGGGCGGCGACCTTGCGCTCGCCTTCGAGCGGGTTGGCGATGCGCGAGTTGTCCTGGCTACGGTCGTTGTAGACGGTTACCAGGCCGGGCAGCGCCTCGGCATAAAAGGCCTCCAGCACGGCCAGGTCGTTCGCGGTCAGCGGGCGGTGAAAGGTCTGCACCAGGATCAGGTCGCCATAGCGATCCACCGTCAGGCCCGGCCTACCCTCCACGCTGCCGTGGAACAGCCGGTAGGCATCGGTCTGCTCGGCCGACAGACGGGTCATCAGCTCGGCGCGGGCAGCGAAGGCGGCGGCCAGCAGGCCGGTAAGGGAATCGGACATGGGACTGTCCCCGGTATCTGGAAAGCAGTTAATTCTACAGGCAGGGTCAAGCCCCTCCCGCGCCGCCCTCAAGAAAGCGTTTACGTTCAGCGCTGAACATCCACCAGGATCGTGCCGGGCCGCCATCCATGAACCTGACCACGGACAGCAACACATCCAGCACGCAAGGGTCCTGCCGGGTATCGGTTGCGCTGCACAATGCGTCATACAGGTCGAGCGGATTCCGGCCGGCCAGATCGCCCGGCACATGAATCCCGATCAGACGCAAATCCCCGGCCATGGCCTTGCCAAAGTTGGGCAGGTCTTCAAGATGGGCGAGGCGGCTACGGTCGACTTTGGCTGGGTTCACTTGGGTTAGTCTAAGCAGAATTTAACATGGCATTCGGCAGGCCGCCAACGCGACTTAACGACCATTTATCCGCGATACTTCGGCCATGAACTTGCCGCTCTGGACCCTGTTGACCGTCTTGCTGCTCATTGTCTTTCGCAACCTGGGCGGCTTACGCCTGGCCATCTGGCAAATCGTCCTGGGCGGTGCCTTGACGGTGTTGCTGACCGGCGCCATTTCGTTGTCTGCAGCCTGGCGCGCCATCGACTGGGAGGTGATCGGCTTCCTGTTCGGGGTCTTCGTCCCTGGCCAGGCGCTGGTGGCCAGCGGCTTGCTGCACCGCACCAGCAGCCAGTTACTGGGCCGCATTGGCAGCGCCGAGGGCTTGGTGCTGGTGGTCCTGTCGGGCAGCGCTTTGGCCTCGGCACTGCTCATGAACGACACCCTGGCGGTGATCGGCGCGCCGCTGATGTTGACCCTGGCCCGCAGCCACCGTCTGCCGCCGACGCTGTTGCTGCTGGCGCTGGCCTTCGGCGTCACCATTGGCTCGACGATGAGCCCGATCGGCAATCCGCAGAACCTGCTGATCGCACTGCATGGCGGCCTGGACTCGCCCTTCCGGACGTTTTTCGGGACCTTGGCGTTGCCGACCGTGGTCAATCTGCTGCTGACCTGGGGCGTCTTGCGCTTTGCCTTTCGCAAGGATTTTCATGGCGAGGCCCTGCTCCATCAACTGCCGTCGCTCACCGATGCCCATCTGGCGCGGCTCGCCACCTGGGGGCTGGCGGGCATGACGGCCATCGTGCTCATCAAGATCGGGCTGGCGGCCACGGTCACGCCATTCCAGTTGCCGCTGTGGACTGCGGCGGCAGCGGCCGGCGCGCCGATTCTGCTGGCCAGCCCACGTCGGCTGGCGGTGGTGCGCGGCATCGACTGACATACCCTGGTCTTTTTTGCCGCGCTGTTCGTGCTGGTCCAGGCGGTCTGGGACAGCGGCGCGGTCCAATCATGGCTACCCGGCAACCCCGCGCTGTTCGCCAACGTGCCTGGTCTGCTGGCGGGCAGCGCCTTGCTCAGCCAACTGGTTTCCAACGTGCCCCTGGTGGCCCTGGCGATTCCGCTGGTCCAGGCCGCCGATCCTCACCCGCACGCCATGCTGGCGCTGGCGGTTGGCAGCACCATTGCCGGCAATCTCACCCTGGTCGGCGCAGCCAGCAACATCATCATCGTCCAGGCCGCCGAACGGTGCGGCGTACATCTCGGCTTCTGGCGCTTCCTGGCCGTGGGCGCGCCGCTGACCCTAATCAATTTGCTGGTCTATTGGCTGTTTCTTTGACAATTTCCCGGTAAAGGCCGGCGTGAGGCGGTCTTTATTTTGTAAAATCGGCGCATTCCATTTGCCAGGAAGGCCGTCATGTCCATCTCCAAGCTAACACCTAACGACAAGGCCAAGGTCATCGCCGAGGCGCTGCCCTACATCCAGCGTTTCTGGGACAAAACGGTGGTGGTCAAATACGGTGGCAACGCCATGATCGACCCGACGCTGCAAGCCGCCTTCGCCCATGACGTGGTGCTCTTGAAGCTGGTTGGCCAGAACCCGGTGGTGGTCCACGGCGGCGGCCCACAGATCGAAAGCCTGCTCAACAAGGTGGGCAAGAAGGGCGAATTTATCCAGGGTATGCGGGTGACCGACGCCGAGACCATGGACGTGGTCGAGATGGTGCTGGGCGGCCAGGTAAACAAGGACATCGTCAACCTGATTAACCAGGCCGGCGGCAAGGCGGTCGGCCTGACCGGCGTCGATGGCAGCTTCATCCGCGCCAGAAAGCTGATGATGGCCTCAAAGGACAGGCCGGGCGACGTGATCGACATCGGTCAGGTCGGTGAGATCACCCAGATCGACCCCAGTCTGATCGCCTTTCTCGACTCCGGTGACTTCATCCCGGTGATTGCCCCGATCGGCGTCGGCGCAGGCGGCGAGACCTACAACATCAACGCCGACGTGGTCGCCGGCAAGCTGGCCGAGGTGCTCAAGGCCGAGAAGCTGGTGCTGCTGACCAACACCCCGGGCGTACTCGACAAAGGCGGCCATCTGCTCACTGGTCTGACCCCGAAAAAGGTCGCCGCGCTGGTCGCCGACGGTACCCTGTCCGGCGGCATGTTGCCCAAGATCGCCGCCGCCCTGGATGCCGCCAGGAGCGGCGTCAAGGCGGTGCATATCATCGACGGCCGGGTCGAACACGCACTGCTGTTGGAGATCATGACCGACCAGGGCGTCGGCACCCTGATAAAACCGGCGTAAGGGTCAAATCTGCTACTTCATGTCGCTACTTGGCCAGACCTCTGCCACGCCAGAGCAGGTAGGCGACCGGGATAACGAACATGGACAGGATCGGCGCGGTCATCATGCCGCCCAGCATGGGCGCGGCGATGCGCTGCATGACCTCGCTGCCGGCGCCGCCGCCGACCATGATCGGCAACAGGCCGGCCAGGATCACCGCCACGGTCATGGCCTTGGGTCGGACTCGTAGCACCGCACCATCAATGATCGCCGCGGCCAGATCGGCGCGGTAGTTCAGGCGGTCTTCGGCCTCGCGTTTCTTCACCGCCTGGTCCGGGTAGATCAGCATCACTACCCCGAATTCGGCCGCCACGCCGGCCAGGGCGATAAAGCCGGCCGCCACGGCCACCGACATGTTGAAGCCCAAGCCATAGAGCAACCAGTAACCGCCGACCAGGGCAAAGGGCAGACTGAGCATGATTAGCGTCGGTTGCCAGAAGGTGCGAAAGGCCAGGTGCAGCAACAGGAAGATGAGCGTCAGGGCCAGCGGCACCACCAGCTTGAGCCGGGCCTCGGCGCGTTGCAGATACTCGAACTGACCGGACCAGGCGATGGTATAGCCGGGTGGCAGCTTGACCTTGTCGGCCACCGCCTTCTGCGCCTGGCGCACATAGCCGCCCAGGTCGCCGCCCTTGATGTCGACATAGAGCCAACCGTTGGGCCGGGCGGGGCCGGCGTACGGCCGGCGTCCTGTTCCCGCGCAACGGGAACGATGGAGATTCAGGTTCGAGGAGGCGGGGGTTCGGGCGGCGCCAGCGCGGCGACGATCATCGACCGGAACGAAGTCGGCCGGCTGAAGGTGGCGAGTTGCAGGTCAGGCAGGGGGGGGCGGCAATGGGCAAGGCCGCCGCCATGGCGCAATGACATGCGTGGCCCTTGTCCCAGCAGCAGCCGCTTGGCTGCGCCGGCGCTTGTCGGGCATGGTGATGGCAGCCTGCCATCATGGGCGCGGCCTGCCCCGAAGACGCCGGTGTTGCGGCCAGGCTCATGGGCTGGGCGAGCGGCGTGAATACCAACCCCAGCACCAGCATCGGGCGCAACAAGAGAAGGAAAAAAGTTCGGGCAAACCGTTTCACGCGTTTTCAATCCTGTTCAGAATACGCCGATCCATTCATCATTCCCGCCTAAGGACGTCATCCTCGACTGCCTCAGTCGGGGACGGGAAGCCAGGGCATTTATTTGGCAGGGCTCCCGCTTGAGTAAGCGCGAAAAAAATAACACACCAGCATTACCCTACCGACTTCATCGTACCACGGTAGCCATTCTGGTTCGCTTTGGCTGAGATTTCAACACGTGCCGCGCCGGGGCGCCCGAGACCGGCGACGGCTACTTCCCGATACACCGCCTCAGGTATCCAGAATTCCTTGAACAGAGCGGGCAGTAGATCGAGCCGACCGGCCAGCGCCAGCGCCACCAGCGGACCGGCATTGACGACCGCGCGATCAAGCATCAGGCGGCGAACTCCTCGGCCATTTCCTCATCAGTCATATCGACGACGGGTATGCCATCGCGACTCGCGGCCAGCAGGAATTCGACGCGACCCATGCCGGCCAAACGCCCGGCCTTGCCGGACGAAATGCGGCCCTGCTCGAAGAGCTTGAGCGCCAACAGGTAGCGCGCTTCGTCGGAGAAGTTGTTCGGCAGTTCGGCCGGTGGGGGCAGACCCTCCACCGGCAATTCGATCGTCATCGTGTTCATTTGTGCGCGCTGCCCGCCACCTGCGCCGCCAGCTTAGCTCGTGGCTTCGTCGGCTATATCATGGCGGCTTCATGGAGGGCGCGCGTGAGCGATCGCGACGGCGTCCACCTGGCCGCCATGGGCCAGGAAGCGCGAGCTGGCATCGATGACGTTTGCTTGATTTCGGGCCGGCGCGAGGCGTCGTCGATAGTGACCATCACGCCGGTCAGCTCGCACTCAACCCGGCCCTGGTCGTCCCTGTACTGGGCGAATGCCTGCTTCTTGGCCTGAATGAGGTCGAGAGCGACGGCTTGCCGGCAGGCACCATAGAAGTCCTGCGACCGGCCCTTTGGCTTGCCCTTGACCGCGTCGAGCACCGGGTCGTACCGCTCAATGAGCGCGACCAGATCGGCGTGGTCACATTGGTCGGAGACACGCTGCCCGTCCTGGTACCGGTGCAGCACGGCCTTGTAGTGTTCCATGGCACTACTATGGGTCCGGAAGCTCTGGGAACCGATCTCGACAGCCTTTGCCATTCTTCCTCCTCCGTGTCCTGCGTCAGCGCAGCAGAACGTAAGCCACCACGGCGACCAGCGCGAGCCAGAACAGGACTCGCGCCCCACTGCGCTTCGTCCCCGGCTCCTCGGGCGTGGCCTGGTTGTCCAGCGACTCGCGGTACGACAAGCCGGTGCCAGGTATCCCCACGTTGCCGGTGACCTTGTCGCCCCGGAAGTTGACCGACGCCCCCGGGCGCCCGACCGTCCACGACGACCCCGACTTGCTCAGGTTGAGCGTCAAGCCCTTGAAGATGCGGATGCGCTTTTGGAACCGGAAACCCATGGTGATCACATCCTGTAGCGCATCGGCGCCGATTGTTTCTCTTTGATTAGCTTTGTGATGAGGTTGCTGGTCACGCCGACATCCTTAACTTGCTTTATTCATCTCAATACCATCCCGAAGAAGGAAGTCTTTCAGCAGATTGGCAGCTTTGATATTGACCCGGAACATCGGGAGCGTTGTACCTTCTAAGCCTTGGGGAGTGT
>JAIMKU010000024.1 GCA_020692235.1 Hydrogenophilus sp.
GTACCGTCGGCGCCGGCGTCGTGGCCAAGGTCATCGAGTAACAACGGCCGGTGGCCGGTAGCTAAAGCGGGTGGCCAACCCCACTCGCCGGCTACAAACTACCAGCCTACAAGCTAAGAGCTAAATAAAATGCAAAGCCAGAAAATCCGCATCCGTCTCAAGGGTTACGACTACAAGCAGATCGACCAGTCGGCGCAGGATATTATTGAAACCGCAAAGCGCACTGGTGCCGTGGTCATGGGGCCTGTGCCGCTACCTACCAGCATCGAGCGTTTTGACTTATTGCGTTCACCGCACGTCAACAAGACCTCGCGCGACCAGTTGGAAATTCGTACCCATAAGCGACTGATGGATATCGTCGATCCGACCGACAAGACCGTCGATGCCTTGATGAAACTCGATCTGCCCGCTGGCGTGGATGTGGAGATCAAGCTGCAATAATGATTCAGCTTGGACAAATCCGAAAAGGCGGGTAAAATCCTGCCTCTTTTTTGTTTTGCGCAGTATTTTTGTAATCCGCCGGCCAATTGAAGTTGGCGCCTTGTAAAAGGAACTAAAAAATGAGTCTAGGCCTTGTCGGTCGCAAAATCGGCATGACCCGCGTCTTTACTGATGATGGTGCTTCCATCCCGGTGACCGTGTTGGACATGTCGAATAACCGTGTCAGCCAGATCAAGACGGCCGATACGGATGGCTACGACGCCATTCAAATTGCCTACGGCACACGTAAGGCAAGTCGTGTCAATAAAGCTCAAGCAGGTCACTTCGCCAAGGCTGGCGTGGCCGCCGCGCGCGGCATGGCCGAATTTCGCGTCGCTGCGGATGTGGCCTCTCAGCATCAAACCGGCGCAGTCATGAGCGTCGATATTTTCCAGGCCGGTCAGTTGGTCGATGTCTCGGGTGTAACGCAAGGTAAGGGCTTCGCCGGTACCATCAAGCGTCACCATTTTGGCTCCCAGCGCGCTACCCATGGCAACTCCCGTTCGCACAACGTGCCGGGTTCCATCGGCCAGGCCCAGGACCCCGGCCGGGTTTTTCCGGGCAAGCGGATGTCGGGCCATTTGGGCGCGGTGACTCGTACCGTTCAGAACCTGGAAGTGGTCCGGGTCGACGCCGAGCGTCAGCTGCTGTTGGTGAAGGGTGCCGTGCCCGGTTCCAAGGGTGGCGACATAGTCGTTTCCCCGGCTGTCAAAGGGGGTGCCTGATGGATCTCAAACTGATCGACGATAAGGGTCAGGATGCCGGCGCGGTTTCCGCTTCCGATACGCTTTTTGCCCGTGATTACAATGAGCCCCTGGTGCATCAGTTGGTGACGGCTTATATGGCCAATGGCCGTAGCGGCGACCGTGCTCAACTGACGCGTGCCGAGGTTCGTCACTCGACCAAGAAGCCCTTCAAACAGAAGGGTACCGGTAATGCCCGTGCCGGTATGACCTCCAGCCCACTGTGGCGTGGCGGCGGTCGTGCCTTCCCAAACAAGCCGGACGAGAACTTCTCGCAGAAGGTGAATCGCAAGATGTTCCGCGCCGGTATGGCCGCGATCCTGTCGCAACTGGCCCGTGATGGTCGTCTGCGCGTGATTGATGGCATCACCCTTGACGCCCCCAAGACCAAGTTGCTGGCAGGCAAGATCAAGGGTATGGGTATCGACAACCGGGTGCTCATCATTACTCAGGAGGTGGATGACAACCTGTGGCTGTCATCGCGCAATCTGACTAACGTGATGGTGCTTGAACCGCGTCATGCCGATCCGGTCAGCCTGATCCGTTTCGACCAGGTGCTGATTACACGCGATGCGGTCAAGAGCTTTGAGGAGATGTACGCATGAACGCCATGAAATTCAGCGAGATGCGTCTGCTGCAGGTCATCCTCGCGCCAGTCATTACCGAGAAGGCAACGCTGATCGCAGATAAGAACGAACAGGTTATCTTCCGGGTTGCTCCCGATGCCACCAAGCCGGAAATCAAGGCGGCGGTCGAACTGCTGTTCAAGGTCCAGGTCGAGGCGGTCAAGGTCGCCAACGTCAAGGGCAAGGTGAAGCGTACCGGGCGGTTCATGGGGCGCCGGGACAACTGGAAGAAGGCCTATGTCTGCCTGGCTCCGGGCCAGGAACTCAACTTCGTGGCGGGGGAATAAGCAATGGCTTTGGTTAAGGTAAAACCCACTTCCGCCGGTCGTCGTGCCGTGGTCAAGGTGGTTACGCCCGGACTGCACAAGGGCAAGCCGGTCTCGGCTCTGGTCGAAAAGCAAAACCGTGGTTCCGGACGTAACAATAACGGCCATATCACGACCCGTCACAAAGGCGGCGGTCATAAGCAACACTACCGCATCATCGATTTCAAGCGGAACAAGGATGGTATCCCGGCCAAGGTCGAGCGTATCGAATACGACCCCAACCGTAGCGCCCATATCGCGCTGCTCTGCTATGCCGATGGCGAGCGTGCCTACATCATCGCGCCGCGTGGCGTGGAGGCTGGCATGGCGCTAATGAACGGCGCCGAGGCCCCGATCAAGCCGGGCAATTGTCTGCCGCTGCGTAACATACCGGTTGGCTCGACGATTCACTGCATCGAGATGCTGCCAGGTAAGGGTGCTCAGTTGGCCCGTTCGGCTGGCGCCTCAGTGCAGCTTTTGGCCCGCGAAGGTAGCTATGCCCAGTTGCGACTGCGCTCTGGCGAGATTCGCAAGGTCCATGTCGATTGTCGCGCAACGATAGGCGAAGTCGGCAATGCCGAGCACAGCCTGCGTTCCATCGGTAAGGCTGGCGCCATGCGTTGGCGTGGCGTTCGACCCACTGTGCGCGGTGTCGTCATGAACCCGGTCGATCACCCGCATGGCGGCGGTGAAGGCCGCACAGGTGAAGGCCGCGTACCGGTTTCGCCTTGGGGGCAGCCTACCAAGGGCTACCGTACTCGTAGCAATAAGCGCACGGACGGCATGATCGTGCGTCGTCGGCAGAAATAAGAGGTAAGTCGATATGGCTCGTTCAGTAAAAAAAGGTCCGTTCATCGACGGCCATCTGTTGAAGAAGGTGGAAGCGGCCCAGGCCGGCAAGGACAAGCGTCCGATCAAGACTTGGTCGCGTCGTTCCACCGTTCTGCCGGATTTTGTAGGGCTGACGATCGCCGTGCATAACGGCAAGCAGCACATCCCCGTGTATGTCACGGAAAACATGGTTGGCCACAAGTTGGGTGAGTTCTCTTTGACTCGCACCTTCAAGGGTCACGCCGCCGACAAGAAAGTCAAGAAGTAGGAGCCGAGCATGGAAGTTTCCGCTATTTTGCGCGGTACCCGGATGTCCGCACAGAAGGCCCGTCTGATGGCTGATCTGGTGCGCGGCAAGCCCGTCGAGAGCGCTATCAGTATTCTGACCTTTACCCCGCGCAAGGCCGCCGAGGTGATGCGTAAGGTTCTGGAATCCGCGATCGCCAACGCCGAGCACAATGAAGGCGCTGATATCGACGAGTTGATGGTCAAACGCATTTATGTCGACGAAGGCACTTCCTTGAAGCGTTTTACCGCGCGCGCCAAGGGCCGCGGCAACCGTATCCACAAACCCACCTGTCACATTACTGTGACGGTTGGCGACTGAGGTAGAGTATGGGACAGAAAATTCATCCGATCGGTTTCCGCCTGAGCGTTAACCGTAACTGGTCCTCGAAGTGGTATGCCAACAGCAAGAACTTTGCCGCAACGCTGCACGAAGACATCAAGGTTCGCGAGTTCCTGAAAAAGAAGCTGGCTCATGCCTCACTCAGCAAGATTCTGATCGAGAGACCTGCTAAAAACGCCCGTATCACCCTGTTCTCGGCTCGTCCCGGCGTTGTGATAGGCAAAAAAGGCGAGGATATTGAGAACCTGCGCAAGCAGCTCGCCAGCATGATATCCGTGCCCGTGACCCTGAACATCGAGGAAGTGCGCAAACCTGAGTTGGATGCACAGATCATCGCCGCTTCCATAGCTACTCAGCTTGAAAAGCGGATCATGTTCCGTCGCGCCATGAAGCGTGCCATGCAAAACGCCATGCGCTTCGGTGCGCAAGGCATCAAGATCATGAGCGCCGGTCGTTTGAACGGTGCTGAAATTGCCCGTACCGAGTGGTATCGCGAAGGTCGTGTGCCTCTCCATACCTTGCGTGCCGATATCGATTACGGTTTCGCCGAGGCCCACACAACCTACGGTCTCATCGGGGTCAAGGTTTGGGTCTACAAGGGCGAGACCTTGGGCCATGGCGACAAGCCGGCGGTTGCGCCCGAGCCTGAGCGCAAGGGTCGCCGACCCGCCGCGCGGGCAGGAAAGGAGTAATAAATGCTACAGCCCAGTAGAAGAAAATACCGCAAGGAACAAAAGGGCCGTAACACTGGCTTGGCTACACGCGGCGCCAAGGTCAGTTTCGGCGAGTATGGCCTGAAGGCGATCGGTCGTGGTCGCCTTACCGCCCGCCAGATCGAAGCGGCTCGCCGTGCCATGACCCGCCACATCAAACGGGGTGGGCGCATCTGGATACGCATCTTCCCGGATAAGCCAATTTCCGCCAAACCTGCCGAAGTTCGTATGGGTGGCGGTAAAGGTAACCCGGAGTACTGGGTTGCCGAGATACAGCCTGGCAAGGTGCTTTATGAAATAGATGGTGTGACCGAGGAGTTGGCGCGCGAGGCATTCCGCCTGGCGGCAGCCAAGCTACCCATCGCTACCACGTTTGTCACCCGTCATTTTGTTGGGGTCTGATATGAAAGCCAATGAACTTCGTACCAAGGGTAGCGAAGAATTGCAAAATGAGCTCAAGGAATTGTTGCGCGCCCAGTTCAGTTTGCGGATGCAAGTCGCGACCCAACAGACCAACAAGACTCATGATGTCCGCCGGGTACGCCGGGATATCGCCCGTGTTCGTACCGTGATGCACGAGTCCAGGCTCAAGGCCGGGAATTAACGAGGTAGATGAAGATGGTCGAACAGGAAAAAACCAAGATTGCGCGTTCATTGACCGGTACGGTTGTGAGCGACAAGATGAACAAGACGGTCACTGTGCTGGTGGAGCGTCGCGTTAAACACCCGCTATATGGCAAGATTATTCGCCTTTCCAAAAAGTATCATGCGCACGATGAAGAAAACGGCTGCCATGAGGGCGATACCGTGGTGATTGAAGAGTGTCGGCCGCTCTCCAAGAGCAAAGCATGGAAGGTGGCGCGCGTGGTTGAGCAGGCAAAGGTTATTTAATTTTCAATTCGCTTGCGCAGCCGATTGGTTATGGATATAATCTTGGGCTTCCTTGGTCCCAGGCGTTCTGGGACTTATTAACCCTTCGGGATCCAAAACTGGCCTGACCGTGCTACGGCGCGACAGGGTAAGTTGGAGTAGAGATCATGATTCAAATGCAGTCCATACTCGATGTGGCTGACAACACGGGTGCGCGTTCGGTTATGTGCATCAAGGTGTTGGGCGGCTCCAAACGGCGATACGCAAGTGTCGGCGACATTATCAAGGTCAGCATCAGGGATGCCGCGCCGCGCGGCCGCGTCAAAAAAGGCGACGTGTACAGCGCTGTCGTAGTCCGTACCGCCAAGGGCGTTCGTCGTCCGGATGGTTCACTGGTCAAGTTTGACGGCAATGCCGCTGTTCTCCTTGACGACAAGCTGGAGCCGATCGGTACCCGTATCTTTGGGCCGGTCACGCGCGAATTGCGTACGGAGCGATTTATGAAGATCGTCTCCCTGGCCCCTGAAGTTTTGTAAGGAGTCCGGCTATGAACAAGATACGCCGTGGTGATGAGGTCGTTGTTTTGACCGGTAAGGATAAGGGTAAGCGTGGCACCGTTTTGTCCGTGCTCGAAGGTAGGTTGGTGGTTGAAGGTGTGAATCGCGTCAAGCGAGCCGTCAAGCCGAATCCTATGCGTGGCACGACGGGCGGTTTTGTGGACAAGGATATGCCCATCGATATCTCTAATGTCGCCATCTTCAATCGGCTGAGCGGCAAGGGCGATCGTGTGGGGATAAAAACGCTGGAGGACGGACGCAAGGTGCGTTTCTATAAGTCCAACGGCGAAGTGATGGATGCGTGAGGTAACCATGGCTCGTCTAAAAGAGTTTTATAAGGAAACCGTGGCGCCGCAGCTCATGCAGCAATTCGGTTACAAGTCGGTTATGCAGGTGCCTCGGATCGAGAAGATCACCCTTAATATGGGCGTCGGCGAAGCGGTTGGTGACAAGAAGGTGCTTGACTATGCCGTGGCCGACATGGCCAAAATCGCTGGTCAAAAGCCAGTGGTGACCAAGGCTCGCAAATCCATCGCCGGATTTAAGATTCGCGATGGCTACCCGATCGGTTGCAAGGTTACGTTGCGCAAAGAGCGGATGTTCGAATTCATCGATCGTTTGGTGTCGGTGGCCATTCCCCGGATTCGTGACTTCCGTGGCGTCGGCGGCAAGGGTTTCGATGGCCGTGGCAACTACAACATGGGCGTCAAGGAGCAGATCGTGTTCCCGGAAATCGAGTACGACAAGGTCGATGCTCTCCGTGGTATGAACATCACCATCACCACCACTGCGAAGACGGACGCGGAGGCCAAGGCCCTGCTGGCTGCCTTCAAATTCCCGTTCAAGAATTGAGGTCTATATGGCCAAGAAATCGCTGATTAACCGAGAAGAGAAACGCCGCAACATGGTGAAGAAGTATGCCGCCAAGCGTGCCGAACTCATATCCGTGTATGAGGACCAGGCCCGCTCAGACGAAGAGCGCATGGCTGCTCGCCTCAAGATGCAGGCACTACCGCGAGATTCGAGCCCGGTCAGGACGCGTAACCGTTGCGCACTGACCGGCCGTCCGCGCGGCGTGTTTCGCAAGTTCGGCATGTGCCGCAACAAGATCCGTGAACTCGCCATGCAGGGCGATATTCCCGGCGTCACCAAGGCTAGTTGGTAAGGAGCAAGACGATGAGCATGAGTGATCCCATCGCCGATATGCTGACCCGCATCCGCAACGCTCAGTTGATGGAAAAAGTTACGGTCCGCATGCCTTCCTCCAAGCTGAAGAAGGCAATCGCGCAGGTTTTGAAGGATGAAGGCTATATCGATGGCTTCGCAGTACGCGAGGTAAGTGGTCTGCCTGAGATGGAAGTGGCCCTCAAGTACTATGCCGGGCGCCCGGTGATCGAAAAGATCCAGCGTGTCAGTAAGCCCGGTTTACGTATCTATAAGGGCCACGATGGCTTGCCCAAGGTGATGAATGGCCTGGGTGTGGCTATTGTTTCCACTTCCCACGGGGTTATGACCGACCGCAAGGCGCGTGCCCTGGGTGTGGGTGGTGAAGTGTTATGTTTGGTGTCGTGAGGTAGAGCATGTCCCGAGTTGCCAAGAATCCGATTCCTGTGCCGGCCGGGGTTGAGGTCAACCTCACGGCGGCATCTATTACAGTCAAAGGCCCGCAAGGTGTTCTCAGCCAGGGTTTGACGTCCCTGGTTATGGTCGAGCATGCCAACGGCAACCTGCAAGTTTCGCCCGCTAACGACGGCACGGCTGCCAACGCCATGTCCGGTACGACCCGGGCGTTATTGGCCAACATGATCCATGGCGTGGCTAAAGGCTTCGAGAAGAAGCTGACACTGGTAGGCGTGGGCTACCGAGCGCAAGCGCAGGGCAGCAAACTGTCGCTTAGCTTGGGCTTTTCTCACCCGGTCGAACATGTCATGCCCGAAGGTGTCAAGGTTGAAACGCCCAGTCAGACAGAAATCCTGATCAAGGGCGCCGACAAGCAAAGGGTTGGTCA
Source organism: Hydrogenophilus sp. (assembly GCA_020692235.1). Lineage (GTDB taxonomy): Bacteria > Pseudomonadota > Gammaproteobacteria > Burkholderiales > Thiobacillaceae > Parasulfuritortus. The sequence continues at coordinate 7,762 of JAIMKU010000024.1, forward strand.
GGTGGCGGCCTATGTGCGCGCCTACCGTTCTCCCGAGCCCTACAAGGGCAAGGGCGTTCGCTATGCCGACGAAGTGGTTTCTCTCAAAGAAACCAAGAAGAAATAATCTGGAGTCACGAGCATGGATAAAAAGATCAGACGTCTGCGCAGGGCGCGTAAAACCCGCGCCAAGATCGCGGAGCTGGCAGTGGTCCGTCTCTGCGTGCACCGCAGCAACTGCCACATTTACGCTCAAATCATCGACGCGAGCGGCGGTAAGGTTTTGGCCAGCGCCTCCAGCCAGGAAAAGGACCTGCGTGGTCAAATCAAGACAGGCGGGAATGCCGAGGCGGCAAAGCTGGTGGGTCAGTGTATTGCCGAGAAGGCCAAGCAGGCCGGCATCAAGGAAGTGGCCTTCGACCGCAGTGGCTACAGCTACCATGGTCGGGTCAAGGCCTTGGCCGAAGCCGCCCGTGAGCACGGCCTGCAATTCTGACGCGAGATTTGATAATGGCTAAATACAAACAGCAGCAAGAAGATCGCGGCGATGGCCTGCGAGAAAAAATGATTTCGGTAAACCGGGTCACCAAGGTGGTGAAGGGTGGCCGGATTCTTGGTTTCGCGGCGCTAACCGTGGTTGGCGACGGAGATGGTGGCATCGGCATGGGCAAGGGCAAGTCCCGTGAAGTTCCGGTTGCCGTTCAGAAGGCCATGGAAGAGGCTCGGCGCAGGATGGTCAAGGTCTCTCTCAAGAATGGCACTCTGCATCACGCCGTAGTGGGCAAGCACGGTGCATCCGTTGTCTTGATGCAGCCGGCATCCGAAGGTACCGGCATTATCGCCGGCGGTGCCATGCGCGCAGTGTTCGAGGTGATGGGCGTGACCAATGTATTGGCCAAGTGTCTGGGTTCCACCAATCCCTACAATGTGGTTCGCGCCACGCTGAATGGCTTGGTGCAGATGAATACGCCGGCAGTAGTGGCTGCCAAGCGCGGCAAGACCGTGACCGAGATTCTGGAGTAAGTCATGAGCGACAAGAAGATCAAGGTCACCCTGGTTAAGAGCCCGATTGGCACGAATCAAAAGCATCGCGCTTGCGTTCGCGGTCTGGGCCTGAAGCGTCTGAATCAATCGGTCGTCCTTGAGGACACCTCCGCCGTACGCGGTATGGTGTTTCACGTGAACTTCCTGGTGAAATGCGAGGCTGCCTGAAATGCAACTAAACACTATCAAGCCCGGCACGGGCAGCAAGCACGCGCAAAAGCGCGTTGGTCGCGGTATCGGCTCCGGTCTGGGCAAGACCTGCGGCCGAGGCCATAAGGGTCAGAAATCCCGGGCCGGCGGCTTCCACAAGGTCGGTTTCGAAGGCGGTCAGATGCCTATGCATCGTCGCCTGCCCAAGCGCGGATTCATCTCTTTGAACAGGGCCTTCAAGGCCGAGGTTCGCCTGGACGAATTGAACGCCATGCCGGTCGATACCATCGACATGCTGGTGCTCAAGCAAGCTGGTGTAATACCTCAACTGGCCAAGAACGTGCGCGTGATTCTGGCGGGCAAAATCGATAAGCCGGTCAAACTGGTAGGCATTATTGCCACCAAGGGCGCAAAAGCGGCTATCGAAGCTGCCGGCGGCAGCGTCGCCGAAGCCGAAGCCTGATAGCGGAGTATCGATCTTGGCTAATGCTGCCGCCAACCTCTTGAAGTCGTCCGGAAAAATGGGCGACCTGAAGCAACGCCTTTGGTTCTTGGTGGGCGCCCTGATCGTTTATCGGATCGGCGCCCATATCCCCGTGCCGGGGATCGACCCCATGGTGTTGGAACAACTGTTCAAGAGCCAGCAGGGCGGTATTCTGGGTATGTTCAACATGTTCTCGGGCGGCGCGCTGGAGCGGTTTACGGTATTCGCCCTGGGGATCATGCCTTATATTTCATCGTCCATTATTTTGCAGTTGCTGGCAGTTGTGTCGCCGCAGATGGAAGCGCTGAAAAAGGAAGGCGAGGCGGGCCGGCGCAAGATTACCCAGTACACTCGTTATGGCACCGTGTTCCTGGCCACTTTTCAGGCACTGGGCATTGCCATTGTCCTTGAAAGTCAGGCCGGTCTGGTGCTGGATCCGGGCGTGATGTTCAGGCTGACAACGGTGATTACCCTGGTGGCGGGGACCATCTTTCTGATGTGGCTGGGTGAGCAAATCACCGAACGTGGCGTCGGCAACGGCATCTCGATCATTATTTTCGCGGGTATTGCAGCCGGTCTGCCCCAGGCGATCGGCGGCACATTGGAATTGGCCCGTACCGGCGCCTTCTCCATTCCTTTGGTGTTACTACTGTTCGTCGCGGCCCTGCTGGTTACCGCACTGGTCGTATTCGTCGAGCGCGGCCAGCGCAAGATACTGGTGAACTATGCCAAGCGCCAGGTCGGTAACAAGCTATATGGCGGCCAGAGCTCCCATTTGCCGCTGAAGCTGAACATGGCCGGCGTGATTCCGCCGATCTTCGCGTCCTCGATCATTTTGTTCCCGGCGACACTGGGCGGCTGGTTTCGCAGTGGCGACAGCATGCATTGGCTGAAGGATGTGGCATCGGCGTTGTCTCCCGGTCAGCCGATTTACGTCATCATGTATGCAACTGCGATTGTTTTCTTCTGCTTCTTCTACACCGCCTTGGTATTCAACCCCAAGGAAACGGCGGACAACCTGAAGAAGAGCGGCGCCTTCGTGCCCGGCATTCGCCCAGGCGAGCAGACATCGAAATACATTGACAAGATCATGACTCGACTGACCCTGGTCGGGGCGGTTTACGTCACGCTGGTTTGCCTGCTACCGGAATTCCTGATCGTGAAATGGAACGTCCCATTCTATTTCGGCGGCACGTCGCTATTGATTATTGTGGTGGTGACCATGGACTTCATGGCTCAGGTGCAGGCCTATGTCATGACTCACCAATACGAGAGCCTCTTGAAAAAAGCCAACTTCAAGGGCGGCAACTTCCTGGCCCGCTGATTCGGGTCTAAGCAAGGAAGATGTAATTTGAATGCGGGGAGAGGTCATTGAGACTCTCCCGAATGCCGTTTTCTGCAAACCGGAAAACGGCCATGTGGTTCTGGGGTATATCCCCGGCAAGATGCTCATGCATCTGCAACTTGCCGGGTGACAAAGTCAACATGATGTTGACTCCCTATGATCTGACTATGATCTGAGTCGTGCGTGCATCGTTTAGCACGCCAAGTAATCGTCGAAAAGGAGTCGAACATGCGTGTTCAAACCTCGGTGAAGAAGATTTGCCGCAAATGCAAGATCGTTAAACGCAAGGGCGTTGTCCGTGTCATTTGCAGTGAGGCGCGCCACAAGCAGCGTCAAGGTTGATGAGTCGGCTTGCAGGAATAAGCCACTCGTTGATACAATAACCAGTTTTTATCCGCACGGAGTTATTCATGGCCCGTATTGCCGGGGTGAACATCCCGAATCACAAGCATGCCGAGATTGCGCTTACCGCCATCTTCGGCATTGGTCGCCCGCGTGCCCGCCTCCTTTGCGAACAAGCCGGCGTCAACCCCGCGACCAAGATGAAAGACCTGACCGACGACGCAATCGACAAGTTGCGTGAATTGGTCGGAAAATTCACGGTGGAAGGCGACCTGCGTCGCGAGGTCGCCATGAACATTAAGCGTCTCATGGACCTGGGCTGCTATCGTGGTGTGCGTCACCGTCGCGGTCTCCCGTTGCGTGGTCAGCGTACCCGTACCAATGCTCGTACCCGCAAGGGCCCGCGTAGACAGATGCAAGTTAAAAAGTAAAAGTGGGTAAAACATATGGCTAAGGCAACCACCGCCCGCGTGCGGAAGAAAGTCAAGAAGAGTGTGGCGGATGCGATCGCGCATATCCACGCTTCTTTCAACAATACTATCGTGACCATTACCGACCGTCAGGGCAATGCCTTGTCGTGGTTCACTGCGGGTGCCGCCGGCTTCAAAGGCTCCCGTAAGAGCACGTCATTCGCCGCTCAGGTGGCTGCCGAGAATGCCGGCAAGCAGGCGCTCGAATGTGGCGTCAAGAATATCGAAGTGCGTATCAAGGGTCCGGGCCCCGGCCGTGAGTCAACCGTTCGTGCCTTGAACGGCCTTGGTTTCAAGATCACCAGCATCTCCGATGTGACGCCCATGCCGCATAACGGCTGCCGTCCCCCGAAGAAGCGCCGAGTCTGACCGAATAAGGAGATCCTCGTGGCTCGCAATACCGATCCCAAATGCCGTCAGTGTCGCCGTGAAGGCGAGAAGCTGTTCCTGAAAGGTGAGAAGTGCTTCACCGATAAGTGTTCCGTCGAACGACGTAATCACCCGCCCGGCCAGCATGGCGCGCGTCATCTTCGCCTGTCCGGCTATGGCATTCAACTGCGTGAAAAGCAGAAGATACGCAAGATATATGGCGTGCTTGAAGGCCAATTCCGACTGACCTATAAGCGGGCCGACCAACTCAAAGGCGTGACTGGTGAGAACCTGCTTCAGTTGCTGGAGTCCCGTCTGGACAGCGTCTCCTATCGCATGGGTTTTGGTGCCTCCCGTACCGAGGCCCGTCAAGTGGTGCGCCACAACGGCATCCTGGTCAACGGTCGGCGAGTCAACATTCCGTCCTACCAGGTCAAGCCGGGCGACGTGGTCGAAGTGGCGGAGAAGGCCAAGAGCCATTTGCGCGTCAAGGGCGCTATGGAAGCTGCCGAAGGCCGTGGTTTCCCAGAGTGGGTGGCCGTCGATGCCAAGGCATTGAAGGGTACCTACAAGGCCCGCCCACAGCGTTCCGAACTGCCGCCCACGATCAATGAATCGCTGGTGATCGAACTGTACTCCAAGTAATCCAGTCGGCCTGATTGAAGGATTAGCACTATGTCGAATACCGGTGAACTGCTGAAACCGCGTAGCGTGGAAGTCAACAGCATTTCCCCCCGCGAGGCGCGTATCACGCTGGAGCCCTTCGAGCGTGGCTACGGCTACACTCTGGGCAATGCCTTGCGCCGTATCCTCTTGTCCTCGATGCAAGGTTACGCGCCGACCGAAGTCAAGATAGTCGGCGTGGTACACGAGTACTCTGCCATGGACGGCGTTCAGGAAGATGTCATTGATATCCTGCTCAACCTGAAGGGTCTGTCGGTCAAGCTCAACAACCGTACCGAGGCGCTGGTCTACGTCAAAAAGGACGGCGAAGGCATCGTTACTGCAGCCGATATCGAGATTGGCCACGATGTCGAGATACTGAATCCGGACCATGTTATCGCCCATGTCACCAAGGGCGGCAAGCTGGAAATGGAGATCAAGATCGAAGCCGGCCGGGGTTACGTCCCTGCCAGCACTCGCCGCCTGGACGAGGAAACCCATTCAGTCGGTAATATCCTGATCGATGCCCTGTACAGCCCGGTCAAGAAGGTCAGCTTCAGCGTCGAGAGCGCCCGCGTCGAGCAGCGCACCGACCTGGACAAGCTGATTCTGGAGATCGAGACCAACGGCGCCGTTGAGCCGGAAGAGGCGGTACGTCATGCCTCCCGCCTGCTCATCGAGCAACTCAGTCCGTTTGCCGACTTGAAGGGCGTGACCCTGCCCAGCGAACAGCCCAAGCTCGCCAGCCCGCAGATGGACCCCATCCTGCTGCGTCCGGTGGACGAGCTGGAATTGACCGTGCGTTCCGCTAATTGTTTGAAGGCGGAAAGCATTTACTACATCGGCGACCTGATCCAGCGTACCGAAACCGAGTTGCTCAGGACCCCGAATCTGGGCCGCAAGTCCTTGAACGAAATCAAGGAAGTGCTGGCTGCGCGTGGTCTGACCCTCGGCATGAAGCTGGAAAGCTGGCCGCCCGCTGGCTATGACAAGCCCTGATTGACCGCGAGGTATAAAGAAAATGCGTCACCGCCTATCCAACCGAAAACTGAACCGCACCAGCAGCCATCGTCTGGCCCTGTTGCGTAACCTGTCCAACGCCCTGCTCAAGCATGAGCAGATCAAGACTACGCTGCCCAAGGCCAAGGAATTGCGCCGGGTGGTGGAGCCTCTGATCACCCTGGGCAGGACCCCGACCCTGGCCAACCGTCGTCTGGCCCTCGACCGCCTGCGCGACCGCGAAATAGTGGTCAAGCTGTTCGACGAACTTGGTCCGCGTTTCAAGGCCCGTCCGGGTGGCTATCTGTGTATCCTGAAATTCGGCTACCGGGTCGGCGATAATGCGTCCATGGCCGTGGTCCAGATGGTCGACCGCGCCGAGGAAGCCGCTGCCGCTGAGTAACCGACACGCACCTGCGAAAAGGCCGGCCTAGCCGGCCTTTTCGTTTTAGAGGAGCAACGATCATGATCGTACTGTTCACCGATTTCGGCTGGCAGGACCCGTATGCCGGTCAGATCAAGGCCGTCCTGAGCCAGGCTGCGCCTGGGGCACCGATTGTCGACCTGCTCCATTCGGTAGCCAACTTCAATGCCCATGCCGGGGCCGTATTGCTCGATGCCCTGGCCGGACAATTCCCTCCCGGCACGGTCTTTCTGGCTGTCGTCGATCCGGGCGTTGGCGGGCCGCGCGGCACCTTGGTCGTCGAGGCGGCCGGGCGCTGGTACGTTGGACCGGACAATGGCCTCTTGTCGATAGTTGCCACGCGCGCCGGCGCCGCCCGCTACTGGCGTATCGATTGGCGGCCCGAGCGGCTGTCCGCCAGCTTTCATGGCCGCGATCTGTTTGCCCCCATCGCCGGGGCCATTGCTGCCGGGGCCTTTCCCAGTGACAAGTTGACGGCGATTGCGGTGCCCGAGGTGCATTTCGACCCGGCCGATCTGCCCCGGATCGTCTATATCGACCACTATGGCAACGCCTGGACCGGCCTACGCGGTGGGCTGATGGCCGATGACAAGATACTGATGCTGAAAGGACAACGGCGCCTAACGCACCGCTCGACCTACCACGCGGCGGCAAAAGGCGAAGCCTTCTGGTACGTCAACAGCGTCGGTCTGATCGAGATCGCCGTCAACCGAGGCAGCGCGGCGGATCAATTAAGCCTGGCCATCGGCGACACGGTGGCGTTGAGCAACCCTCACCCCGGCCTTCATTAAGGGGCGATTTAGTTTGTCGAACCCGCGCAGGCGGGAACGACGATACCGGCTAGAATCGTTCGTCCTCATGTAGAAACCGCCATTGTCCCAGCGGCAGGTGGCCCAGCTTGACCTGGCCGATGCGTACCCGTTTCAGACCGGTCACGCGCAGGCCCACCAACTCGCACATGCGGCGAATCTGGCGTTTCTTGCCTTCCTTCAGGATGAACTTGAGCTGATCGTCGTTCTGCCAGGTTACCTGGGCCGGCTTCAGCGCACAGCCGTCCAGCGCCAGACCGTGGTTGAGCAGGTCGAGACCGCCGTCGCTCAACTGGCCCTCGACCCGGACCAGGTATTCCTTCTCGATGTCGGAATCCTCGCCGCTCAACTGCCGGGCGACCCGTCCGTCCTGGGTCATAACCAACAGGCCGGTGGAATCGATGTCGAGCCGGCCGGCCGGCGCCAGCCCCTTGAGCATGGCCGGGCTGAATGTCTGGCCGCTATCTTCCTGCCAATGGCTATCGCGCTGGATCAGCGTCACCGCCGGCTTGTAGCCCGGTTCCGGCTGACCCGAGACATAGCCGATCGGCTTGTGCAGCAAAATAGTAACCCGCTGCTGCTGGGCCGCCTTGGCCTGGCCGGACAGCTTGATCTTGCAGGCCGGGTCGACGCGGGTGCCCAGCACGTCGATCTTCTGGTCGTCGACATAGACCCAGCCGCGCTCGATGTAGACATCCGCCTCGCGGCGGGAACAAAGGCCGCGTTCGGCCATGAGTTTGGAGAGTCGGATGAGTTCGGTCATTTTTTTATTAGGGCGATTTTCGCCGGCTAAGGTCATAGAGTTCAAACACCAGGGCGCAGTTGCTCGCGGAAACGGGCGACCAGGTCGATGAGGTTGGCGGAGGCGGACATGTCAGAACAGCATCATGAAATCGGCCAGGGGCGCAAAGGATAACGGCAGCCGCATCTTATCCTCATGTGGCCGTGGCAATCCACAAGGGCGGCCCCACCCCGCTCTATTCGCTGCTCAATACCCCGCTTTTTCAAAGGAGGCGGTGCCGTTAAGGCTAAAATCCATTGCTCGCTCAACCTACTTTCATCATGTCCGCCGCGCTTGTACTGCTCCAGGAAGTATTCGGTTATCCCGCCTTTCGCGGCCGCCAGGCCGACATCGTCGATCACGTCACGGCCGGCGGCGATGCCCTGGTGCTGATGCCGACTGGCGGCGGCAAGTCGTTGTGCTATCAGATTCCCTCCCTGCTGCGTCCCGGCGTCGGCATCGTGGTGTCACCCTTGATCGCCTTGATGCACGATCAGGTTGCGGCGCTGCGCGAGGCCGGGGTCAAGGCGGCCTATCTGAATTCGTCGCAAAGCGGCGCGGAGGCCGCCGCCATCGAACGCGGTCTGTTCGAGCGGGACTACGACCTGCTTTACGTCGCGCCCGAACGCCTGATGCAGCCGCGTTTTCTGTCGCTGTTGGAGGGCGTGGCCGCCGGTCCCGGCCTGGCCCTGTTCGCTATCGACGAGGCCCATTGCGTGTCGCAATGGGGGCACGATTTCCGGCCCGAATATATCCAGCTTTCGGTCCTGCACGAGCGTTTTCCCAAGGTGCCGCGCATCGCCCTGACCGCCACGGCGGATGCCGCGACCCAGGCGGAAATCGTACAGCGTTTGCAACTGGAAAAGGCGCGCATTTTCATAGCCAGTTTCGACCGCCCCAACATCCGCTACCAGATCGTCGAAAAGGACAACGCACGCGCCCAGTTGCTCAATTTCATCCGCGCCGAACATGCCGATGATGCCGGTATCGTTTATTGTCTGTCGCGCAAGAAGGTGGAAGAAACGGCTGCCTGGCTGGTCGAACACGACATCAAGGCGTTGCCCTATCACGCCGGTCTGGATCAGGCCGTGCGGCGGGGCAACCAGGATACCTTTCTACGCGAAGACGGTGTCGTCATGGTGGCGACCATCGCCTTCGGCATGGGCATCGATAAACCCGATGTCCGTTTCGTGGCGCATCTCGACCTGCCCAAGAGCATCGAGGGTTATTACCAGGAAACCGGCCGCGCCGGCCGCGATGGCGCGCCGGCCGATGCCTGGATGGCCTATGGCCTGGGCGATGTCGTGCAGCAGCGACGGATGATCGACGAAGGCGAGGCCGACGAACAGTTCAAACGGCTCGGCCATGCCAAGCTGGACGCGCTGCTGGCGCTATGCGAATCCGCTACCTGCCGCCGCCAGCGCCTGCTCGCCTACTTCGGCGAGGAAATCGGCGCCTGCGGCAACTGCGACATCTGCCTTGACCCGCCGCAAACCTGGGATGGCACCGAAGCGGCGCGCAAGGCGCTGTCCTGTGTGTACCGCACCGAACAACGCTTCGGCGCAAGGCATGTGGTCGATGTCCTGCTCGGCCGCGATAGCGAACGTATCCGCCAGTGGCGCCACAACACCCTGAGTACCTATGGCATCGGCAAGGAACTCTCCGAAAGAGACTGGCGCGCGGTGTTCCGCCAACTGGTCGCGCTGGGCTATCTGGAGATCGACCTCGCCAGCTATGGCGCGTTAAAACTCAGCGCCGCCAGCCGCACGGTGCTGAAGGGCGAACAGCAGGTCATGCTGCGCAAACAGGTCGACAAGAAGGCCGCCCGCGCGGTGCGCGGCAAGACCCCGGCGGCGCAACTCGACGCCATCGGCCAGGCACTGTTCGAACGCCTGCGTGCCTGGCGCGGCGAGACCGCGAAAGAACACGGCGTACCCGCTTACGTCATCTTTCACGACGCCACGCTGGCCGATATTGCCCGTCTATGCCCGCAATCGACCGACCGGCTGCGCCAGATATCCGGCATCGGCGCGCGCAAGTTGGAAAGCTACGGTGCGGCGCTGGTTGCGCTCTGCCAGAGCCACGCCGAAGAACATGGATTGCCGGCGTCTGACCCGGCCGCCGCCGCCCCCCGCAAGGCCCCCGTCGCCACGCTCGACGAAGGCCTGAGCACCAGCGCCAGCCTGACCCTGCAAGGCCTGCGCGAGGGCGCTACGGTTGCTGAAATTGCCCACGCGCGCGGCCTCAAGCCAGGCACTGTGTACAACCATTGCGCCGAAGCCATCGGCCTCGGCCTGCTCGAACCGCACGAAGCGCTGCAGCTGCCGCCGAAAGAAATCGACACCATCCGCGCCGCATTGCTGACCCAGCGGGCAAATGGTCAACCAGGCATGAAGCCGGTGTTTGAACAATTCGCCGAGCGCTATTCCTATGACCAGTTGCGCTGTGTCGCGGCGGCAGTGGCACGCGCCATTGCCGAGCGACAATTGCCGTAGCCGCAGACTGTCGCTGCCCCTACCCATCCCTCCGCGCCAACACCTGCATCAGGTAGCGCCCGGTATGGCTATCCGGGTTGGCGGCTACTTGCTCCGGGGTGCCTTCGGCGATGATGCGGCCGCCGCCGTCGCCGCCTTCGGGGCCGAGATCGACAATCCAGTCGGCGGTCTTGATGACGTCCAGGTTGTGCTCGATGATGACCACGGTGTTGCCGTGTTCGACCAGTCGTTGCAGCACGGTCAGGAGCAGCGATATGTCGTGGAAGTGCAGGCCGGTCGTCGGTTCGTCGAGCAGGTACAGGGTGCGGCCGGTGTCACGCTTGGATAGTTCCAGTGCAAGCTTGACCCGTTGCGCCTCGCCGCCGGATAGCGTGGTGGCGGACTGGCCCAGGCGGATGTAGCTCAAGCCGACGTCGATCAGGGTTTGCAGCTTGCGCTTGATGGCCGGCACCGGGTCGAAGAAGGCGCGCGCCTCTTCCACGGTCATTTGCAGTATCTGGTGGATGTTCTTGCCCTTGTATTCGACCTCCAGGGTTTCGCGGTTGTAGCGTTTGCCGTGGCAGACGTCGCAGGGAACGTAGATGTCGGGTAGGAAGTGCATCTCCACCTTAATCATGCCGTCGCCCTGGCAGGCCTCGCAGCGGCCGCCCTTGACGTTGAACAAGAAACGGCCTGGTTCGTAGCCGCGCTCGCGGGCCTGTACGGTGCCGGCGAACAGTTCGCGGATGGGTGTGAACAGGCCGGTGTAGGTGGCCGGGTTGGAGCGCGGCGTGCGGCCTATGGGACTCTGGTCGACGTTGACGATCTTGTCGAAGAACTCGCTGCCGGAAAGGCTTTCATAGGGCGCCGGTTCCAGGGCAGCGCCATTCAACTGGTTGGCCAGGATGGCGTGCAGGGTGTCGTTGATCAGGGTCGACTTGCCGGACCCGGAAACGCCTGTGACGCAGACCATGACGCCGGTGGGCAGGTTGAGAGTGACGTTCTGCAAGTTGTTGCCGCCGGCGCCGGTCAGGGTCAGCACCCGGCCTTCGCGCGCCTGCCGCCGAGTGGCCGGCACCGGGATGCTCAGACGGCCGGACAGATAAGCGCCAGTGAGCGAATGCTCGCTGGCCAGGATGTCGGCCAGTTTGCCTTCGGCGATGATCTCGCCGCCGTGTTCACCGGCGCCCGGCCCCATGTCGACGATATGGTCGGCATGGCGGATGGCGTCCTCGTCGTGCTCGACCACGATCACGGTGTTGCCGAGGTCGCGCAGGTGCCTGAGGGTGCCGAGCAGGCGGTCATTGTCACGCTGGTGCAGGCCAATGGAAGGCTCATCAAGGACATACATCACGCCAGTCAGACCGGAGCCGATTTGCGAGGCCAGGCGGATGCGCTGGGCCTCGCCGCCGGACAGGGTGTCGGCGGAACGGTCGAGCGACAGGTAGTTGAGGCCGACGTCATTGAGGAAGGACAGCCGGGCGATGATCTCCTTGGTGATCTTGTCGGCCACCTGGGCCTTGTGGCCGGTCAGGCTCAACTCGGCGAAAAATTTCAGCGACTGGTGGATGGGTAAGTGGGCCAGTTCGTGCAGGCTGTGGCCGCCCACCATGACGTTGCGCGCCCCTAGACGCAGCCGGCTGCCGCCGCATTCCGGGCACGGCCGGGTGGCGATATAGTGGGCCAGGTCCTTGCGCACCAATTGCGATTCGCTTTCCCGGTAGCGTCGCTCCAGGGTCGGGATGACGCCGTCGAAGGTGTGCTTGCGGGTGACCTGACGGCCGCCGTCGCCCAGGTAGCGGAAGGCGATGATCTCCTCGCCGCTGCCTTGTAGAATCATCTCCTGAATGGCCTCCGGTAGGTTCTCGTAGGGCGTGTCGATGTCGAAACCGTAGTGCATCGCCAGCGTTTCCAGCATCCGGTAGAAGAAGGCGTTGCGCCGGTCCCAGCCCTTGATCGCGCCGCCGGCCAGCGACAGGTGCGGAAATGCGACCACCCGTTTGGGGTCGAAGAAGGTGATCTGGCCCAGACCATCGCATTTCGGGCAGGCGCCCATCGGGTTGTTGAACGAGAAGAGGCGCGGTTCCAGTTCTGGCAGGGCATAGTCGCACACCGGACAGGCGAACTTGGCCGAGAACAGGGTCTCGCGGCCGCTGTCCATCTCCACCGCCAGGGCCTTGCCGTCGGAATGGCGCAACGCGGTCTCGAACGACTCGGCCAGGCGCTGCTTCGCGTCGGGGCGCACCTTGAGGCGGTCGACCACCGCATCGATGGTGTGCTTCTTGTCCTTGTCCAGTTTCGGCACGGTATCGATGTCATGCACCTCGCCGTCGATCCTGAGGCGGACGAAGCCCTGCGCGCGCAGCTCGTCGAACAGACCGATCTGTTCGCCCTTGCGGCCGACCACCAGCGGCGCCAGGATCATCAGCTTGGTATCCGCCGGCAGCTCCAGCGCCTGATCGACCATCTGCGACACCGTCTGCGCCGCCAGCTCGATGCCGTGGTATGGACAGCGCGGCGTGCCGGCGCGGGCGAACAAGAGGCGCAGGTAGTCGTGAATCTCGGTCACCGTACCGACCGTGGAACGCGGATTGTGGCTGGCGGCCTTCTGCTCGATGGCGATAGCCGGGGAGAGACCCTCGATCAGGTCCACGTCCGGTTTTTCCATCAGTTGCAGGAACTGCCGGGCATAGGCCGACAGCGATTCGACATAGCGGCGCTGCCCCTCGGCATATAGGGTGTCGAAGGCCAGCGACGACTTGCCGGAGCCGGACAGGCCGGTAATGACGATGAGCCGATGTTGCGGCAGGTCCAGGCTGATGTTCTTTAGATTGTGGGTACGTGCGCCACGGACTCGGATCATTGCGGTTAAGGCCAAGAGTGAGAACGGTTAATATTAAGCACTTTCGATAGGCAGCCCAAATATGAGTTCAGGTGCAAATTCCATGACCGTTGGCGAACAGCGGGCGACCGTCTCGCTGGCCGGTATTTTTGGCTTGCGTATGCTGGGGATGTTCCTGATCCTGCCGGTGTTCGCCCTGTATGCCAAGGATCTGACCTCGGACCATGCCATGATCGGCCTGGCGCTGGGCATGTACGGTCTGACCCAGGCGGTGCTGATGATCCCATTCGGCATGGCCTCGGACAAGATCGGCCGTAAACCGGTAATCGTATTCGGCTTGTTGCTGTTTGCCGTCGGCAGCTTCATGGCGGCATCGGCGACCAGTATCGAGGGCATCATACTGGGCCGGGCGATCCAGGGCGCGGGCGCCATCTCGGCGGCTGTGACCGCCTTGCTGGCCGACCTGACCCGCGAGGAAAAGCGCACCCATGCCATGGCCGTGATCGGCAGCACCATCGGCCTGGCCTTCGCGGTTTCCTTGGCCTCCGGTCCGGTGATCTACCGTTGGATCGGCGTGCCGGGCATGTTCGGTCTGACCGGTATCCTGTCGTTGCTGGCGATTCCGGTGATCCTGTTCGTCACCCCGAACCCCGGCAAGACCGCCTTCCACTCCGACGCCGAGGCCAATCCGGCTCGACTCAAGGACGTCCTGCGCAACCCCGAATTGTTGCGCCTGAACTGGGGCATCTTCGCCCTTCATGCCTCGCAGATGGCCATGTTCAACGTGGTGCCCTTTGCCCTGGCTCAGGACGGATTACAAGTCGCCGAGCACTGGAAGGTCTATCTGCCGGTGGTGATCGTTTCTTTCGTATTCATGATCCCGGTGATTATCTTTGGCGAACGCCAGGGCAGGCTGAAACAGACCCTGGTCGGTTCGGTGCTGTTGATGCTGGTGGCGCAGTTGCTGTTGTCGGCGTCGATGAACTTTTTCTGGGGCGTCGCCTTGGCCCTGTTGCTATTCTTTATCGCCTTTAACGTGTTGGAGGCCAGCCTGCCGTCGTTGATTTCCAAGATCGCGCCGCCCGAGGCCAAAGGCACGGCCATGGGGGTTTACAATACCGCCCAGGCCATCGGCCTGTTCACCGGCGGCGTGGCGGGCGGTTGGCTGGCGCAGCATGTCGGCTACTACGCCGTGTTCATTTTTTGCGCTACGCTTATGGCGATCTGGGTTGCCCTGGCCTTGGCCATGGCGCCACCGCCGCGGGTCAAGACCCAGATGTTCCACGTCGGTGCCATGACGGCGGCCGCTGCCGAAAGGTTGGCCGGACAACTGGCGGTCTTTACCGGTGTCGAAGCGGTGACCGTGCTGCATGAAGAAGGTACCGTCATGCTCAAGGTTAGCCAGACCGGCTGGGACGAGGAAGGCATCACACATCTGCTGAATAGGGGAAACGATTAAATGGCTTCGGTAAACAAGGTAATCCTGATCGGCAACCTGGGGCGCGACCCCGAGGTTCGCTATATGCCCAGCGGCGACGCGGTGGCCAACCTGCGTATCGCTACCACGGACACGTTCAAGGACAAGAACGGCGACAAGCAGGAAGTCACCGAATGGCACAGCGTGGCCTTCTTCGGCCGTCAGGCCGAGGTATGCGGCCAGTACCTGAAAAAGGGCAGCCAGATTTATGTCGAAGGCAGCCTGCGTACCCACAAGTGGCAGGACAAGGAAGGTCATGACCGCTACACCACCGAGATTCGCGGCGACCGTATGCAGATGCTCGGTTCCCGTAGCAGCGGTGGCGGCAGCAGCGCCGACTATGACAGCGCCCCGGCGGAGAGCGGCGGCGGCGCGGCTCAGGCCAAGCCGTCGGGCGGCGGGGTTGGTGACCTGGACGACGACATACCGTTCTGATTACCCCGCCAGGCCCGCTTTCTGCATCCGTCGCCACAGTGTGGTGCGGTCGATGCCGAGTATTTGCGCCGCCAGCGCCTTGCTGCCGTGCGCCTTTTCCAGTGCATTGGTCAGTTCGAGTTGCTGACTGCGCAGTTCGGCATCCCCGGCAGGGCCGTCGATGTCCGCTGCAATCGCCATGGCGGGTGTCTTGGCGACCAGGGTATCGCGGCTGTATAGCCGGATATCCTGGGGCAGACTGTCGACGTCGACGACCCCTTCATCCGAGCAGATCACGCCATACTCCACCGCGTTGTTGAGTTCCCGGATATTGCCTGGCCAGGGGTAATTCAATAGTGTCTGCCAGGCGCCCTTGGTGATCCTGATATTGTCCTTGTGACCGCGCGCCACCAGGTCATCGCAGAAGTGATTGACCAGCAGCGGGACATCGCCGATCCGGTCACGCAGGGGCGGGATGTTCATCGGTATCACGGCAATTCGATAATAGAGGTCGGCGCGGAACTGGTTGCTGTCGATGGCATCGCGCAGGTTCACATTGGACGCGCTGATTAGCCTGAAATTGACATTCAGTGTTTCGTTCGAGCCCAGCATCTGAAACCGCCGATCCTCGATGGCGTGCAATATCTTGGCCTGTAGGTGCAGTGGCAACTCGCCGATTTCATCGAGGAACAAGGTGCCATGGTCGGCGGCCTGAAATTTGCCTTGCCGCTGGTCGTGCGCCCCGGTGAAGGCACCCTTGGTGTGGCCGAAGAACTCAGATTCCATCAATGTTTCCGGTACTGCGGCGCAGTTGACTTCGATCAGCGGGTAGCTGCGGCGCGGGCTATGTTTGTGGATCAACCGCGCCACGCAACTCTTGCCGGTGCCGGATTCGCCTTGCAACATGATGGAGGCGTCCGATGCGGCGATCTGTCTGGCCCGATCCAATACCTTGAGCATCTCCGGACTGCCGGTAATCAAGCCGCAGGTGCCGCCGCTCTGCAAGGTCGCCTCCAGGCGCCGCTTGGCGCTGATATCGCGAATCACGATCACCCTGATTTCATGTTGGCGATTTTGTGAGAACAGACGTTTGATGGTGAACTGGAGAAAGCGGATGGTGTCGCCGGCGTGAATCTTTTCCTCGAAGTGGATGGCGCGGTCGCTGGCGATGGCGGTGCCGTAGTCGCCGCCCGAATCGATCGCCGCGCGCGCCAGACGCTTGCTCCAGTTGATCTGACAGAGGTCCTTCAGTTGTTTTATCGGCTTGTCCTCGCCGAGCCCGAACAGGTCCCGGACGATGTGGTTGTAATAGCTGATCGTGCCTTCCGGGGAGGTGATGACGATACCGTCGTTGATCTGGTCGATGATGCTTTCCAGCACCTCGTGAGTGGTGGTCAGGAAATCCACAGTGGATCGCGTGTTGCGCGATGTTGCGGCGGCAAGGACGTCTATCATGCTGATTCCTCTATAAAAATTGTTTTGTGTTGATGGGACATGTAAGTGGTCTTGCAACACTGTGCAACATCATTCAACGTTGCGTCAACTAAATATACTATACGAATCAATAAGATATACCTGGCACGCCATTTGCTATGTATATATCCAGAAGAACCGATAAAGGCGCCGATCGTGTCTGGATCCGGTTATTAGAGCGGAATCGCCTTACCGAGACAAGGACGTTGGTCGGCAATTGAAACGTGAACGAGGAGATGAACATGGCTGCTTTGTTTTCTGAAGACTGGATGGTCGATTTTGGCAACGCTTGGAACGAGGACCCGGGGCTGGGCGATGCCCTGGCCAAGATCGGTTTCAACTCGGCGATTGCCTATGGCTTCGATGGCGAGGCAGCGCCGCACGGCGTAATCGTGGTCGAAAACGGCTATGTGGTCCACGCCGGCAGCTATGAAAACCAGCCCCTTAACTGGGACCTGAGGGCGAGTCCGGCCGACTGGGAAAAGTGGCTTACCAAGGGCGTCGGCATGATGGCCCTGGGTATCGCCTATGCCGGCGGCAAGATGAAATTCAAGGTCGGCGACTATGGCGCCATGATTAAGAATCCGGCCATGGCAGGGCCGTTCATCAAGAGCTTCTCGGCCATGGGGACGGTGCCGCGCAGCTAAAGGCGGTTGGGCCGTTGCCTCGGTCGAGGCGGTGGGTTCGAGTAATAGCAGGGGTGATATTCGATGACTAAAAAAACAACCATTGCGGCCGTCGTTGGCTTACTGGCGGTGGGCGCGCTGTTTGGCTGGCTAATCAAGGGCGGCAAGGTGGAGTCGGATACCAGCCAAAAGGCTGTGGCCGAGCGGCAGGAACCTGCGGTTGGCATAACCGAGGTGGTGCAGCAGAGCCTGGTATCGCGCATGAAGGTGGGCGGCTACGTCGAACCCCGGCAGGTGGTTCACCTGAACGCTCAGGGGGGCGGAAAGGTGGTGTACGTCTATGGTCGGGAAGGGCAGATCGTCCAGCCCGGCCAGGTGGTGATCGGCCTCGACGAAGACCGGCAGTTGGCCGAATACCGTACCGCATGGGCGAAGTTGTCAGGCGAGATGTCGGCCAGCCAGAACGCCCAGGTGCAATTGCGCAACAAGCTTTACGGCCCCACGGTCTCGCCCATGGGCGGCCCTGGCTACGATGCCTACGAGCGGGCCACCGTGCCGTTCTACAACATGATGAATCGGGTCGCGCCATTCATGGGCGGCGCGCCGATGGTGCCTCAGTCGGAGCAACAATTTACGGTCATGGCGCGCAACCAGGCGCGGGCCGATTATGAACGCCAGCAGGCGGCGCTGGTCGCCAGCCAGGGCGGCATCGACAATATTGAAGCGGCGCTGCGTGATCGGCGCAGCATCGCGCCGTTCCCGGCGGTGATACTGGGTAAGCACGTTGATCTGGGCGATACCGTCCAGCCCGGTCAGGTGCTGGTCGATCTGGCCGATGTCAACAGTCTGGACCTGCGGCTGGAAGTGCCGGCCCGGCTGGTTTCGGAGTTGACGCCCAATTCGCTGATACCGGTGGTGCTGGACGGCAATGTCACCGTCGACGCGATGGTCGATCAAATCTTCCCGGCCGCCAATTCGGCCCAACACACGGTCACTGTCAAGCTGGCCCTGCCGCCCAGCGCGCCGGCCGCGCCGGGGATGTATGCCACGGCCTTGTTGCCCGAGCCGCATGCGCCGGGCGAGGTTATCAGCGCGCCGGTCATTCCTGCGTCGGCACTGGTCTATCGCGGCAGCTTGCCCTCGGTATTCGCGGTCGGCGCCGATGGCAAGGCGGAGTTGCGGGTCATTCGTATCGGCGAACGGCAGGGCGACCGGGTGGTGGTGCTGTAGGGTCTGAAGGCCGGCGATAAGGTGGTCAAGGCGCCGACCGAAGGGATGCGCTCCGGCAGCTCACTGACCGGCGGGCAGTCGTAATTGGGCATCGCAGACGACAAGGAAAATAAGCATGTCCGAAGAAAATAAACCAGACCAAGCGCCGACCGCCGCCGCCGGAACGCCGCCCGCGGCGGAGACCGGCAAGGTCGGCATCGCCGGTAAGCTCGCCCATAGTTTCATCCAGTCGCCGCTGACGCCGCTCTTGCTGATCGCCAGTTTCGTTATCGGCCTGATGGGCATGATCATCACGCCGCGTGAAGAGGACCCGCAAATATCGGTGCCCATGGTCGATATCATGGTCTCCTATCCCGGCGCCTCGGCGGAACAGGTCAAGAACCTCGTCTCGGAGCCGCTGGAGCGTCTGGTCAGCGAGATCACCGGGGTCGATCACGTCTATTCCATGTCCCGCGACGGGCAGTCTCTGGTGACCGTCCGGTTTGTGGTCGGGCAGCAGATGGAGCCGTCCCTGGTCAAGCTTTACGACAAGCTGATGTCGCACCTGGACGTCATTCCGAAGGGCGTGTCGCAGCCCTTGGTGAAGCCCAAGAGTATTGACGACGTGCCCGTCGTCACGCTCACGCTGTCGTCCGCAGAACAAGACATCGTCACCCTGCGCAAGCTGGGCCTGGATGTTCAGCAACACCTCAAGTCGCTGCCCAACACCGGGCAAAGCTTTGTGGTCGGCGGCAGTCCGGAGCAAGTGCGGGTCGACGTCGATATCGCCCAGCTCTCGGCCTACAACCTGACCCTGGGGCAGATCGCCCGCGCCATCGGCGCCGCCAACCAGCGCAACCAGGCCGGCGACATCGTCGCCGGCAGTACCGCCTTCAAGGTCTATTCCGGCGAGTTTCTCCATGATGCCCGCCAGGTCGGCGACCTCTTGATTACCGTGCAAGACAAGCGCCCGGTATTCCTGCGCGACGTGGCGCGCATCAGCCAGGGCGAGAGCGAAACCAAGACCATCGTCAACCATAGCGAGCGCCTCACCAATAACGAGTTCAGCAACGAACCGGCGGTTACTATCGCGGTGGCCAAGAAGAAGGGCGTCAACGGCGTCGATGTCGCGGCCAGCGTCCTAAAAGAGGTTGATAGCCTGAAGGGCAGCCTGATCCCCGCCGGGGTCAAGGTCAGCGTCACCCGCGATTATGGCGAGACTGCCAACGACAAGGTATCGCACCTGATCTTCAAGCTGGTCCTGGTGACGGTCGTGGTCACCTTGCTGATGCTGGTCACCATGGGCCGGGATTCGGCGACCATTGTCCTGATTACCATCCCGATAGTGTTGTTGATGACCCTGGCGGTGGCCTATCTTCTGGGCTTCACCATCAACCGGGTCAGCATGTTCGCCCTGGTGTTCGCCATCGGCATCCTGGTCGATGACGCCATCGTGGTGGTGGAGAACATCCACCGCCGCTGGTTGGAGAAACGCCGCACCGATATCGATCTGACCGTCTCGGCGGTGGACGAAGTAGGCAACCCCACCATACTCGCCACGTTCACGGTAGTGGCGGCCCTGCTGCCGATGGGCTTCGTCACCGACATGATGGGGCCGTTCATGTTGCCCATCCCGGTTCTGGCCTCGGCGGCGATGGCCTTCTCGCTGCTCGCCGCCTTCATCTTCGTGCCCTGGCTGGCGGCGCGCATCAAGCCGAACATGGCGCAGTTGGAAAAGGCCGCCGAGCGCGAGGAAAAACAAGGCAAGAAGATCGCCAGTGGATACGACAAAGTCATCACGCCGATCATCAATAGCCCGCTGCTCGGCAAGCTGACGCTGTTCGGCATCATCTTCGCCATGCTGGCCTCGGTCTCGATGTTCTACTTCAAGGCGGTGCTGTTCAAGATGCTGCCCTTCGACAACAAGTCCGAGCTGGATATCGTGATTGATATGCCGCAAGGCACCGACCTGTTTGTCACCACCAACCTGGCCAGCCGACTGGCCCATGAGTTGAACGCATTTCCCGAGGTAAGCTCCTATCAGACCTATGTCGGGGCCTCGTCGCCGTTCAATTTCAATGGTCTGGTGCGGCACTATTTTGTCCGCTCCGAACCCTGGCAGGGCGATATCGCCGTGCAGCTTCTGCCCAAGGAACAACGCAAGCGTTCCAGTCATGAGTTTGCCACCGCCGTGCGCGAGCGGCTGGATCCGTTGGCCAGCGCCGCCGGCGCTCGCCTGACCGTGGCCGAGACGCCGCCGGGACCGCCGGTACTGGCCTCGATGGTGGCCGAGATTTACGGCCCCAGTGCCGAGACGCGGCGCCATGTGGCGGCCGATTTGATGGGCCTGCTGGCCGAGACCCCGGATGTCGCCGACATCAATACCTTCATGGAGCATCCGCATCAGGAGGCGGTGTTCGAGATCGACCAGCAACGCGCCTCCATGTATGGCATCAGCGTTGAGGACATCAACCGCGAAGTGGCCATGGGCATGGGTGGCTTCTCGGTCGGCTCGGTCAAACTGGTGCATGAGCTGGAGCAGACCAGCATCGTCATGCAGTTGCCGCTGGAGGTGCGATCCAACCCCGGCACCCTGATGACCTTGCCGGTACGTAATGCCGAGGGCGCAACCGTCCCGCTGGGCGAACTGGGCCGTTTCGTCTGGCATCCGGTCGGCCAGCCGATCTTCCACAAGGACCTGGTCCCGGTTGAATACGTCACCGCCGACGTGATCGGCAAACTGGGCGCGCCGCTCTACGGGATGATGAACGTCGGCGCCAAGCTTGCGGATTATCGCGATCCGGGTGGCAGCCCGCTGGGCATCGAATTCTTCAAGCGGCCGGCGAATACCGAGCGGTCCGGCATCAAGTGGGATGGCGAATGGCAAGTCACCTATGTCACCTTCCGCGACATGGGCCTGGCCTTCTGCGCCGCCCTGGTCCTGATCTACATGCTGGTGGTGGCGCAGTTCCGCAACTTCCTGTTGCCAGGGGTGGTGATGGCGCCGATCCCGCTCACCCTGATCGGCATCGTCCCCGGTCACTGGCTGCTGGGCGCCGATTTCACCGCCACCTCGATGATCGGCTTCATCGCCCTGGCGGGGATCATC
>JAIMKU010000025.1:0-2284 GCA_020692235.1 Hydrogenophilus sp.
GTTGCAGATAATCGGCCACCGCCCAGTGGAACTTGTAGCCCAAGGCGTCCTTGATCATGTTGGCGACCACCGGCGCGGCGCCGCCCAGTTGGGCGTGGCCGAAGGCATCGCGGGTGCCCTGCTCGGCCAGGAAGCGACCGTCCGGGTAGTGGCAACCCTCGGATACGACCACGGTGCAGAAACCGTATTCCTTGACCTTCTTGTCGACGGCGGCAAGGAATTTCTTCTGGTTGAACTCGATCTCAGGGAACAGGATGACCACGGGGATGCCGTGATCCTCGACCAGACCGCCGGCGGCGGCGATCCAGCCGGCGTGGCGACCCATGACCTCGATGACGAACACCTTGGTCGAGGTCTTGGCCATCGAGCGCACGTCGTAGCTGGCTTCCAGCGTCGACACGGCAATGTACTTGGCGACTGAACCGAAACCGGGACAGCAGTCGGTAATGGGCAGGTCGTTATCCACGGTCTTGGGTACGTGGATGGCCTGGATGGGATAGCCCATGGCCTCGGACAACTGGGACACCTTGTAGCAGGTGTCGGCCGAGTCGCCGCCGCCGTTGTAGAAGAAATAGCCAATGTTGTGGGCCTTGAATACCTCGATCAGGCGCTCGTACTCGCGCTTGTTGGCTTCCAGGCTCTTGAGCTTGAAGCGGCAGGAGCCGAACGCACCCGATGGCGTGGTGCGCAGACCGGCAATGGCCGCGTCGGTTTCCTTGGTGGTGTCGATCAGGTCTTCGGTCAGCGCGCCGATGATGCCGTTACGGCCGGCATAGACCTTACCGATGACATCCTTATGCTTGCGGGCGGTCTCGATGACGCCGCAGGCGGAGGCGTTGATGACGGCGGTTACGCCACCGGACTGGGCATAAAAAGCATTCTTTTTTCTTGCCATGCTCGTTTCCCCCCCTGCTTAATCGGGTTTACAAAAATATGGGAACCCGGGGGGGTTCCCATATCGATTCCATTCAGGCCGCGCCAGCAGCCTCGGCGCCAAGCTCCTGTATCCGGCGGCGGGCCGCTTCTTCCTGCATCTTGAGGGTCGTCACCAGGCAATCGCCGAGGTTGTCGTACTCCTCCTTGCCGGTTGAAAAGCGGTCCTTGATCGACCAGAAGAACATGCTGCGGAACTTGTCGACCCCGGTCTTGGAAACAGCGAAGCGGCAGCGCTCCGCATCCTCCCAATACAAGGCCGGACACACGGTCAACGCGCGGTCAGCCGGCATCAGGCGAATCTCGGTCTCCACGTCCTGGACCTCGACGGCCCGGCCATAGCGCTCGCGCAACGCGGCATCGAACAGACGCCGCTCGGCCTCGGTGAAGTCAGGGATCGCCGTCATGCCCAGTGCTTACTTGACCGAATCCAGGGCAGCGTAGCAGGCGTCGCGGATACCGTCGACCGCACCCACACCGGCAATCTTGAAGTACTTGGGCGCGCCGGGCTGGCCGCCCTTGCCCCAGTTGCCATAATATTTGACCAGCGGCTCGGTCTGGGCGTGATAAACGTCGAGACGCTTCTTGACGGTCTCTTCCTTGTCATCGTCGCGCTGGATCAGTGTCTCGCCGGTCACATCATCCTTGCCTTCGACCTTGGGTGGATTGAAGACGATGTGATAGGTACGGCCGGAGGCCACGTGCACCCGGCGACCGGACATGCGCTTGACGATCTCGGCATCCGGCACGTCAATCTCGACCACGGCATCGATCGGCACGCCGGCGGCCTTCATGGCGTCGGCCTGGGGAATGGTGCGGGGGAAACCGTCGAACAGGAAGCCCTTGGCGCAATCGGCTTCCTTGATGCGATCCTTGACCAGGCCGATGATGATCTCGTCGGACACTAGTCCGCCCGCATCCATGATCTTCTTGGCGGCCAGGCCCATTTCGGTGCCGGCCTTGACGGCCGCGCGCAGCATGTCGCCGGTGGAGATTTGCGGAATGCCGTAGCGTTCCTTGATGTAGTTAGCTTGAGTGCCTTTGCCCGCGCCGGGGCCGCCGAGAAGAATCAGTCGCATGTAAAACCTCGCATAGACTTACCCACATGAAGTGAGTTGGTTAGTGGAAAAAAACCGGAAATTCAGCCGTAAAAGGTTAGTCAACCCGCGCACCCTTTGACAGTTAATTTTTTATATCAAGTTATAATCTGCGGTTATTGTACCGCTTTAAGGTCTTCAATACTTACCAGGGCGGTCAAGTAAACCGCGCGCGCACCTGCGCCAGATCGGCCGCCGTATCGACTCCGGGCGGCACGTCATGATCGGTGGCCAGCACCGCGATCCGGTAGCCA
>JAIMKU010000025.1:2315-11916 GCA_020692235.1 Hydrogenophilus sp.
CGAAGGCCTCGATGGCCGGCCGCTCCAGGCCCGGATAGACCTTCAAAAAACCGACCCGATAGGCATACAGGCCGACGTGCCGGAAAACAGGGAGTCCCTCCGGCAAGACCGTCGCTCCGCCCGCCCAGGCATCCCGCGCCCAGGGGATGGGCGCGCGGGAGAAGTAGAGTGCGTTGCCATCCTTGTCCAGCACCACCTTCACCACATTCGGATCCATTGCCTCGGCCAGGCCATGCAGTGGATGACACACCGTGGCCATGGCCGCCTCCGGCCGCTCATGAAGTAATAGGGCGGTGCGCCGGATCAGGTCCGGATCGATCAGCGGCTCGTCGCCCTGCACGTTGACCACCACCATCTCGTCCAACCAGCCCCGTTTTGCCGCCACCTCGGCCAGCCGATCGGTGCCGGACGCACACTCGGGCGAGGTCATACAAACCTGGAACCCGTGCGCCTCAACCGCTACCGCGACCCCGGCATGGTCGGTCGCCACCCAGACCTGAGCCGCGCCGCTGGCCGCCGCCCGCTCCGCCACCCGCACCACCATCGGCTTGCCGGCGATGTCGGCCAGCGGCTTACCGGGCAGACGGGTCGAGGCATAGCGGGCGGGGATGACGGCGACGAAGGCGTTCATGGTGCGCAACGGTGAATTGGAATGACCCGGATGATACCTGTTTACCGGACCGGCTTGCCCCGAGAAAAGCGGGCCTGTTAGAATCACCGCTCGATTAGGTGCCCGAATGGCCAAGCGGCCAGAGGGTAAACGGGAAACAGGTGCGAGACCTGTGCTGCCCCCGCAACGGTAAGTGAGTTCGGGTGTGCCAAGAAGCCACTGGGGAAACCTGGGAAGGCGGCGCACCCCAAGCCATAGTCGGCTTGACTCGCGAGCCCGGATACCGGCCTGTCGTTATCGCGAGGCCGCGGGTGGCGGTAACCGGGAATCCCATCCATTCCCTTCCCGTCGGCTTCAATTTGTTATAACCGTGAACGGTGGGTTCGCGGACAACGAAGGCCGAATCATCATGAAGAAACACCTCATTGCCGCCGCCATCGGTGGCCTGGCTAGCCATGCCTATGCCGACCAGCCAGCCCAATATCAGTTGGACGATGTCGTGGTCACCGCCACCCGCACCCCCCAGTCGCTGCGCGCTGCCTTGGGCGACGTGACGGTGGTGACCGCCGAACAGATTCGCCAGGCCGGCCAGACCAGCCTGGCGGACTTGTTGCAAACCCAGCCCGGCGTGGAGGTCTCCAGTAGCGGTGGCCATGGCGCCACGGCGTCGGTTTACATGCGCGGTGCCAACGCCGGCCACACCCTGGTGCTTGGTCGACGGCATGCGCCTCGGCTCCGCCACCACCGGCGCCACGGCCCTGGAAAACATTGCCCTCGATCAGATCGAACGGATCGAAATACTGCGCGGCCCGGCCAGCCATTTGTATGGCTCCGATGCCATCGGCGGGGTGATCCAGATTTTCACCAAAAGCGGCCAGGGCGCGCCCAGGGCGAACTTCTCCGCCGGTTTCGGCCGCTTCAATACCCGCAGCCTGAGCGGCGGCTACGGCGGCGAGGTCGGGGATACCCGCTTCAGCCTGCAAGCGAGTCAGATCGAGAGCGATGGCATTTCTGCCTACGCCCCCGGCAACCCCGGCTACGTCAACCAGAACCAGGACAAGGACGGTCACCGTAACGCCAGCCTGACCCTGAAACTGGCCCAGGCCGTGACCGCGGGTCAGAAGATCGGTGTGGACGGGTTCGTCAGTTCCAGCCGCGGCCATTACGATGGCTGGGATTCGACCGTGGATTATTACCACGATCAGACGCTGTCGAGCTTCGACCTCTACAGCAAGAACCGGATCAGCGACCGCTGGCACAGCCTGGTACGGGTCGGCACGGGCGCCGATCATCTCGACGATTACAGCCCCGGCAAGGCAGTGTTCAACACCGACCAGAACCAGTTGCTGTGGCAAAACGACATTGTCGCCGGCCCCGGCACGGCGATCCTGGGCGTCGAGCGGGTGAAGCAAAAAGTGGGCGGAACCACGGCCTACAGCGTGGCCTCCCGCACCATCCAATCATGGTTTGGCGGCTATCGGGCGCGGCTGGGGAAGCACGACATCCATCTCAATCTGCGTAACGACGACAATACCCAGTTTGGCAGCCACAGTACCGGCTATCTCGGCTATGGCTACCAGATGTCGCCCCGGTGGCGGGTCGGCGCCAGCGCCGGCAACGCCTTCAAGGCGCCCAGCTTCAACGACCTGTACTGGCCGGCACTGGGCAATCCCGACCTGCATCCGGAGCGCGCCCGCAACAAGGAGGCCTCCCTCCATTACGACAGCGGCGTTGACCATTTCAGCGCGGTGTATTTCGATAACCAGGTCAGCGACCTGATCGCCTGGGCGCCCATCGCGCCCGACTCCTATACCTGGCTGCCGGCCAACGTCGACCGGGCCAGCTTGCGTGGTGTCACCCTGTCCGGTGCCACCGTCGCCGGCGGCTTTCAGATCGACGCCAACCTGACCCTGCAAAACCCGAAGGACGCCGTCACCGGCAAGCTGCTCATCAACCGAGCCAAGGAACACGGCACGCTGAAGATCGGCCGCTCCGTGGGTAACTGGAATGTCGGCGGGGAATTGATCGTCTCAGGCGAACGGTATGCCGATGCCGGAAACACCCTGAAGATGGCCGGCTATGGTCTGGTCAATCTGACCGCCAGCCGTGCCCTGGATAAGGACTGGACGTTGCAGGCGAGGATCGACAACCTGTTCGACAAGTCCTATGCACTGGCGCGGGGCTTTAACACGCCGGGGCTGAACGTCTTTGCCAGCGTGCGCTATCGGCCTGCCAAGTAATTGAACTGCCCCTCTCGTCCACCGAGAGGGGCGCTCTCCCACTTTTGAGTTTAGGAGCCTGCCATGTCATTTCTTGCTTCCCGCCAGCAAATCCTTGTCGGCATCGCCCTTGCCCTGCTGATGGCCCTCACCCGCAGCCATCACTGGGCGACGCTGTACGCGCTGCCCGACGCCTCTTGGGCGGTATTTTTCCTCGCCGCCATATATATGCGCAGCTACTGGGCCGCGCCCGTCCTGATGCTGGAGGCGGCGCTGGTCGATTATCTGGCCATTACCTGGGGCGGTGTGAGCAGCTTCTGTGTTTCGCCGGCTTACTGGTTCCTCATCCCGGCCTATGGCGCCCTGTTCCTGGCCGGCCGTGCCTACGCCCACCACCTGCGCCTGGCCTGGTCGTCCCTGCCCTGGCTGCTGGCTTGCGCCCTGGCGGGCGCGGGGCTGGCGGAGCTGTTCGCCAGCGGCGGGTTCTATTTCTTCTCCGGCCGCTTTGCCGAACCCTCCCTGGCTGAATTCATCCCGCGCCTGGTGAAGTATTTCCCCGCCATGCTCTCGTCCATGGCCCTCTACCTTGGCCTGGCCGCCGTTGTCCATGTCGTCGTGGCCAATTCGCGCGGTGATGCAAGGCAAGCCGGGTAGCCATGAGCGACGATCTTGACAGCCGCCACAAGGCCCGCATGGCGCGCAAGAAGGCGCTGATCGACGCCAACATCGCCCGCGCCGGCGATGAGCGCGGCCTGTTGATAGTGCTCACCGGTAACGGCAAGGGCAAGAGCTCGTCCGCCTTCGGCATGGTCGCCCGCGCCCTGGGCCACGGCCTGAAGGTGGGCGTGGCGCAGTTCATCAAGGGCCGCACCGATACCGGCGAAGAGGCCTTTTTCAGCCGCCAGCCCGGTGTCGAATGGCAGGTGCTCGGCGACGGCTTCACCTGGGACACCCAGGATCGCGAGCGCGACATCGCCACTGCCCGGCGCGGCTGGGCGGTGGCGCAACGCATGTTGACCGACCCGTCGTTCAACCTGGTGGTGCTCGACGAGATCACCTACCTGCTCAGTTATGGCTATCTCGACCAGGACGCCGTGCTGGACGCCATCGCCGCCCGTCCGGCCATGCAGCATGTCGTCGTCACCGGGCGCGGTGCGGCGCCGGCGTTGATCGAACTGGCCGACACCGTGTCTGAAATCACTGACGTGAAACACGCCTATCGTGCCGGGGTCAAGGCCCAGAAGGGCGTGGATTTGTGATGGCTGCGCGTTGCTGCCCAGCCTTGTTTATTGGCGCCCCGGCATCGGGCCAGGGCAAGACCAGCGTGACTGCCGGCCTGGCGCGGCTGCATCGCAATCTCGGCCGCACGGTGCGCGTCTTCAAGACTGGCCCGGATTTTATTGACCCCATGATCCTGGCACGGGCATCCGGCCATCCCGTCTACCAACTGGATTTGTGGCTGGGCGGCGAAGACCACTGTCGGGCCTTGCTCCACGAAGCGGCAAGGGACGCCGACCTGATCCTGGTCGAGGGCGACATGGGCCTGTTCGACGGCGAACCGTCCAGCGCCGACCTGGCCGCTCTGTTCGGCATCCCGGTGCTGGCGGTGATCGACGGCTCGGCCATGGCGCAGACCTTCGGCGCCGTCGCTTATGGGTTGGCGCATTACCGTCCCGGCCTAGCCTTTGCCGGGGTGCT
This sequence comes from Hydrogenophilus sp., assembly GCA_020692235.1. Lineage (GTDB taxonomy): Bacteria > Pseudomonadota > Gammaproteobacteria > Burkholderiales > Thiobacillaceae > Parasulfuritortus. Next base: position 6,843 of record JAIMKU010000025.1, read on the forward strand.
GGCCAATCGGGTGGCCAGCGTCCGCCACGCCGCGCTGCTGCTCGGTAGTTTGCCTGCCGATCTGCCCGGCTTCGGCGCGGTTTTAAGCGAACCCGGCGCGACCTTGCCCGACCGTCACCTGGGGCTGGTTCAGGCCGACGAGATTGCCGATCTCGATGCGCGCATCGACCTGATGGCCGAGAAGATTGCCGCCACCGCCCTGGCTGAACTGCCGGCCGCCGTGGACTTCGCTTCGCCTTCCGTGCCAACGCCGCCCCGCTTGCTGGCCGGCCGGCGCATCGCCGTGGCGCGGGATAGCGCCTTTTCCTTCCTGTACCCGGCCAACCTGGAGCTGTTGCGGGAGCTGGGCGCGGAACTCCTGTTCTTCTCGCCGCTCGCGGATGGCGCGCTACCCGAGGCCGACGCGGTTTACCTGCCGGGAGGTTATCCCGAATTGCACCTGGAACAGCTTGCGGGCAATGCCGGCATGAAGGCGTCGCTGTACGCCCACCATGCACAAGGCAAGCCCATTGTGGCCGAGTGCGGTGGTATGCTTTACTTGCTTGAATCGCTTACCGATAGCGAAGGCCGGCAGGCTAATATGGCCGGACTGCTGCCGGGACACGCCGTAATGCAGAAGAAACTTGCCTGTCTGGGAATGTACAGCGCCACGCTGCCTGAAGGGATGGTGCGCGGCCACACCTTTCATTACTCGCAGATGGAGAGCCCGCTCGCTCCCCTCGCGTGGAGCGAAGGAGCACGGCCGGGACGCGGTGGAGAGCCGGTCTATCGTCTTGGCCGCTTGCACGCTTCCTATCTGCACATGTATTTTTTCTCGAACCCCGAAGCGACGGCACAGCTATTCAGCGTTTGAATTTATTTGTTAACCCACCACAGGAGATCATCATGCATATCGAACCCGGTTATATTTCGCAGGCCAAGATCATACTCGCCAATACGTCAGCATTAGGTGTATTGGCCTACTACGCCAAAGACTTGATCGCTCGACCGGCGGACATTGCGCGCACCTTACTGGCTGCGGTTTTCTTCTCGCTCTTCATGCAGGGATTCCACATGAACATCGGGCCATCCGAGCTGCACTTCGTGGGCGCCATGGCGATCTACCTCACGCTGGGTTTCATTCCGACATTGTTCGGCTTTGCTTTGGGATTGCTGCTGCAGGGATTGTTGTTCAACCCCGCCGATCTGGTGCATCTGGGGGTCAATTCGCTGTCCCTGATCGTGCCGCTCATCACGGTGCATTACACGCTCGGACGCAAGTTGCGCGATACGATGACCGGCCAGCGCATCAATTGGCGCACCATCCTGAAGCTGGATGCCTTGTACTACAGTGGCGTCACCGCCATGGTCGGCTTCTGGCTGTTGGTCAGTGACGTAGCTACGCCGTTTTCGGCCTGGGCAGCCTTCGCCTCGTCCTACTTGGCGATCGTGGCGGTTGAGCCGCTGTTCACCTATGCCCTTGTCAGGCTGCTGAAGCGCCACGAGAACAAGCCGCTGGTCGATACCTGCTTCGCGGTGAAGTCGCTGAAGCTGGCGGACTGAAAGTGGGAAAAGTCTGGTTTGTCGGCGCCGGTCCGGGCGATCCGGAATTGATCACCGTCAAGGGGCGGCGCCTGCTCGAAGGGGCGGGCGCCGTCCTTTACGCCGGATCGCTGGTGGACCAGGCGGCCACGCGTTACGCCCCGGCAGGCTGCGTCATCCGCGATTCGAAGGATATGACGCTGGAAGAAATCACCGCCTGGCTCATCGATCAGGCCGGACGGCACGCGACAATCGTGCGTTTGCAAACCGGCGACCCTACGCTTTACGGCGCACTGATCGAGATGGTGCAACCGCTGGATGCCGCAGGTGTCGAGATCGGCGTAGTGCCGGGGGTGTCGTCGGCGATGGCTGCGGCCGCCGCGGCGACTGAGAGCCTGACCCTGCCCGAGGTGACGCAAACCGTCATCCTCACCCGCATCGCCGGCCGCACGCCCATGCCGGAGGGCGAATCACTGCATGAACTCGCGCAGCATCACTGCACGCTGTGCCTGTTCCTCTCCATCACCCTGCTGCACAAGGTGATGGAGGAACTGCTCGCGGCCGGCTGGAGTGCGGACGCGCCGGTGGTTGTGGTGCACAAGACCAGCTGGCCGGGCGAGGAAAAAATCATTCGCGGCACGCTCGCCGATATCCGCGACAAGTGCCGCGCGGAGAAGGTCACGAGTCAGGCCATGATTATCGTCAGCCCCGTACTGGGCGCGCGCCAGTGGCCGGAATTGAAGAGATCGAAATTGTATGATGCCGGCTTTACCCATCGCTTCCGCAAGGGCGTAAATACAGCGCAATAACCTGACGGCAGCCCTTTCTGCTTTCTGCACACAAGGAGACGACAATGCAAAAAACCAAACCCGGACAGCACCAGCAAACCGCCACCGCCGCCACCAAGGCGCCGGTGCCGATTATCGCCATGCGCAAGAGCTGCAACCCCGAGGGGGTCGGTCTCTCGCACTACGTGCTGATGGATCGAAAAAAAACGAAATGACGGCTGCGGTCCTAACCCCGGTGGACATCGGCCACGCCCGCTATGTGGCGCTGATCGACCCCGGCACCGCCTTCTGGGCGCTGGTGGACAAGACACAGGTCGCCGACACCCTGGCCGGCGGGCCGCTGCTCGATGCCTACCGCGAGAAAGCCGGCGACTTCAGCCGCGAGCTGCATGCGCTGCGCTTCGAGCTGAAGCCGTCGGCCGTCTACGTGAACCCCACCGAGCGCTGCAATCTCGACTGCACCTATTGCTACCTGCCCGGCAAAATGCGCCGCGACGGCAGCCACATGCCGGAAGACAAGTTGCTGGCGGCGCTGGACAAGCTGCGCCGTTACTTCGCGACGGTGATGCCCGAAGGGCGCCGGCCGCGCATCATCTTCCACGGCTCCGAGCCGCTGCTGAACCGGCATGCGGTGTTCGCCGCCATCGAGGCCTTCGGCGATGATTTCGTCTTCGGCCTCCAGACCAATGGCACGCTGCTCGACCGCTCGGCGATCGAATTTCTCACCGCCCGCGAAGTCAGCATCGGTCTCTCCCTCGACGGGCCCGAGGCGGCGATCACCGATTCGACCCGCCATACCTGGTCCGGCCGCAGCGTGCATGCGCGGGTGCTGAAGGCGATGGATGCGCTGCGCGGTTACGACGCCTGGAGCGTGATCACCACCTGCACCACCGAGAACCTCACCCACCTGACGCGGATGGTCGAGCTGTTCCATGCCCGCGAGGTGCCGACCTGCATGCTCAATACCGTCCGCTGCACCCTACCCGGTGCCCGCGGCGTGAAACCGGCCGACCCCGATATGGCGCGCGCCTTCATCGCCGCGCTTGACCGTAGCCACGAACTGTACCGGGAAACCGGGCGCAAGCTGGTGGTGGCTAACTTCGCGAACATCCTTCTTGCCATCCTTGCACCGTCGGCGCGACGGCTGATGTGCGATATTTCACCCTGCGGCGGTGGCCGCGCCTTCTTCGCCCTTGCCGCCGACGGCGATCTCTATCCGTGTAGCGAGTTCATCGGCCTGCCGCGCTTCCGCGGTGGCAACCTGTTCGAATCGGACGTGGAGGCGATGCTCCGTTCCGACGGTTTCCGTCTCGTCACGGGACGCGACGTGGACACCTTCCCGCCCTGTCGCGACTGCACCATCCGCCACTTCTGCGGCTCGCCCTGTCCGGCGGAAGCGCACGAGATGAACGGCGGCATGGACCGCACCGGCGCCTTCTGCGGCTTCTACGAGGAACAGGTGCGCTACGCCTTTCGTCTAATCGCCGACGGTATCGCCAACGATTACCTGTGGGACGGCTGGGACGATGGAACGGACACGGTTTTCAACTATGCGCTCCGCTGACGGGCACGGCCTGGACGCGCCCCTCACAGAGCGGGAAGGAGACATCATGAACGAAACGATCTTGCTAATCGGCCACGGCTCCCGCAACCCGGCGGGGAACGAAGAGACCTTGCGCTTTACCGCCACGTGGCGGGCCCGCCATCCCGATTGGCGCGTTGAGGCGTGCTTTATCGAACTCGCCGACGTGCTGCTCGATGAAGGGCTGGATCGCGCTGCTGCCGGAAGCCGGCAGGTCATCGCGCTGCCCCTGGTACTGAACGCCGCCGGGCATGTGAAGATGGAAATTCCCGCTGCAATCGAAGCGGCCCGCCTGCGCCACCCCGCCGTGACATTCTCGTGCCTGCCCCACCTCGGCATGGGGCGCGAGGTGTACTCGGTGCTCAAGCAGCGCATCGACCACCTGATGCACGAACTGGCCATGCCGGACCCCAAGACCACCGGCGTCATCCTGCTCGGCCGCGGTTCCTCGGATGCCGGCGCCAACGGCGAAGTGGCCCGGATCGCGCGCTGGTTGTTCGAGGATGCCCACCACGATCTGGTGGACATCGCCTTTACCGGCGTCGCTTTTCCGCGCCTGGAGACCGTGGTGCAGCGGCAAGTGAAACTGGGCATGACCCAGATCGTGATCCAGCCGGTGTATCTCTTCACCGGCCTGCTGATCGAGCGCATCAAGGCACAGGTGGCGCGCCTGCGCACGGCCTACTCGCAAGTGGCGTTCGCGCTGGGCGGGCACTTCGGCTTCGACGAGGGCGTCCTAGCCCTCGCGGATAGCCGGGTGCAAGGTGCAAGTACGGGCGGAATGCTGGAATGCGACGGCTGCAAATACCGCCTCGCCGCCGCTTCGGCACATGCGCACCACCATGACCATGGACATGACCATCCGGTCGCCATCCCCTCCTGAAGACGTCACGATGAACAGCAATATCGTCACCGAACAACTCACTGCGGCGGGCGCGGCCATCGAGCACGATTCCTTCGCCATCATCGACCGCGAAGTGAGCCATCACGACTACACCGCCGAACAGTGGCTGCTGGTGCGGCGCATGATCCATGCCACGGCGGATTTCGAGTTCAACGGGCTTGCCGCCTTCCACCCGGAGGCCATGCGTGCCGGACTCGCCGCGGTATTGCGCGGCGATACCGCCATCGTGGCGGACGTGGAGATGATCTGCGTCGGCCTGTCCCCAGTCCGCCTGAAGCA
>JAIMKU010000025.1:12003-13914 GCA_020692235.1 Hydrogenophilus sp.
CATGCAGAAGGCGCAGCGTTTGGGGCGGCTGGACGGGGCGATTATCGGCATCGGCAACGCGCCGACCGCACTGATCGAAGTGGTGCGCCTGATCCGAGAGGAAGGCGTGCGCCCGGCGCTGGTGATCGGCATGCCGGTCGGCTTCGTCTCGGCGGCCGAATCCAAAGCCCTCTTGGCGGAACTCGATGACGTGCCGTGGATCGTCGCCCGTGGGCGCAAGGGAGGGTCCACTCTGGTGATCGCTGCCCTGCACGCCCTGCTGTCCCTGGCGGAAACCCGCCAGCGCGAGACTGTCTGAACATATCGCCGACATCATGACACAAGGCCATATCCTCCCCGAGAAAATCCGCAAGGGCGACCGCAAGCGCGAGCGGGGAAACCGCACCGGCTTTACCACCGGCGCCAACTCGGCGGCGGCGGCCACAGCGGCCACCCTTGGACTGGTCGAGGGACGCGTGCCGGACAGCGTGGTCTGCGTGCTGCCTAATGCCCGGCAGGTCACCTTCGCCATCACCGACGGCTGGACCGACGGCACGGTGGCGTATGCGGTGAGCGTTAAAGACGCCGGGGATGACCCGGATGCTACCCACGGCGCGCATCTGACCGCGGATGTGCGCCGGTTGCCTGGCGCCGCCGGAGAGATCGTGCTCAAGGGCGGCGCCGGCATTGGCGTGGTCACCCGGCCGGGCCTCGGCCTGGAGGTGGGCGGGCCGGCAATCAACCCAGTGCCGCGCAAGAACATCATGGAAAATGTGAGTGCCGCCGGCAGCCGGATTTTCCAGGCCGGGGACGGCCTGGAAGTGACCATTTCCGTGCCCGGCGGCGAGGAGATGGCGAAGAAGACACTCAATAACCGCCTAGGCATCCTCGGCGGCATCTCCATACTCGGCACCACCGGCATCGTACGCCCCTATTCCACCGCCGCCTTCCGCGCCTGCGTGGTACAGGCAGTGGATGTCGCGGCGAATCAGGGGCAAACCACGGTCGTTTTCACCACCGGCGGGCGCACCGAAAAATGCGCCATGCGGGAGTTTGCGGAACTGAACGAAGCCTGTTTCGTGCAGATGGGCGACTTTGTAAAGGCAGCCTTCCTGGCCGCGACCAGGCAGCGCATGCAGCGGATCATCGTCGGCGCCATGGTGGGCAAACTGACCAAGATCGCCCAGGGACTGTCCGTTACCCATGCCTGGCGCGAGGAAGTGGACCGCGACCTGGTCGCCGAGGCCGCCACAGCGGCGGGTGCCCCGCCTGACTTGGTTGCGGAGATACGCGCCGCCGAAACGGCTCGTTTCGCCGCTGAGCGGTTGAGTGAATTGGGGCTGTCCGAAAATTTCCACCGCGCGCTGGCGGATCGCGCCATTCTCAGCCTGCGCGCGCGCTATCCGGGCGAATACCGGCTCACCGTGCTGGCTTGCGATTTCGAGGGGCGGCCCATCGCCATCGTGGAGGAGGGCGAATGAAGGAAATCTGTACCCTGGTGGGCATACTCGACGATGGCTGGCCCAGCCTGACGGAAGCGGCGCGTGCTGAACTCGCCGCTGCCGGGCTGGTAATCGGCGTGCGCCGCATGCTCGATCGGGTGGCGCCCCACCTGCCACCCGGTGCGGAACTGCGCGCCATGGACGGCCTGCTCTCGCAGGTGCCGGAGTGGGTGCGCCAGGCGCGTGCCGACGGCCTTGAAGTGGCGATATTGGCTACCGGCGACCCCCTGTGCCACGGCATCGGCAGTCTGATGATAGCCAAACTCGGCGCCGACGCGGTGCGGGTGCTCCCCGCGCCATCCACGCTCCAGATCGCTTGTGCCCGGCTCAAGCGCCCATGGCAGGAGATGAAGATTGTTTCGGTGCACACTGCCGATGCCGGCGAGTGGTGCGAAGGCGCCACGCCCGGCCACGGGCTTTACCCGCTGGT
>JAIMKU010000025.1:13976-14668 GCA_020692235.1 Hydrogenophilus sp.
CTTGCTGGCGGTCGGATTCGGCGGCGCATTGCGAATTTCGGTGGCGGCGCGCCTGCATCTTGCCGATGAAGCCCTGTTCCACGATCTGCCCCTGGAGGAGGCGGCCCGCAGCCGTTTCCCCGATCCCAACATCGTGCTGATCGAGCACTGCGGATCGCCGGATAACCGCGCCCTGTTCGGCTTCGAGGATGGCGACTACGTCCAGCGGCAACCGGACAAGGGATTGATCACCAAACTGGAAGCGCGTGCGGTATCGCTCGCCAAGCTCGGCCTGCGGGCGGACAGCATCGTCTGGGACATCGGCGCCGGCGCCGGATCGGTGGGGCTGGAAGCGGCGCGGATTGCCCGCCACGGCCATGTCTTTGCTATCGAAAAGAATGCTGCCGACGCGACCAATTGCCGCGAGAATGCCCGTCGTTTGCGCGCCACCAACTACACCCTGATCGAGTCCCGCGCACCTGCCGGACTGGATGCCTGGCCCGATCCGGACGCCGTATTCATCGGCGGCTCCGGCGGCGAGCTGGCCGAGCTGATTGCTTTGAGTTTTTCTCGCCTCAAGCCCGGCGGGCGTCTGGTGATGAACTTCGCCACCCTCGAAAACCTCGCCACCGCCACCGCCGCCCTCGCGAAGACGGGCGCCGCATGGGTGGTGGTGCAACTTTCCGCGGCACGCAGCCAGCCGCTTCTTGACA
>JAIMKU010000025.1:14678-27542 GCA_020692235.1 Hydrogenophilus sp.
GGCCGCACTGAACCCTATCTGGATAGTATCCACAGTACGTAGCCCGGATGGAGCGCAGCGCAATCCGGGGGTGCCCGGTAGGGCATAAGTGTCGGCGCCACCAGCTGCCCCGCATTCCGCAAAGCTCCATGCGGGCTACATTTACTGTCTGGATTGTCTCCAGCAACAAGGAATTACCATGACCAAGCAATTCGGCCGACTGATCGGCGTTTCCCTCGGCCCCGGTCACCCTGACGACATCACCCGGCGCGCAGCTGCCGCGCTTGCCACCGGTGCGCGCTGGACTTACCCGGTGAAGAAGGAAGACGAAGCCTCCTATGCGCTCGACATCGTTCGCCGCGGCGGTTTTTCCATACCGCCCGACGCCGAGCCGCTGGTGTTTCCCATGACCACCCATAAGGATGTGCTGGTGCGCGCCTGGGCGCGGGCTGCCGCGCGGACGCTGGAACTGCTGGCGAACGGGCGGGACGTGCTCTTTCTGGCCGAGGGCGACGCCTCCACCTATGCCACTTTCGGCCATCTTGCGCGCACCGTGCGCGAACTGGTGCCGATGGTTGAAGTCGAGGTCTTGCCCGGCGTCAGCTCCTACTGCGCGGCTGCGGCCGCCGTCGGCACCCCCCTGGCCGACGCCGACGATACGCTGGCGGTGATTCCTGCGTCCTATGGCGTCGAGGTGATCGACCACCTGCTCGACGAATTCGACAGCCTGGTGCTGCTCAAGATCAAACCCATGCTGGATAAGGTGCTCGACCTCCTCGCCCGGCGCGGCCTCACCCATGAAGCGGTGTTTGTCGAGAAAGTCGGCACGCCTGACGAGCGCGTGGTGAGCGACGTCACCGTGCTGCGCGGAGAGACGGTGTCCTACCTCTCCCTCATGCTGATTCATAACCCCGGCCGGCAGCGGCCGCCGATGAGGCGCGGTTGCCGCAAGAAAGATACGGAGACGGAACAATGAATGCTCTCATGCCTTTTGCGAGTGACCGGGTGGCCGTGGTTGCCATTACCCGTCATGGCATCGCCCTGGCCAGCAAAGTGGTCGCTGCATTGCCGGGGGTGCGCCTGTTCGCCCCCGAAAAGTTTCGCGCGGAAGCCGAGACTGCCGCCCCAGGCGCCGCCGCCTGCTACAGCGGCAAGACCGGCGACCAGGTGCCGGCGCTGTTTGCCGCCTTCGACAGCATCGTTTGCATCGTCTCGCTCGGCGCCGTGGTACGGCTGATCGCCCCCCATCTGAAGAACAAGGAAACAGACCCCGGCGTCGTGGTGCTGGATGAAGCCGGGCGCTTTGCAATCCCCGTACTCTCCGGACACCAGGGGGGCGCCAACGCGCTGGCCGTACATCTGGCGGAAGCCATGGGGCTGACGCCGGTGCTCACTACTGCATCGGATGCACGGGGAACGATAGCCGTGGACATCCTGGGACGGGATCTGGGCTGGCGCCTGGAAGCCAGCAAGACTGCCGTCACCCGTGCCTGTGCGGCGATGGTCAACGACGAACCGGTGGCCTTCGTTCAAGAGGCGGGACGCCGGGACTGGTGGCCACTGGAAAAGCCCCTGCCGGCCAATATCCGCCTTTATACCCGCATCGAGGACGTGAACCCGGATGTCTATGCCAGCGTGCTCTGGGCGAGCCAGCGGGAGATGCCGGCGTCGCTGGCCCCGGCACTGGCTGGGAAATTGATCACCTACCGCCCGCCGAAAGGGCAGGAATGAGGCTCGCTGTAGGTATCGGCTGTGACCGGGGCACGCCGCTGGACACCCTGCAACAGGCGCTTGCCGAGGCATTGACCCTGGCGGGTGCGACAGTCGGCGATGTGGCTGCCGTCGCCAGTATCGATCTGAAACGCGACGAAGCGGGGCTTGTTGCCTTGGCCGAAACCCACCGCTGGACTGTTGTCTTCTACCCGGCGGCGCAGTTGGCCACCGTGCCGGTTCCCCATCCTTCCGAAACGGTACGCCGCCATACCGGCACCCCCTCGGTAGCGGAAGCGGCGGCGCTCCTGTCCGCCGGCACCGACATGGCGCATCTGATCGTCGAAAAACACAAGCTGCGCGGCCCGGACGGCCGCAATGCCACCATTTCCATTGCAAGGATTTCCCATGACTGAAAGCGGCAAAATCACCCTGGTTGGCATCGGCCCCGGCAACAAGGAACACATGACCCAGGCGGCACGCGACGCAATCGCCCAGGCCGACACGGTGATCGGCTATGGCACCTACATCCGCCTGGTGGAAGACCTGCTCGATGGCAAGGAGGTGATCAAGAAATCCATGACTGAGGAGCTGGATCGGGCTGTCGAGGCCCTAGCGCGGGCGCGGGCCGGTCGCCGCGTGGCGTTGATCTCCTCCGGCGACGCGGGTGTCTACGGTATGGCAGGGCCCACCTTCGAGGTGTTGTTCCAGTCCGGCTGGACGCCCACCTCGGGGATAGCAGTGGAGATCGTGCCGGGCGCCTCGGCACTCAACGCCTGCGCCGCTCTGGTGGGTGCGCCGCTGACCCACGATTTCTGCGCCATCTCCCTGTCCGACCTGCTCACACCCTGGCCGGTCATTGCCCGGCGTCTGGCGGCGGCCGCCACAGCCGATTTCGTCATTGCCCTCTACAATCCGAAAAGCGGTCGCCGCACCGGGCAGATCGTCGAGGCGCAACGGCTGCTGCTCTTGAGTCGAAGGCCTGATACCCCGGTGGCGATCGTCAAATCCGCCTACCGCAAAAAACAGCGCATCGAGTTCACCACACTGGAACAAATGGCCGAATGCGATATCGGCATGCTCTCCACGGTGCTGATCGGCAACTCCAACACTTACCTCCGCGATGGCCTGATGGTGACGCCGCGCGGCTATGCGGAAAAATACGATATGGCCGGGGGCGTGGCAAAGGTGGGAGAACGAGCCGGGCGCTCGTTCTCCACCGGACTGGAAGGCTGGCTCGCCGATATCCATGCCAGTTGCGAGAATGCCGAGACCTTGGCAGCCCGTTACAATCTGCCCGTCGACTATGTCCGTCAGGCGCTGGCGCAACCCGCCTCGCCAGCCGTCGCGGAAAGGGAAAATTCTGATGTCGGTTGAACGGCATCGTTTCAGCAAGGCCGACCGGGCTGCGGTTTATCGCGCCATCGCCGAACGTCGCGACATGCGCCACTTTTTGCCCGACCCCGTCGATCCGGACACCCTGCAGCGCCTGCTGGAAGCGGCGCATCGGGCGCCCAGCGTCGGGTTGATGCAGCCGTGGCGCTTCATCCGCATTACCCGGGCCGACTTGCGCCAGCAGATCTATGCCTTGGTGGAGGCGGAACGCCGGCGTACCGCGGAGGCCCTCGGCGAGCGCCAGGAGGAATTCATGCGCCTCAAGGTCGAGGGTATCCTGGACTGCGGCGAAGTGCTGGTGGCCGCCCTTGCTGACGGACGCGAACGCCATATCTTCGGGCGGCGCACCTTGCCGGAGATGGATCTCGCTTCGGTGGCCTGCGCCATCCAGAACCTGTGGCTCGCAGCGCGGGCGGAAGGGCTGGGCCTGGGCTGGGTGTCGCTGTTCGATCCCGATGCCTTGGCCAGCCTGCTCACCATGCCGCCGGGCAGCAAGCCCGTCGCCATTCTCTGCCTGGGGCATGTCGAAGCGTTTTACTCCGCACCCATGCTAGAACTGGAGGGATGGACGCAAGGGCACCTGCTGGAAGATATGGTATTTCTTGATGCCTGGGGAAATTCGGCATGAAGGAGTTGATCCTCGGCGGCGCCCGTTCGGGCAAGAGCGCCCTGGCCGAACGCCTTGCCGGCGAGAGTGGGCTGGCGGTCGTCTATATCGCCACATCCACCGCCGGCGATACCGAAATGGCGGAGCGCATCGCCCACCACCAGGCACGGCGGCCCACCGGGTGGGGGCTGGTGGAGGAACCTTTGCACCTCGCCGCCGCGCTTCAGGGCGCGGCGAGTCCGGACCGTTGTCTGCTGGTGGACTGCCTGACCCTGTGGCTCAACAACCTGCTTGCCGCCGAGGACGAAACGTTGTTCCGCCGTGAGCGCGCCGCCCTGCTGGAGACCCTGACCAGACTGCCGGGACGCGTTTTGCTGGTGAGCAACGAAGTCGGCATGGGCATCGTGCCGCTGGGCGAGCTGTCGCGCCGCTTCTGCGACGAAGCGGGGCGCCTGCATCAGGACCTGGCGCAGATATGCGAGCGGGTCGTTTTCGTCGCGGCCGGTTTGCCGCTGGTATTGAAAGGAAATGCTCTATGACCATGCAATGGCTGGAAACACCGGCTCAACCCATCGATCAGACCATTCTGGCCGCAGCGTTAGCCCGCCAGGGCCAGCTCACCAAGCCGCCCGGCTCGCTCGGCTGTCTCGAACAAATCGCCGTGCGTCTGGCAGCAATGCAGGGCACCCAGCAACCCAGCCTGGAGCGGGTACACATCACGGTGTTCGCCGCCGATCATGGCATCGCGGAGGAGGGCGTTTCGGCCTTTCCCCAGGCCGTCACCGGCCAGATGATCGCCAATTTCGCCCATGGCGGCGCCGCGATCAGCGTGCTGGCGCGCAACCTGGGCGCCTCGCTGGAGGTGGTGGACGTGGGCAGCAAGGCCGATTCTGCTGCCCTGCCAGGCGTGATCGTCAGCAAGGCGGGGGAGGGCACGGCCAATTTCCGCCGTCAACCCGCCATGAGCAAGGAGCAACTTGCATCAGCCCTGCAAGCAGGACGGGGCGCAGTGGCGCGGGCCTTGCAGGGCAATGCCCAGCTATTCATCGGCGGCGAGATGGGCATCGCCAACACCAGCGCCGCCACGGCCGTAGCCTGTGCCCTGCTGGGGAAATCGGCGTCTGAAATTGCCGGTCCAGGAACCGGCTTGGACGCCAATGGCGTCAGCCGCAAGGCGCAAATCATCGACGCCGCCCTGGCGCTGCATGGGTCGGCGCTGACCTCGCCGCTGGAAATCCTGCGCCATGTTGGCGGCTTTGAAATCGCCGCCCTTGCTGGCGCCTATATCGCCAGCGCCCAGGCCGGCCTGCCGGCGCTGGTGGATGGTTTCATCGCCAGCAGCGCCGCCCTGCTGGCCCTGCGTATCCGTCCCGACACCGCCGACTGGCTGTTCTTCGGCCACGCCTCGGCCGAGCCGGGCTATGTCCACCTGATGCAAGCCCTGAACGCCCGGCCCCTGATAAACCTCGACCTGCGTCTGGGCGAAGGCAGCGGCGCGGCGGTGGCCTTGCCCATCCTGCGCCTGGCCGCCGCCCTGCACGGCCAGATGGCAACCTTCGCCGAGGCCGGGGTGGCCGGGAAAAACGGTGGCTGAAACCTTGATCGACCTGCTGCGCCATGGCGAGCCCGAAGGCGGGGTGATGTTTCGCGGCCAGCGCGACGATTCACTAAGCGCGGACGGCTGGGAGCAGATGCGCGTCGCTGCGGGCAACGCCGGCGATTGGGACGTCATCGTTACCTCGTCATTGCGGCGCTGCGCTGATTTTGCCGCCGAGTTGGCCGCCCGCTTGAGTCTGCCGCTGGAAAGCGATCCCCGCTTGAGCGAAATCGGTCAAGGCACCTGGGAAGGGCTCACGGCAGAACAAGTCGCCACCAATGAACCGGAGGCCTTGGAGCGCTTCCGGCGGGACCCGGCTCGATACACCCCGCCCGGCGGCGAACCCCTGCTTGCCTTCGCTGGCCGGGTAGCGGCGGGTTGGGACGATTTGCTAGAGCGCCATGCCGGTAAGAGGGTGCTGACGATTTGTCATGGCGATGTGGTCCGCATTGTCCTGGCCCGGTTACTGGTGATACCGAGTACCTGCCTGTTCCGCCTTAACATCCCGTTCGCCTCGACCAGCCGTGTTCGGGTGCCGGGAGGGCAGGCCCAGCCCGAGTTGTTGTTCATGAACGCGGGCACAGAATGAAAGCCTCGCCGTTCGCCATCCATCTACTTGCCTACCTCGGCGACATCACCGGCAACACCCCGGCCCCGGCACCAAGTTTCTAAACCATGACTGCCTCCCTTACCGCGCTCCTTGCCGTGCTGTTCGACCGCCTGTTCAAGGAGCCGCCTCGCTGGCATCCCCTGGTCGGGTTCGGCTGGTTGGCAAACCGCGCGGAAGCCTGGTTTTACGGTTCGGATGCTGTTGCGCCATGGCCCCGCCGCCTGCGCGGCTTATGCTCGCTATTGCTGTTGCTGGGCGGCATCGCCCTGCCGCTGTGGCTTGGCTTACGCGTCATGGGTACTTACGCCTGGTTGGGTGAGGTCATCCTGCTTTATCTCACCCTGGGCGGCGCCAGCCTGGGGCAACATAGCGACGAAATCCGCGCCGCCTTGCAGGCTGGCGACCTGGAACGGGCGCGGGAAAAGGTCGGCCGCATCGTCAGCCGCGACACGGCGGCCATGGACGAAAGCGCCGTGGTCCGCGCCGGGGTGGAGTCGGTGCTGGAAAACGGCTGCGATGCCGTGTTCGGCGCGCTGTTCTGGTTTTTCGTCGCGGGCGCGCCGGGCGCGGTGACCTACCGGCTCGCCAACACACTGGATGCGATGTGGGGCTACAAGACGGCGCATTACCGCCATTTCGGCTGGGCCACCGCGCGCCTGGATGACGCGCTCAACTGGATTCCGGCCCGGCTCACGGCGCTGACCTACGTGCTCCTCGGAAGCAGCAATACAGCCTGGCGCTGCTGGCGCGAGCAGGCGCGGGCATGGCAAAGCCCCAACGCCGGACCGGTGATGGCGGCGGGGGCGGGCGCATTGTCCGTGCAACTTGGCGGACCGGCCATGTACCACGGCCAGCTTGAGCTGCGTCCCCCGCTCGGCGCGGGTGCGGTGCCGGGCGAGCGCGACATCGGCCGCGCCGTGACGCTGGTGTGGCGCGGGGTATGGCTGTGGCTGGCGCTGGCCGGTATCGGAGGGTGGGCGCTTGCTTGAGCACGGCGGAAATGTTCATCAGGCGGCTCAGCGCTACGGCATCGCGCTGCCGGACTGGCTCGACCTGTCCACCGGCATCAACCCCGCCGGCTGGCCGGTGCCCGCCCTGCCGGCGGATTGCTGGCAGCGCCTGCCGGAAAGCGACGACGGTCTGGAGGACGCGGCGCGCAGATATTATGGCTGCGCTCATGTGCTGCCGGCGGCCGGCTCGCAGGCCGCCATCCGCATGCTGCCAAGCCTGCGCCCGCGCGGCCGCGTCGGCGTGCCGCAGCCGGGCTATGCGGAGCACGCTGCGGCCTGGGCGCGACACGGCCACGAGGTCGTTTCCCTCCCTGGTCGCGACGTTGAAGGCTGGCTGGACCGGCTGGACGTGCTGGTGCTGATTAACCCCAATAACCCCAGCGGCGAAACCTTCGACACCGCGACCCTGCTTGCCTGGCAGCACAGGCTGGCGCAGCGCGGCGCCTGGCTGGTGGTGGACGAGGCCTTCGTCGATGCGACTCCGGCGCTCAGCCTGGCGCAACACGCCGGCCGGGAAGGACTGGTCGTGTTGCGCTCGCTGGGCAAGTTTTTTGGCCTTGGCGGGGCGCGGGTCGGCTTCGTGCTGTCGTGGCCCGAATTGCTGGCACGCATGGATGAGGCGTTGGGGCCCTGGACGCTGGCCCATCCGGCACGCTGGGTGGCGCGACAAGCGCTGGAAGACTTCGCCTGGCAGGCTGCCGAACGCTCGCGTTTAGGGCTGGCGGGTCAGCGCCTCGCTAATTTACTAACCCGCCACGGCCTGCCCCCGAGCGGCGGCAGCGCGCTGTTCCAGTGGCTCAGGACGAATCAGGCAGCGGTGATCCAGGATCGGCTGGCGCAACAGGGAATCTGGCTACGCCGCTTTGATATACCGCCCAGCCTGCGCTGCGGGCTTCCGGGAGCAGAGAGTGATTGGCTTCGATTGGAGAATGCATTGAGGCGCTTGCCATGAGCGGCAAGGTGTTGATGGTGCAAGGCTGCACCTCCGATGCCGGCAAGAGCGCGCTGGTAACGGGGATTTGCCGCGTCCTCGCCCGGCGCGGCTTGAAGGTGGCGCCGTTCAAGCCGCAGAACATGGCGCTGAACAGCGCGGTGACCGTCGATGGCGGCGAGATCGGCCGCGCCCAGGCGGTGCAGGCTCAGGCCTGCGGCCTGGCGCCCCATAGCGACATGAACCCGGTGCTGCTCAAGCCCAACAGCGACGTCGGTGCCCAGGTCATCGTCCAGGGTCATGCGGTCGGCGACCTGGATGCCTGCGATTACCACGGTCACAAGCCCAGTCTGCTGGGCAAGGTGCTGGAATCCTTCGGCCGGCTCAAGCAGGCTTACGCCTTCGTGGTGGTCGAAGGCGCGGGCAGCCCGGCGGAGATCAACCTGCGTGACCGCGACATCGCCAACATGGGTTTCGCCGAGGCCGCCGATTGCCCGGTGGTGTTGATCGCCGACATCGATCGGGGCGGCGTCTTCGCCTATCTGGTGGGCACCCTGGAGCTGTTGTCCGAGGCCGAGCAGGCGCGGGTCAAGGGCTTCGTCATCAACCGTTTTCGTGGCGATATTGGCCTGTTGAAACCCGGTCTGGACTGGCTGGAGGCGCGCACCGGCAAGCCGGTGCTGGGGGTGCTGCCCTATCTGCACGACCTCCACCTGGAGGCCGAAGATGCCCTGCCGCGTCCCGTGGTGGCGGCCTCCGGCGACCGATTCCGCATCGTTGTGCCGCGTCTGCCGCGCATCAGCAACCACACCGACTTCGACCCATTGCGCCTGCGCCCCGACGTGGACCTGCAATTCATCGGCCTGGGCGCGGCCATTCCGCCAGCCGACCTGATCGTCCTGCCCGGCAGCAAGAACGTGCGCGCCGACCTCGACTGGCTGCGCGCCAACGGCTGGGAAGCCGCTCTGCTGCGCCACCTGCGCTATGGCGGCAAGGTGATCGGCATCTGCGGCGGGTTCCAGATGCTGGGCCGGTCGATCGACGACCCGCTGGGCATCGAAGGCCCACTCGGCAGTAGCCCCGGCCTGGGTCTGCTGGCGATAGAAACCGAACTGGGCGCGGAAAAACAGTTGCGCCGCGTCGGCGGTCATCTGACACTGGACCATGCCGTCGTCGAGGGCTATGAAATCCATGCCGGCATCAGCCGCGGGCCAGACATGACCCGCCCGGTTGCGCGTTTGTCGGACCGCGACGATGGCGCAATCTCGGCCGACGGACAGGTGCTCGGCACGTATCTCCATGGCCTGTTTGACGCCCGCGCCGCGAGTGCCGCCCTGCTACGCTGGGCCGGTCTGGCGGCGCCCGCCGCGCTGGATTATGGCGAGCTGCGCGAACGGGGCATCGCGCGCATGGCGGACGCGGTGGAGGAACACCTGGACTGGGGAAAGATCGATGCGATTTTTGAATGAGAATGGCGATGAATGAAACCTTGATCGATTTGCTGCGCCACGGCGAGCCCGTGGGCGGGGTGAAGTTCCGTGGCCACACCGACGACCCATTGAGCGAGCAGGGCTGGGCACAGATGCGCGCGGCGGTGCGGGACGGCGAGGGCTGGGAGCGGGTGATCTGTTCGCCCTTGCTGCGCTGCGCCGAGTTCGCCCAGGATCTGGCGGCGCGGCTCGGCCTGCCGTGCGAGACCGAGCCACGGTTCAGGGAGATCGGTTTCGGCGACTGGGAGGGGCGCAGCATCGAGGAAATAAGGCAAAGCAACCCCGAGCAACTTGATCGTCTGTGGCGCGATCCGGCCCGCAACACACCGCCCGGCGGTGAGACCTTGGAAGAATTTGCCGCGCGTGTGACGGCGGGCTGGAACGATCTGCTGGCGCGCCATGTGGGCCAGAAAATCCTGCTGGTGGCCCACGGCGGCGTGAACCGCGTCATCCTCTGCCAAGTACTGCAAATCCCCATTCACAACCTGTTCCGGGTAGAGGTGCCGTTCGCCGGGCGGAGCCGCGTCCGGGTGCTGGGCAGCGGCGCCGAGGCCCTGCCGCTATTGGTGTTCCACGGTAACCCGCCGTCATGAAGGCGCTGCTCTTGGCGTTGCAGTTCCTGACTTCGCTGCCAGTCAATCTGCGCGCCGAACCCCAGCCGACGGACTGGGGCCGCTCGGCGCTGGCCTATCCGCTCATCGGCCTCTTGATCGGCCTGCTGCTGGCGGCCTTGCAGCGGCTTTTAGGCCATGCCGATCCGCTGCTCCAGGCGGCGCTGCTGACGGCGCTCTGGGCGCTCGTCACCGGCGGTCTGCATCTCGACGGATTGGCCGACAGCGCCGACGCCTGGGTCGGCGGCCATGGCGACCGCGCGCGGACCCTGGCGATCATGAAGGACCCGCGCAGCGGTCCGGCGGGCGTTGCCGCCATCGTGCTGGTCTTGCTGGTCAAGTTCGCCGCCCTGGCGACGCTGGTCAAGGCCGGGGCCTGGCCCGCGCTGCTGCTGGCCCCGCTGCTGGGGCGGACCAGCCTGCTGGCACTGTTGCCGACCACGCCCTATGTCCGGCCCGGCGGCCTGGGCGCGGCGATCTCGGCCTGCCTGCCCAAGACCGCTGCGCTGCTGGTTCTGATCCTGGTTATCGGTGCCATACCACTGCTCGCCGGCCAATCGGGCGCCCTCGCCCTGGCTGGCGCCGTGCCCGCGTGGCTGGCCCTACGCTGGGCGACAATGCGCCGCCTGGGCGGCATGACCGGCGACACGATGGGCGCGATGGTCGAACTAACCGAGCTGGCCACGCTCATCGCCCTGGCCAGCCAGGCGTGACGCCCGCTGCCGCGCCAGCGTGTATTTTGATTCTGATGTGGCAAAAAAGGCCGGCGGCTTATCGAGAGTTGTTTCGCTATAAGTTGGTTTCGCCGATGAACTTAAAGTCGATGTGGCGGCATCTGGTTTGACGAACTTGCTTCAATAAGTATAATTGAAAATATACTTGTTCGGCTCATATTGTAAGGAGTTTCGCCATGGCACAAATCACGTTATATCTGGACGATGCCACACAGGCACTGGTGGATCAGGCCGCGCAGGCCAATGGTCTGTCGAAAAGCCGTTGGGTGGCAGAAATGATCCGAAAATACGCTGCTCATGAGTGGCCGCAAGACTGTCTGGCTTTGGCGGGGCGCTTTGCCGACTTTCCTTTGCGTGACGAAAGCCCTGCCGCGCAAGCAGCCGATGTGCCGCGCATTGGCTTTTGATTGCCCGTCATGCTGATTCTTGATAGCAACACCATCAGCTACTACTTTCGCGGCGACCCGCAGGTGGTGCCGCGCCTGCAAGCCTTTTCCCCTGCCGACATCGGTGTGCCTGTCATTGTCGAATACGAGCTGCGTTACGGTCTTTTGCGCTTGGCGCCGGAGGCCGCCGAGCCCCGCTTGGCGGCATTGGCCGCATTGCTGCGGCCGATGCAGGTTTTACCGTTTGATAGCGAATGCGCGGCTCATGCCGCCCGTATCCGGGTGGAGCTTGAAGCCGCAGGTACACCTATTGGCTCGCACGATATGTTGATCGCCGCCACGGCATTGCGTTATCAGGTCACGCTGGTGACGCGCAATGTGCGCGAATTTTCCCGAGTGCCGGGCTTGCAGTGGTTGAACTGGCACGAAGCTACATGACAAACCAATGAATAAACCGTGGTCCGTCCCTGTTTAATGCCCGTTTAATGCCCCGTTTAACCGTTTAATGCGTTGAATCCACCTTATCCTGTCAATACCTGGCCGCGTCCTGACCAATCCCCCGCCGCTTGATCCATCATCGAATCGGAATCGTTCCGGGTCGTTCCTTGTGTTTCAAGAGTTGGGGCGCAATAGCAAACGCAGATCGGCCCCGACCATGCGGGCGTCGCGTAGGACGAAGCCGCGCCGTTCGGCCATGTCGGTCAGGGCGGGCAGGTCGAACAGGCCGCGGGCATGGTGGCCGATGACCAGCGGTGCCAGGTAGGCGACCCATTCGTCGATCAGCCCGGCCTCCAGCAGGGCGCCGTCGAGTGTCGCGCCGGCCTCGACGTGGATCTCGTTGATGCCTCGGCTGGCCAGCTCCAGCAGCAACATGGTCAAGCCCACCCGACCCTGGGCGCCGGGCAGACAGATCACTTCCGCGCCAGCCGCCTCCAGCGCGGATTGTCTGGCCGGGTCTTCGACTGCGCAGACGAGCAGGACCTGGCCGCCCTCAAGGATGCGGGCCGAGGGGGGCGTTTTCAGGGTGCTGTCGACGATAACCCGGAGCGGCTGGCGTTCGACATCGGCCAGGCGCACATTCATTTGCGGGTCGTCGGCCAGCACCGTGCCGGAGCCGGTCAGGATGGCGCAGGCCCGCGCCCGCCAGCATTGCACGTCCTGGCGCGCCGCCGGGCCGGTAATCCACTTTGAATCGCCGTTTTCCAGCGCGGTCTTGCCGTCCAGGGATGAGGCCGTCTTGACCCGCACCCAGGGCCGGCCACGGGTCATACGGGCGACGAAGCCGATGTTGATCTCGCGCGCCTCGGCCACCATGAGGCCGACCTCGGCCCGAATGCCGGCCAGGGTCAGCAACTGGATGCCCCGACCGGCGACTTGAGGATTGGGGTCGGTCATCGCCGCCACCACGCGGGCCAGACCGGCGTCGATCAGGGCATTGGCACAGGGCGGGGTGCGGCCGTGGTGGCTGCAAGGCTCCAGGCTGACATAGGCCGTCGCGCCGCGTGCCCGGTCGCCGGCGGTACGCAGGGCGTGGACCTCGGCGTGAGGCTCGCCGGCCCTTTGGTGCCAGCCTTCGCCGACAACGACGCCGTCCTTGACGATGACGCAGCCGACCCTGGGGTTGGGCGTCGTGGTGTAAAGCCCCCGCTCGGCCAGCCGTAGGGCGCGGGCCATGAAGCCGTGATCGGCGGCGCTGAAGGTCATTGGTCGAGGTCGCGGATGGCGTCGCGGAAGTCGTCGACGTCCTGGAAGCTGCGATAGACCGAGGCGAAGCGAATATAGGCCACCTTGTCCAGCTTCCGAA
>JAIMKU010000026.1 GCA_020692235.1 Hydrogenophilus sp.
GGCTGGATTCCCGATCAGAACCGTCTCGGGAATGACGGGAGCGCTGAGTTGCAGTTGTACTACCAGCCGCAGGTCAGCCTCCAGGACGGTCGCATCGTCGGTGCCGAGGCCCTGTTGCGTTGGTTCCACCTGGAGCTGGGCATGATCTCGCCGGCCGACGTTTATTCCCGTCGCCGAGGACAGCGGCTTGATCGTGCCGATCGGCGAATGGGTGTTGCGCACCGCCGCCAGACAATTGAAAGGCTGGCTGACCGGTGGCATGGCGGCGATGGTGATGGCGGTGAATCTGTCCGCGGTGCAGTTCCGGCAAGCCGACTTGCCCGATCGGATCACGGCCATACTCGATGAGCTCGATGTGGCGCACGAACATCTGGAGCTGGAGTTGACCGAAGCAGTGGCGATGGAAGACCCGCTGGCCGCCATCGAGATGATGGACAGGCTTTACGAACGCGGCATCCGCATGTCCATCGACGACTTCGGCACCGGCTATTCCAGCTTGAGCTACCTGAAAAAATTCAAGGTCTACAAGCTGAAGATCGACCAGTCATTCGTCAGAAATATCGCCGACGACCCGGACGACAAGGCCATCGTCACGGCCATCATCACCCTGGCCAGCAGCCTGGGCCTGCACGCCATTGCCGAGGGCGTGGAAACGGCCAGTCAACTGGCCTTCCTGCGCTTGCAGGGCTGCGATGAGGTGCAGGGCTATTACTTCAGCAAACCAGTGCCGGCGGCGCAATTCAAGGTGTTCATGGACCAGCGCAGGTAGTGACGCGCGCCGCCGCAGGGTTGTTCGCCAGGGTCAGAAACGCTTGCCGGCATAGCGGCCGGTGCGGTGCCGCAACTACTTGCGGCCGGCCTGGAACACGCCACGGATATGGGCGGCCTTGGCCAGAAACTGGGTCAGTTGCGTTATGTTGTTTACTTCCAGGGTGAATTCCATGCGGGCAATCTCGTTCTGGCTCAGGGTGTTCACCTGGGTTACGTTGATGCGCTCCTTGGTCAAAAGTTCGGTGATGTCCTTGAGTAGGCCAGGGCGGTCATAGGCGGCGATGGCGACCCGAACGGCGAACAGCTCTTTTCCGCTCATGCCCCATTCGGCCTTGAGCAGGCGCGATCGTTTGTCGGCTGGCAGACGCCGGACAACCGGGCAGTCGGCGCGGTGGATGGTGACGCCACGGCCCAGGGTGGTGTAGCCGACGATGGCTTCGCCAGGCGCCGGTTTGCAGCAGCCGGCCATGTGGGTCAGCAGGTTGGCCTCGCCCTCGACCAGCAGTCCGGTCGGCGCTTCTCGACTCTTGCGGGCTGACACCAGGGGCCTTTCCGCCACGGGTTGGAATTCGTCCTGCAATGCGCGGGCGACCTGGCCGGCGCCCAGGTCACCACGGCCCAGGGCAGCGAACAACTCCTCGGGCTTGGCCAATTTGAGTCGGACGGCGAGTCGTTCCAGATTGACATTGCTCAGGTTGAGCCGATGTAGTTCCCGCTCCAGTATGTCGCGGCCTTCCTGGACGTGACTGTCGTGATCCAGTTGCTTGAACCACTGGCGCACCTTGGCGCGGGCGCGCGAGGTGGCCAGGAAACCAAGGTGCGGATTCAGCCAGTCGCGGCTGGGGCTGCCTTCCTTGACGGTCAGGATTTCCACCCGCTGGCCGGATTGGAGCGGCGTGTCGAGCGGCACCAGAGTGCCGTCGATCTTGGCGCCCCGGCAGCGGTGGCCCAACTCGGTGTGGACCGCGTAGGCGAAGTCGATGGGCGTGGCGCCCTGGGCCAGGGCGACCACCTTGCCTTGTGGGGTGAGTACGAATACCTCGTCCTGGAATAGTTCGTTCTTGAATTGCCTGGCCAGTTCGGCGCTGTCCGCCAATTCCTGCTTCCAACTCAGTAGTTGTCTGAGCCAGGCGATCTTGTCGGTAAGCTGCTGGCCCTTGCCGCCTTCCTTGTAGCGCCAGTGGGCGGCAACCCCGAGTTCCGCTTCATGATGCATGTCGAAGGTGCGAATCTGGATTTCCAGGGCCTTGTTTTCCGGCCCGACCACGGCGGTATGCAGACTTTTGTAGCCGTTGCCTTTGGGCCGCGAGATGTAGTCGTCGAACTGGCCGGGAATGGGCTGCCACAGGCTGTGGATCAGGCCGAGCGCGTGGTAGCAGTCCTTGATGTCCTTGACCAGCACCCGCACCGCGTGGACATCGAAGACCTCGTCGAAGGCCAGGTGTTTCTTGCGCATCTTGGCCAGGATACTGGCGATGTGCTTGGGCCGGCCGCTGACCGCCGCGTTGGCGATGCCGTCCCGATTCAGTTCCGTCTTGACCAGATCGATGACCTTTTCGATGTACCACTCGCGGTCCAGTCGGCGCTCGTCCAGGAGGTGGGCGATCTGTTTGTAGGTATCCGGTTCCAGATAACGGCAGGCCAGGTCTTCCAACTCCCACTTGAGCTGCCAGATGCCCAGCCGGTTGGCCAGCGGCGCATACAGGTCGCGGGCATCGTTGGCGATCTTGCGGCGCAAGTTCGGCGCCCCGTCGCTCAGCTCGCGCAGGGCCTGACAGCGGTCGGCCAGCTTGATGAGCACCACCCGAATGTCATCGGTCATGGCCAGCAGCATCTGGCGCAGGGCCTCGCTCTGATCCTGACCGTCCGGCTGGACCTCCGCCAGCAGTTGGTCCATTTGATGCAGGCGGGCGGTACCCAGGGCCAGGCGGCTGACCGCTTCGCCCAGTACGGGGACGACCAGATCGGCGGCCAGGGCTGGCTTGGGCAGGGTACAGACCAGGGCGGCGGCAACCGTTTCGACGTCGAACTGCATCCCCGCCAGGATGGCGGCGGCGCCCAGATTATGGCGAGTCAGTGGCGCGCCGGTGTCGGCGCTCAAGCCGTCGGCATAGGTTTCAAGCCAGTCGGCGGCACGTTTCAACAGCGCGCATTGCTCGGCGCCGTATTGGCTGGCCAGGGTGGCCAGCCAGCCGGCGACGTCGCCGTGGGCGTGACTGAGGGTATGGGAGACCACGGTATCGGCCGCGCCTGTTCAGTAGCCGCCAGCCGAATCGATGCCGGCGATTACCAGAAGCGCCACCAGGCCTTTTTCGCCTGGATGCCGTTAGCGCCTGGCTGGGCGCCGTTCGGGAAATTCTGTTTCAGAATCCGCAGGCTGTCGTCGCGCAGGGTGTTCAGCCCGAGCTTGTCATAGCTCTTGGCCAGGATGGTCAGACCCTGTTCCAGTGCCGGTGCCTGTTGGTAATGTTCAAGCGCGTATTTGACCCGGTTTACCGCCGCGACATAGGCACCCCGTTTATAGTAATAGTTGGCCGCATGAACCTCGTGCCAGGCCAGGTTGTCCACCAGGTAACGCATCCTGGCCAGGGCGTCTGGCGTGTACTTGCTGTTGGGAAAACGGTCGGTCAATTCCTTGAAGGCGTCGAACGATTCCTGGGCGGCGCGGGGATTGCGTTCGCTCATGTCCTGGTCGGCCAGACCAGAAAACAGGCCTTGGTCCGAGATGAAATTGGCCAGCCCCTTGAGGTAATAGGCGTAATCGACGTTGGCGTGATCGGGGTGCAGCTTGATGAAACGGTCGCAGGCGGCTATGGCGGAGACCGGCTCGTTGTCCTTGTAATAGGCGTAGGCGACCTCCAGTTGGGCCTGTTGGGCGTAAGGACCATAGGGATAGCGTGCCTCCAGCTTCTCGAAGAACTTGACGGCGTCGGCATAGTTGCTGTCCTGCAAGTCCGCCTTGGCCTTGTCATAGAGCTTGGCGGCCGACCAGTCCTTGGTCTCGTCGATCTGTTCCGGCAGCAGGCTACAGGCATTTAGCAGCGCGGCGGCCAGCAAAACGGCTAGAATTTGTCTCATTTCAACGCCTAATCAAAAGATCAAGGGATTGTATCTCGGATGTCTTATAACTTCATTCTCTCGATCCCCACCGAACATGGTGGGCGGCGCCTCGACCAGAGTCTGGCCGAGTTGTTGCCGGACCATTCGCGTAATCGCATCCAGCAATGGATAGACCAGGGCGGGGTACTCCTCGACGGCGTGCCGGCCACCCGAAAAACCAAGGTATGGGGCGGCGAGGAGGTGGAAATCGGCGTCGAGGCTCATCCATCGGAGCAGCCCTACCAGGCCGAGGCGATGGCGCTGGATATTGTCTACGAGGATGACTCGGTCATGGTCATAAACAAACCGGCCGGGCTGGTGGTGCATCCTGGGGCCGGTAACTGGACCGGTACGCTGCTCAATGCCCTGCTTTATCACGCCCCGGCGCTGGCCGATGTCCCACGCGCCGGCATTGTCCATCGCCTGGACAAGGATACCTCCGGGCTGATGGTAGTGGCCAAGACCCTGGAAGCGCAGACCGCCTTGGTTCGCGCCCTGCAGGCGCGCCAGGTCAAGCGGGTGTACTGGGCCGTGGCCCAGGGCCTGTTCGCGCCGCCGGAAGGCGAGATCGATGCCCCAATCGGCCGCAATCCCCGGAACCGGGTGCGCATGGCGGTGGTGGAAAACGGCAAGCCGGCCCAGACCCATTACCGGGTGCTGCGCCAGTACCGTAACGCGGCCTGGGTCGAGTGCCATCTGCGCACCGGGCGCACCCATCAGATCCGGGTCCACCTGACCCATATCGGCCACCCCTTGCTGGGCGATGCCGTCTATATCGGCAAGAAGGCCCGCCACACGGCCTTCCATCGCCAGGCCCTGCACGCCTACAAGCTGGGTTTTGTGCACCCGTTCAGCGCTGAACACATGGAATGGAAAGCGCCCATGCCGGCCGATTTTCAGGGTTTGTTGAACGAACTGGAAGCGGGCGATGACGCCTGATTGGCTCATTCCGGACTGGCCGGCGCCGGCCAATGTACGGGCCTTCATGACCACTCGCACCGGCGGGGCGAGCCTGGCCCCTTATGCCAGCATGAACCCGGCCGGTCACGTTGGCGATACGCTGGAGGCGGTGCTTGAAAATCGCCGCATACTGCGCGCCGAGCTACCTGCCGAACCGTGGTGGCTGAATCAGGTTCACGGTCATTGCGTGGTCGAACGTGTCGATGGTCTGGAACCGCCCTGCGCCGATGCCAGCCTCGCCCATCGGCCCGGCCAGGTGTGCGCTGTGTTGACTGCCGATTGTCTGCCCGTGCTGTTTTGCGACCGGGCCGGGACGCTGGTCGCGGCGGCCCATGCCGGCTGGCGCGGCCTGGCCGGCGGGGTGCTGGAAGCGACGGTCGCGGCAATGAATACGCCGCCCGGCGAAATCCTGGCCTGGCTGGGCGCGGCCATCGGTCCGGATAGCTTCGAGGTCGGCGACGAGGTCAGGCTGGCCTTCATGGAGCAGCATCCGCTGACCGCCGTGGCCTTCCGGCCAGCCTTTCCGGGCACCCTGGACGAAGCGCCGCGCAAGTGGCTGGCCGATATTTATGCCCTGGCCCGCATCCGCCTGGCGGCAGTGGGGATCGAGGCGGTGTACGGCGGTGGTTTGTGTACCTTCAAGGACGCCCGGCGCTTTTTTTCCTATCGCCGGGACGGGGTCACCGGCCGCATGGCCAGCCTGATCTGGCTTGAGTAGAATGGCCGGCCTGATCTTTCCTGTGGTAACAGCCCCTCTATGAACACCTTGCCCAAGGTCGGTTTTGTCAGTCTGGGCTGTCCGAAAAACACCTTTGACTCGGAACGCATCCTGACCCAGTTGCGGGCCGAGGGTTACCTGATCGTGCCGACGTATCGGGATGCCGACCTGGTGGTGGTCAACACCTGCGGTTTTATCGACTCGGCGGTGGCCGAGAGCCTGGAGACCATCGGCGAGGCCCTGCGTGAAAACGGCAAGGTCATCGTCACCGGCTGCCTGGGGGCGCGCGCGTCGCTCATCAAGGCCGCCCATCCCAGTGTCCTGGCGGTGACCGGTCCCCATGCCAGCGAGGCGGTCATGGCCGTGGTCCACACGCACCTGGCCCGGCCGCACGATCCATTTGCCGATCTGATTCCGCCCGGCGGTCTGAAACTGACGCCCCGCCACTATGCCTGGCTGAAGATTTCCGAGGGCTGCAACCACCGCTGCACCTTCTGCATCATCCCGTCCCTGCGCGGCGACCTGGTTTCGCGGCCAGTCGGCGAGGTGCTGGCCGAGGCCGAGTCGCTGGCCCGAGCCGGCGTGAAAGAACTGCTGATAATATCTCAGGATACAAGCGCTTACGGCGTTGACTTAAAGTATCGCACCGGGTTTTACAACGGCCGCCCGGTCAAGACCCGGATGCTGGAACTGGTGCAGGAACTGGCCAAGTTGGGCATCTGGGTACGGCTGCATTACGTCTATCCCTACCCCAGCGTCGATGACGTCATTCCGCTGATGACCGAGGGCAAAGTGCTGCCATACCTTGATGTGCCGTTCCAGCACGCCAGCCCGCGCATCCTCAAGGCCATGAAACGGCCGGGCGATGTCGAGCACACCTTAAGGCGGATCGAGCGCTGGCGCGAGGTCTGCCCGGAGCTGGTCATCCGCAGCACCTTCATCGTTGGTTTCCCCGGCGAAACGGAAGACGATTTCGATCAATTGCTCGACTTCCTGGAGGCGGCGCAACTGGACCGGGTCGGCGCCTTTACCTACTCGCCGGTCGCGGGCGCCAAGGCCAATGAGCTGGCGGACCCGGTTGACGAGGACGTCAAGCAGGATCGCCTGGCCCGGTTCATGGATGTCCAGGCCGACATCAGCGCCCTGAAACTGCGGCAACGCCTGGGCCGGGAGATGACCGTGCTGGTCGATGAGGTGGGCGGCGGCCGGGCCACTGCCCGTTCCTATGCCGACGCACCGGAGATCGACGGCGTGGTGCATATCGCCCAGGGGCGGGGATTGCAGCCGGGCGACTTGGTAAGGGTTAGAATCACCCGATCCGACGACTATGACCTGTGGGGTAAGCCGCTATGAGCGATACAACGATCTGGAAACCGCATGTGGTGGTGGCTGCCGTGGTCGAACGGGACGGCCGTTTTCTGCTGGTCGAGGAAGAGACCGACTGCGGCATCCTGTTCAATCAGCCGGCCGGCCACCTGGAAGATGGCGAGTCGCTGCTGATGGCGGTGCGCCGGGAGGCGTTCGAGGAGACCGCTCATCACTTCGAGCCGGATGCGTTGTTGGGCATCTATCACTGGCGCCACCCGACCAAGGACCGTACTTACCTGCGTTTCGCCTTTACCGGCGTGGTGACCGGCTTCGACCCGACGGCGGCGCTCGATACCGGCATACTGCGCGCGGTCTGGCTAACCCTGGCTGAGATCGAGGCCTGTCGTATGCGGCATCGCAGCCCATTTGTCGATCAATGTGTGGCCGATTATCTGTCCGGCCGCCGCTTTCCGCTTGATCTGATCAACGAGTTCCCGCTTCTGCAATGAGCCGCGTCGTCGTCGGCCTGTCCGGTGGCGTCGATTCGGCGGTCACCGCCTGGCTGTTGCAACGGCAGGGCTTCGAGGTGATCGGCGTGTTCATGAAGAACTGGGAGGCCGACGATCTCGAAGCTGACTGCCCCATCGCCCGCGACTATCAGGATGTGCTGGCTGTGGCCGAGGTGTTGGGCATCGAGGTCGCACAGGTCAATTTCGCCAGGGAGTACCAGGACCGCGTCTTCGCCTATTTTCTGGCTGAGTATCGGGCCGGACGGACGCCCAATCCGGATGTTCTGTGCAACGCCGAGATCAAGTTCAAGGCCTTTTTGGAGTACGCCATCGGTCTTAGGGCCGACCATCTGGCGACCGGGCATTACGCCCGGCTGGACGGCGCGATGCCGAATCGGCGGCTGCTGAAGGCGGTCGACGGCAACAAGGACCAAAGCTATTTTCTATATCGCCTGAATCAGCACCAGATCGAACGGGCACTATTCCCGCTTGGCGGTCTGAACAAGCCCGAGGTGCGGGCCTTGGCCCGCCAGGCCCGGCTGCCGGTGGCCGACAAGAAGGACAGTACCGGCATCTGTTTCATCGGCGAGCGGCCGTTCCGGGAGTTCCTGCAACGCTTCATACCGATCCATCCGGGCGTCATCCGGACCCCGGAAGGTCGCCATGTGGGTGAGCATCAATGCCTGATGTATTACACCCTGGGTCAGCGCCAAGGCCTGGGTATCGGTGGTCTGAACTGGGCCAAGGCGGACTTGCCCTGGTTCGTGGCCGGCAAGGATATGGCGCGCAATGAATTGATCGTGGTGCAGGGCCATGACCATCCGTTGCTGTTGTCGGATGTCTTGATCGCCAACGACCTGAACTGGATCGGCCCGCCGCCCGAGCCAGGCCGCCGTTATGCCGCCAAGACCCGCTATCGTCAGCAGGACGCGGCCTGCTGGCTGGAACGGCTGACCGACGACGAGCTGGAGCTGCGTTTCGAGTCTCCGCAATGGGCGGTGACGCCGGGCCAATCGGTGGTGGTCTACGAGGGCGACGTTTGCCTGGGCGGCGGCATCATTCGCTAGGAGTCTGGCAGCCAAGCCGACAAAAATATCAGTGCCTCGTCTGGCTCAGTGTCGATGGATCAGGAATACGCAGGGACTACGCTCGATTTCAAACGCCCGCCTGCGCCATTCCGCCACCTGGTGCGTGGCCACCAGCTCGCCCGCCGTGGTCAGGCCGCAGCCGATACTCAGCCAGGTGTCGCCGCGACAGGCGAGCAGGATGGTTTCGAGCAGGGCCCGATTGCGGTAGGGCGTCTCGATGAAGATTTGCGTGGCGTCGTCCTGTTCCGAGCGTTTTTCAAGCGCCTTCAAGGCGCTGGCGCGCTCTTCCGGTTTTGCCGGCAGATAACCATGAAAGGTGAAGCGCTGACCGACCAGCCCCGAGCCCATGATCGCCAGCAGGATGGAGGAGGGACCGACCAGCGGTTTCACCGCGATGCCGCGTCGATGGGCCAGGTTGACCAGGTCCGCGCCGGGGTCGGCCACTGCCGGACAGCCCGCCTCGGAGAGCAGCCCGACATCGACGCCCGCCAGCAGGGGTTGGATCAGTGTCTCCAGGTGCTCGGGGCGGGTATGTTCGTTGAGCTCCAGCAGGCTTAGTTGCTGGATGGGCAGTGCGGTGCCGACCTGTTTCAGGAAGGCGCGCGCGGTCTTTGCCTGTTCGACGACGAAGGTGGTGAGCCGGGCGGCAATGCGTCGGGTTTCCTCGGGCAGAACGGCATCGAGCGGGCCTTCGTCGAGCGGCGTGGGGATCAGGTAGAGGGTGCCGGTTGCCACGTCAGTACATCCAGGTCTTCATTGGCCAACATCTCGGTCAATTTGATTAGCGGCAGACCGACCAGGGCATTGGGGTCTTCGGTTTCATAGCGGGCGATGAGGGCGATGCCCAATGATTCGCTGCGCGCGCTGCCGCAGCAATTGTAGGGCTGGTCGCGGCGTAAATAGGCCTCGATCTGGGCGTCGTTGTAGTCGCGCATGACCAGCCGCACCGGTACGTTGGCGGTCTGGGTGCGGCCGGTACGGGCGTTGAGCAGGGTTAGCGCAGTATGGAATTCGAGTGTCTTGCCGCGCATCGCTTGGAGCTGCGCCACGGCCTTTTCATGGCTGCCGGGTTTGCCGAGTTGCCGGCCTTCGAGCAGGGCAACCTGATCGGAGCCGATGACCAGCGCGTCGGGGAATTTCTTCGCCACTGCCTGTGCCTTGAACACCGACAGGCGCTGAGCAGTATCGTCGGGCGATTCGCCGGGCCGGGCCGCTTCATCGACATCCGGGGCGGCCACCTCAAAGGGTACGCCAAGACGGGCGAGCAATTCGCGCCGGTAGGGGGAGGTAGAGGCGAGGACGAGTTTCATGATTAAGAAAGGTTCAAGACTCAAGATGCAAGATGCAAGGGAAAAACCGCAACCTTGCATCTTGTCCCTTGTTATCTGCCGTTATTCCGGCTGTATTTCCACCAGGACCTGATCCGGCGTTACGGCGTCGCCCTTGGCGATAAGGACCGATACCACGGTGCCCGATACCGCCGCCTGGACCTCGTTTTCCATCTTCATGGCCTCGATGATGAAGATGCCATCGCCGGCCTTGACCTTATCGCCAACCTTGACCTTGACGTCGACAATGGTGCCGGGCATGGTGGTGGTGACATGGCCGGCATGGCTGGGCCGTGGTCGTTTGCCAGCGGCGGCGTCACCCTTTCCGGCAGCCTTGCGGTGGCTATTGGACCCGGCGCTGACTTCGATTTCATCCAGCGTTTCCACCAGGACTTCTTCCGAAATGCCATCGACATAGACGTAGAACGGCCGTTCGGTCTCATCGCTGCGACCGCTGCCGGTGATGCGGATGTGGTAGGTCTCACCGTGCAAGGTCACCTTGAATTCATTTGGCGCATAGACCGCCGGGCTGACTGTCGCGTCCTTGGCCGAGGGCGGCAGCAGGGGCTCCGGCGTCAGACTGCCGGCGGCGCGCTCCAGCAGAAAGGTGCGGCCAATATCCGGGAACATGGCGTAGGTCAGTACATCCTCGTCGCTCTTGGCCAGGCCTTCGCTGTCGGCGCGTAGCTTGTCCAATTCGTCGCTGAGCAGATCGGCCGGGCGGCAGGTGATGACCTCCTGATTGCCCACGGCCATCTTTCGCACCTCTTCGTTGACGGCGCCCGGCGCCTTGCCGTAGCGGCCGAGCAGGTAGCTCTTGACCTCGTTGGCAACCGATTTGTAACGCCCGCCAGTGAGCACGTTGAGCACCGCCTGGGTGCCGACGATCTGGGAGGTCGGAGTGACCAGGGGCGGATAGCCCAGGTCTTTGCGGACGCGGGGAATCTCAAGCATCACTTCGTCAATGCGGTTGAGCGCGCCCTGTTCCTTCAATTGGTTGGCCAGGTTGGAGATCATGCCACCGGGTACCTGAGAGGTGAGGATGCGGGAATCGACCAGGTGCGAGTCCATCTCGAACTGCCAGTACTTCTTGCGCACTTCGCTGAAGTGGGCGGCGATCTCCTGCAACAGCGGCAGGCTGAGACCGGTGTCGTACTCGGTGCCGGCGAGGGCGGCGACCAGACTTTCGGTAGTGGCGTGGCTGGCGCCCTCGGAGAAGGCCGAGTTGCAACAGTCGATGATGTCGACTCCGGCCTCCACCGCCTTCATATGCACCATGGTCGATAGGCCGGCGGTGGCGTGACTGTGCGAATTGACCGGCAGGTCGGTGGCCTGCTTGATCGCCTTGACCAGATCATAGGCGACATAGGGCGTGAGCAGGCCGGCCATGTCCTTGATGGCGATGGAATCGACGCCCATATCGGTAAGTCGTTTTGCCATCTCGACAAAATAGGCGATGTCGTGGACCGGGCTGACGGTATAGGAAATCGCGCCCTGGGCATGCTTGCCAGATTTTTTCACCGCTTCAATAGCGACCCGCATGTTGCGGATGTCGTTCATGGCGTCAAATACCCGAAACACGTCGATACCGTTGTCGGCCGCTTTTTGCACGAAGGCGCGGACCACGTCGTCGGCATAGTGGCGGTAGCCGAGCAGGTTCTGGCCGCGTAACAGCATCTGGATGCGGGTGTTGGGTAAGGCCTTGCGCAGTTTCTTCAACCGCTGCCAAGGGTCTTCCTTGAGAAAACGCACGCAGGCGTCGAAGGTGGCGCCGCCCCATGCCTCCAGCGACCAGAAACCGACCTGATCGAGCTTGCCGCAGATCGGCAGCATGTCGTCGGTCCGCATACGGGTGGCGATGAGCGATTGGTGACCGTCGCGCAGGACGAGGTCGGTGACGTGTACTTTTGCCATTGCTGAATTTCCTGGGGTTACATGCCGAGATGGGCGGCCAGGGCCGCTGAAATCGTCGCCGCCATGAACTCCGGCGGGCGCCGCACATGATAGTCGATAAGTTCCGGGTGGGCCTCGACAAAGCCGGTGTCAAAGCGGCCGCTACGGAACTCGTCGTTGTTGAGAATCTCCTGGTAATACGGGACGGTGGTCTTGACGCCGTAGACCACCATGTCATCGAGGACCCGTTTACCGCGTTCGACCACGCTGTTCCAGTCGAGCGCCCAGACGATCAGTTTGGCGCACATCGAGTCGTAATAGGGCGGGATGATATAGCCGGTGTACATGGCGGCATCGATCCGGACGCCGGGGCCACCGGGCGCGTAGTAGCGGGTGATGCGGCCGAAGCTGGGGAGAAAGTCGTTCTTCGGGTCTTCGGCATTGATGCGGAATTCCATGGCGAAGCCGCGGTAGTTGATGTCTTCCTGTTTATATTGCAGCGGCAAACCACTGGCGATGCGGATTTGCTCCTGGACAATATCGATGCCGGTGATGGTCTCGGTCACGGTGTGCTCGACCTGTAGCCGGGTGTTCATCTCCATAAAATAGAACTGGTTGTCCCGGTCGAGCAGAAACTCCACCGTGCCGGCGTTTTCATAGCCTACCGTCCTGGCCGCCTGGACCGCGATCTTGCCGATGTAGTCGCGTTGGGCGCGGGACAGTTGCGGCGATGGTGCAATCTCGATCAGCTTCTGGTTGCGGCGCTGGATGGAACAATCACGCTCGAACAGGTGGACGACATTGCCGAAACTGTCGCCCAGAACCTGTACCTCGATGTGGCGGGGATTGACCACGCACTTCTCGATGAACACCTCGGGTTTGCCGAAGGCCTTGCTGGCCTCGGAGATAACCCGTTCATAGTTCTTGACCAGGTCGTCCTCGGAGTCGCAGCGCCGGATGCCCCGGCCGCCGCCGCCGTTGGTGGCCTTGAGCATGACCGGGTAGCCGATGCCGTTGGCCAGGGCGCGGGCCTCTTCGAGGTTTTCCAGGTTATGGTCGGAACCGGGCGTGACCGGGATGCCGACCTTAATCATGGCCTGGCGGGCTTGTATCTTGTCGCCCATCTGGCGGATCACCTCGGGCGAGGGGCCGATGAACCGGATGCCGCGCCGGGTGCAAATCTCCGCCAGCGCCGGGTTTTCCGACAAGAAACCATAACCGGGGTGCAAGGCGTCGCAGCCAGAGGCAACGGCCAGGTTGACAATATTGTGGGCGTTCAGATAGCCGACCACCGGGTCTGAGCCGATGTTGTACGACTCGTCCGCCTTCTTGACATGCAGTGCGTGCCGGTCGGCATCGGTGTAGATGGCGACCGAACGGATGCCCAGTTCGCGGCAGGCGCGAATGATCCGGACCGCGATTTCTCCACGGTTGGCTACGAGTATCTTTTTAATCATGGCGAAAATAAATTAGGCGGACAGGGGCCTGAATGGAACGGCGCGAAGGCGTAGTTTATCCGGAGATCGCGTCATTGTCGCCGTGAGGCTGATAATGAAGGACATTTTGCCGGATACAGACCATGGCCCAAATACAAAGGGCTTGCGTTTGTGCAAGCCCTTGATCTGGATGGTGCCGGTGAAAGGAGTCGAACCCTCGACCTTCGCATTACGAATGCGCTGCTCTACCAACTGAGCTACACCGGCGCGGCGCGGATTATATCAGGCCAGGCGAATAAACGGAGGGTCGGTTCCGGCGCTTTTCCGGTCATTAGATCGGCGAGCAATTCAGCGCTGGCAGGGGCTAAGGTGACGCCATAGCGGAAATGGCCGCTGTCGACGAACAGGTTTTCCAGGGTCGGGTGCCGGGCGATTATGGGTATGTTGCCCGGGGCTCCGGGGCGTAGCCCGGCCCAGTGCCGGATTGGGCTGGCGGCGGCGACATCCGGTAGCAGGCGTGCCATGAAGCCATGCAGTCGGTCGCGTGCTTCGGCGGTGGCGGTCTTGTCGAAGCCGACGTCTTCCAGCGTGCTGCCGACGAGTATGTGACCGTCGGCGCGCGGCACTAGATATTGGCCGGCCTCGTAGAGTATGCACGGCAGCCGTCCTGGCTCGGCCCGGTAGAGCAGCATCTGGCCGCGAATGGGGCGGATCGGCAGCCCGGCGGTGTGCTGACCCAGCAGATTCGCGCTCCAGGCGCTGGCGGCGACGACGAACTGGTCGGCCGGCCAACGTCGATCGTCGGAAACGGCGGCAGTCACCCGGTTGGCCCCGGTGGTCAGGCTGATCGTTCCGATGCCACTATGGATGGTGACCCCAAGCTGGCGTAGCCCTTCCAGCAAGGCTTGCACAAGACGTGGATTGCGGACCTGCGCGACTTCCGGCAGCCAAAGGCCCTGACCGAATCCGGCCAACGCGGTGGGCGTGGCCGTTACGGTATGGCCGGGAAGCCAGGTTGCGGCCTTCTCCAGGTCGTAGGGCGGCCGGACCAACATGCCCGTTCGGCGATATTCCGGGTCGATGGCGGTGGACTTCCGGATGGCGTCGATCCAGTCTGGGTAAAGGCGCTGGCTGCGCGCGGTCAATGCCTGAAGCGGTGCCGGGTAATTCCACGGCAACAGCAGGCTGAGTATGCCGGCGCCCGCCCATGACGCTTCCTGGCCAGGCGCGCCACGCTCCAGCACTTCGACCTTGATGCCGCGGCGGGCCAGTTCCCAGGCGGCAGACAGCCCGGCAAAGTCGGCCAAGCCTTCTCGCCGGCATGGGCCGCCGCGTTACAATGCCATGATCCATCCGAGAGAATCCCAATGCCGTTTCCTGTTTTGAAATTACTATCGCCGGATGAGTTTCGTTCCGGCGAGGCTATTTCGGGCGAGATGGGTATTTCCAGGGCCAGCGTTCACAACCGGGTGGCTCAGGCGCGGGGCTTGGGGGTCGTCATTCAGGCAGTGCGCGGCAAGGGTTATCGCCTGGCCGAGCGCTATAGCTGGCTGGAACCGGAACGTTTGGCGGTGGCGCTGGCGCCTTCGGGCTATCAAGTGCTGGTGCATGAACAGGTGGATTCCACCAACAGCCTGTTGCTGAATCTGGCCCAGGAGGGGCAGCCACACAAGAGCGTTCTGGCGGCGGAGTGGCAGGCTCAGGGCCGCGGCCGCAGAGGTCGGACCTGGTTGGCGCCCTTGGGTAGCGGTCTGACCTTCTCGCTGCTCTGGCGCTTTCAAAGACCGCTGACGGCACTTTCGGGATTGAGTCTGGCGGTCGGCCTGGCCCTGGCGCGCGGCTTCCGGGCGCTGGGCATCGAGGCGGTCAGGCTGAAATGGCCCAACGATATTTTGCTGGATGGCCGCAAATTGGCTGGCATCCTGATCGAGACCCATGGCGACATGCTGAGCGCGGCAACGGCGGTGATCGGCATCGGGGTTAATGTCCGCTCGGCCATGGCCGCAACCGATGCCATGGACTTCCAGCCTATTGCCATGGCAGACGTGCTTGGCGACCACCTGGACCGGAACGAGGTGTTGGTGCATTTGCTGAGCCAACTGGATACGGTATTGAAGGCATTCGACCAGACTGGTTTCGCGCCCTTGGCCGAGGAATGGCAACGGTTGCATATCTGGCAAAATCGACCGGTGCGGGTAATCGGCGGCGGACATATCCGCATGGAGGGCGTGGCTCTCGGGGTCGACGAGGCCGGCGCGCTGCGTTTGGATACGGCGAATGGCATTCGTCTGGTCCACTCGGGGGAGGTCAGCCTGCGCCCGGGGGTGGCATCGTGATACTGCTGCTGGATGCCGGCAACAGCCGGATCAAGTGGGGGCTTTGGCGCGCCGGCGAATGGCATGAGCGGGGCGCGGTGCCGAGCTCGGAACCCGGGGCGTTGCAGGCGGTGTTGGCCAGGACAACGCCGCGTTGGGCGGCAATCAGTTGCGTGGCGGGTGACGAGGTTCGGGCGTGTTTGGCTGCCATGCTCGATGCCGCCAAGGTAAAGGCGGTCTGGTTACAGTCGGCGGCAAAGTGGCATGGCCTGGTTAACCGTTATGAACCGCCCGAAAGCTTGGGCGTCGATCGCTATGCCGCATTGATCGCCTGCTATAAGAACGGCTATGCACCCTGCGTCGTGGTCAGCGCGGGTACCGCGCTGACGGTGGATGCGCTGGCTGGCCACGGCGAATTCCTGGGCGGTATGATACTGCCGGGCGCTGCGCTCATGGCTCGGATGTTGAGCGCCGGCACGGCGGGCGTGGCGATGACCAACGGTGACTGGCAGTTGTTCCCACGCTCCACCGGGGCGGCGGTGGCGACCGGAACCTGGACGGCGATTTCGGCTGTCGTGGCGGCCATGCATGGTCGCTTGACCAGGCAGTCGAAAGCGACTGTAACCACGGTGTTGACTGGTGGCGATGCCGGGCTGTTGGCTGGCCGTTTGGCGGCGGACGCACTGCCTGGCCCCGTGGTAGTCAATGAATATCTGATATTGGAGGGCTTGCTTTGGCTAGCGCGGGATCTGGACGTGCCGGGCGTATAACGCTCTTTCTGGTGGTGCTTAATCTGCTGGTCTTGGGTCTTGGCGCCGGGCTGTACTATGTCGAGGTCAATCGGATGCCCGGCTTCGATGAGTTGAATGCCGAGAAGATACATTTATGGTCGCAGCCTCAAATATACCGGCCCCCAGTCTCGGCGGCGCCGCAACTGGCCACTGACTCAACCGCCGCCGTCCGGAACACGCTATGCGTGGTGGTCGAGAATATCAGCCAGGCCAATTTTCAGGACCTACAGACGCTCATGAAGTCCAGTGGCATCGATGACGCCCAATGCCTATATGACTTCGACAAGAAACTGGCCTGGTGGGTGTTCTGGCCGCCGGAATATGAGACAGCGCGGCGCGAGAAGGCCTTGCAATCGATACATAGCGCGGGGATAAAGGACGTGTTGCCCATTACTCAAGGGGCGATGGCGCAGGCCTTTTCGGTCGGGGTATTTGTCTCCGCGAGCCAGGCCCGGCAATATAGGGATAACTTGAGAAGCAAGGGCCTGGACAAGGTCGAATATGGTCCGCGACCCAATATTGGCTACCTTCGGCTCGCTTGCCAGCTAGACGAGCCAGGCCGGTTAGCCCGTCTCGAGGCGGCTTTGCCGACCTGGGCCAAGTCGCCAGATGCGGCCCAGTGTCAGGCAGTGCTTAAACAGCGACTACCGTGAAGCCGACCCTGAGCCATGATTCGCCCGAGTCTTCGACCGATTCAAGGCGGATCAGGCGGCTTGGGTCGAACGGCGAGCGCAATTGGTATTGACGGTTCTTGGCATAATTGGCGCTGTTTATCAACAGATATTCCTGTTTTTCTTCGCTGGTTAGCAAAATGGCCTTGATGCTTTGGCTGCCCGACGGTATGTCCAACTCATCGACGACGTAACCCACAGTCGCATCGGCGTTGCCCATCTTTAGCGTGACGGCCTGGAATTGTTCGGGTACCAGCTTGATACCCGCCAAGCGATGGCCCTTGTTATTGCGTGCCAGACGCATGACGATACCCAGGCGCCAAGTGTTGTCATCTCGAGGGCTCAGGGCGATCAGCTTGCCGACCTTGAGCCATTCATTGCTGAGTGGGTTGACATGAAACCCCAGCCCGGTTGTGCTGGAATCCGCCTGTTCCCATAGCTCATACTGCGCCTGCATGAGCTCATACTGCGCCTGCATGGTGGCTTCACGTTGCTGTTCAAGCCCTTTATCCTTGGTGCGCTCGGTGACGAAGCCATAGAGTTTGATATCGAGTATCTCTTCGGGGCTGATTGGGCTACGGTTGCTTTTAACCTTGTTTTCCGCCTTGGGTAGTTCGTTGCAGATATTGTTTAGGTCATGGATGACCTTCCATTGCCCGGGTTGCGGAATGCGCTGGTTGACGCGGCGATCGCGGTCGTCGAGTACTGCCCATTCTTTATCGACCTGATTGATCAGGTCATACCCTTCCGGCAAACGGAAATCCTCGGTTAGGCCGAGCGTAGCGGGCGGTGCGCCGGATTTAAGCGATTCGGTAATCTCTCGGAGATGTTTGAGCAGGTCGGTTGTCGAGACAAAACGCAAGGCTGGGTCAGATGTCTGGTTACGGCTCCGTTTCAGACCTTGCCCTTTGCCGGTATCGACGTAAAACGTGTGGCTGTCCGGATCGTATAGGCTGTCAACCCGGATCAGGTCGGACCAGTTATCCAGCCATTGATCGACCATTTCGACTTCCCTGGGCACCAGACTGCTGTTGCCAAATAGTGAAAGCAACAAGGCTTGGCCATATTCCTGCGCCGGTGTGCGCTGCTCGGCATCGGTGCGGTAGACCGTCACCGCCGCATTGCTGAAGTTGTCGAATTCGGCAATGCGGTACAGGTTGTGCAACCGTAGCCAGAGCTTCTCGTCCGCCTGTTCATAGCGGAAATAGCGCCATTTGATGATGTCGGCGAAACCGCGGATGGCGCGAGAGGCGATGAGCGGAATCGACATCTGTATCTGGCTGCCGCCAGGATTGGCGATGAAGTCCATCAAGAAACCATGGTAGCTTCGAGTGATCTCCCAATAAAAGGCGTGGATGGCGATCCATAACCGGGATTCGATGGATTTGGACATATGGGCATTACGCAGGTACTGCGTGCACAGCGATGACTGCATGTCCCGGGTGGCCTCGTCCAGGTGCATCAGCACCTGTAGCCGATCCTTGGAAAAATTCGATTCGGCATGATTGAACTGGATCAGGTTTTGAACCACCTTTTCCTGGGCGCTGTAGATGTCCCCGGCGGGTAGGTCCTGGACCCAGCGGGTAATGGTTTTGAGGTTGCTAAGCACATCCTGGTCGCCATCTTTTTTCTTGAAAAAGCTGAACATATCCCGCTGCCCTTTATTGATTATCGACCGAGTTTCACTTTGACCCAGTTTACAACGGAGCTCAACGCCACCGCTAAATGTTCGGGTTGTGTACCGCCCGCCTGCGCCATGTCCGGTCTGCCGCCGCCTTTGCCGCCGACCTGCTGGGCGACAAAATTGACCAGTTCACCTGCCTTTATCTTGACGGTGGCATCCGCGGTTACGCCCGCAATCAGGCTCACCTTGCCGTCGCTGACCGAGGCCAGCACGATGGCAGCACTCTTGAGCTTGTCGCGCAGTTTGTCCATGGTCTCGCGCAGGGTTGCCACGTCTGCGCCGTCCAGTCTGGCGGCCAACACCTTTACGCCGTCGATGTCTTGCGCTTGCTCGACCAGTTCATCGCCCTGCGTTGAAGCGAGTTTTGATTTTAGCGCGGCAAGCTCTTTTTCCAGTGACTTCATGTGATCCAGAACCTGCCCGATGCGTGCCGCCGCTTCCTGTGGCTGGGTTTTCACGGCATCGGCGACTTGCTGTAACTGCCGCTCCTGTTGCTGTACCAATGCCAATGCACCTTCGCCGGTCACCGCTTCGATGCGCCGGATGCCGGCGGCCACGCCACTCTCGGCGACGATCTTGAACAGGCCGAGGTCGCCAGTGCGTTTGATATGGGTGCCGCCGCACAATTCGCGGCTTGATCCGATGTCAACCACCCGCACCTCGTCGCCGTATTTTTCGCCGAACAGCATCATCGCACCGGTCTTCTGCGCATCCTCGATCGGCATCACGCGCGATTGACATTCGGCATTGGCCAGAATCTCGGCATTCACCAGCGCTTCCACCTTGCGTATCTCGGCATCAGACATCGGCTGGGTCTGGACGAAGTCGAAGCGTGTCTTATCCGGATCGACCTGGGAACCCTTTTGTTGCACATGCGTGCCCAGCACTTCACGCAGCGCCTTGTGCATCAGGTGTGTTGCGCTGTGATTGCGCATGGTCGCCTGGCGTGCCGCAGCATCGACCTTGGCGGCGACAGCGTCGCTCACGGTCAGCTTGCCGGTCTTTACCACGCCGTGATGGCCGAACACAGTGGCCTGTATCTTCTGCGTGTCCTCCACCGCAAAGATGGCTTGCGCGCTGCGCAGTTCGCCGCTGTCGCCGACCTGACCGCCGGACTCGGCATAGAACGGAGTGTCGTCCAGCACGACCACGCCGATGTCGCCCTCGTTCAACTCGTTGACCGGCGTGCCGTCCTTGTACAGGGCGAGGATATTGCCCTTGTGTTCCAGCGTGTCGTAGCCATGGAAGGTCGTCGCCGGGCCGGAGTATTCGAGGTTGGCCGCCATCTTGAACTTGCCCGCCGCGCGGGCTTGTTCGCGCTGACGCGCCATCGCCGCATCAAACGCCGCCTCGTCCACCTTGACGCCGCGCTCGCGGCAGATGTCGGCTGTCAGGTCGAGCGGGAAGCCATAGGTGTCGTGCAGCTTGAACGCGGTCTCGCCGTTGAATACCTTGTTGCCCGCTTTAGCCATCTCGGCCAGGTCGGCTTCAAGGATCGCCATGCCATTTTCAATGGTTGCAAAGAAGCGCTCCTCTTCCTGCTTGAGCACGCCCTTGACGCGCACCTGCTTGGCGACGAGTTTGGGATAAGCACTACCCATCTGTTCGACCAGATCGGGCACCAGCTTGTAGAAGAACGCATCTCGCGCGCCCAGCTTGTAACCGTGGCGGATGGCGCGGCGGATGATGCGGCGCAGCACGTAGCCGCGCCCTTCGTTGCCTGGAATCACGCCGTCGGCGATGAGGAAGGAGCAGGCGCGGATGTGGTCGGCCAGCACTTTCAGCGAGGGCGAATCCAGATCGGCACAATGCGTCTCGCGGGCTGCCGCCTTGATGAGCGCCTGAAACAGGTCGATCTCATAGTTGGCATGTACGCCCTGCAACACGGCGGAGATGCGTTCCAGACCCATGCCGGTATCGACGCTGGGGCGGGGCAGGGGATGCATGATGCCGTCCTCGTCCCGGTTGTACTGCATGAACACGTTGTTCCAGATCTCGATGTAGCGGTCGCCGTCCTCCTCGGGGGTGCCGGGCAGACCGCCGGGGATGTGCGCGCCGTGGTCGTAGAAGATCTCGGTGCAGGGGCCGCAGGGGCCGGTGTCGCCCATCATCCAGAAGTTGTCGGAGGCGTAGCGGGCGCCCTTGTTGTCGCCGATGCGAATCACGCGATCCGCCGTCAGCCCGATCTCTTTGGTCCAGATGTCGAAGGCCTCGTCGTCCTCGGCATACACGGTGACGTAGAGCTTGTCCTTGGGCAGCTTGAACACCTCGGTCAGCAGCTCCCAGGCATATTTGATCGCATCGCGCTTGAAATAGTCGCCGAAGCTGAAGTTGCCCAGCATCTCGAAGAAGGTGTGGTGCCGCGCCGTGTAGCCGACGTTCTCAAGGTCATTGTGCTTGCCGCCGGCACGCACGCATTTTTGCGACGAAGTGGCGCGGGTATAAGACCGCTTGTCGAAACCAAGGAACACATCCTTGAACTGGTTCATACCGGCATTGGTGAACAGCAGCGTCGGGTCTTCGTGCGGCACCAGCGAACTGGATGGGACCACGGTATGACCCTTGGAGGCGAAAAAATCCAGGAACTTCTGGCGAATCTCACTACTTTTCATGTGCTGAGCGGAGTTTGTGTAATTGTGCGATTGTAGCCAATGCCAGCCCTGAATGGGAACGCGACCCGCCGCTACGGCCGACTTCAGCGGTTAATACGAGTTTGTGTCGTATATCTCGCACCAGCGCTTGGCGCAGACCATGAACATGGTGAGCACTTGCGGATCGAAGTGTCCTGGCATGGTGCGGCCGTCACCGACGGTGATGATCTCCATCGCCTTTTCATGTGCGAAGGCCGGCTTGTAGGGGCGCTTGGAGCGTAGCGCGTCGTAGATGTCGGCGATATTCATGATTCGTGCCGAGATGGGTATCTCCATGCCCTTCAGACCGTTTGGATAGCCACCGCCGTCCCATCGCTCGTGGTGGTTGAGGGCGATCTCGGCGCCCATCCTGATGTATGGCGAGTTGCCCTTTTCAAGAATTTTAGCGCCATAGGTGGTGTGGCTTTTCATGATCGTCCATTCCTCCGGCGTGAAGCGCGTCCTCGCCATTGGTGGCTGTCTCGGTGACGTATCCCTCGGCCTTGAACAGCGTCTCCATTAATTGCAGGCTGCGCGCATCACCGTCAATGATGAGTATGCGGGAGGCCGCTTCGGTCATAGCGATTCTCCTTGGTCTTTCGGTCTGTTACTTACCAGTGCCATCAGTCCATTCATGCTTGGCCACAGGACGCCCATAAAAAGTATAGGTAGGCCCTTGGTTATACGCCAGTGCAGGCTGGGGCCGCTTTGGTAAATGCCCGCCCATATTAGCCAATTGAAATACTGCGGTATTTGCTGTAAATTAGCAAAATCTAATATTGCATTGAGGATAGCAGCCATGTTCAGCGCATACGGAATCAAGGAAATCGATGTCGAATCCCTGTTCTCTAGCAAGGGTGATGTTCACCTGATCGATGTCCGGACGGATGCCGAGGTGGCGGCAGGTGCAATTGCCGGGGCGATTCACATCCCGCTCCATTTGCTGCCCATCAAGGCGCACGAGATACCGCAGGACCGGCCGGTGGTAATCTATTGCCGTACCGGCGCGCGTTCCGCTCAGGCTTGTGCGTTCATGCAGCAAAAAGGCTATGCCAACATGCTCAATCTGGCGGGCGGCATCGCTGCCTGGGCGCGCTCCGGAAAGCCGATCGGCAGGATAGCCTGAGCTTGACGCCCGTTCCTGGCGGTCGATGTCGAGGCAAGTCAGAGGGCCATTGCAATCAATCATCAACTGGTTTAATGTTGCCAGCGCAATTTAGAAGTATCCTACCGGTCAACGCTTAAATTACACGTTAAGGAGCAGAAATGAATTTTGATAAAGATCTCGACGCCCGTGGCCTGAACTGCCCGCTGCCTATCCTGCGCGCCAAGAAGACGCTCAACGAACTGACTACTGGTCAAGTGCTGAAGATTCTAGCCACCGACCCAGGTTCCGTGAAAGATTTTTCCGCGTTTGCCAAACAAACTGGCAACGAACTGCTGACCTCCAGCGAAGCAGGCGGCGAGTACACTTTCTTTATCAAGAAGAAGTAAATTCGGGCAGTTACACGCAGGGGCCTCGTCTGAGGCCCTGTTTACGTCGAATGTCCATACGACGGTCAGCCATTCTAGTAGTCCAACCCAGATATAACCAGATATAAAGAGGTGGAGAGATGGAAGAGAAGAAGCTAGCAATTATCGCAACCAAGGGTACCCTGGACTGGGCTTATCCACCGTACGTTCTTGCCTCCACGGCTGCGGCCCTTGGCTATGAAGTCCAGGTTTTCTTCACCTTCTATGGCTTGCAACTGGTACTCAAGGACCTTAGCGGCCTGAAAATCAGTCCTATCGGAAACCCCGGTATGCCCATGAAGATGCCCTTCGGTCCTACTTGGTTTCGTGGTATCAACTGGAACATCCCCAATGCCATCCAGTGTCTCATCCCCGGCTATGAATCCCTCGCGACATCGCTGATGAAGCAGACCATTGCCAACAATGGCGTGGCCAGCATCCAGGAACTGCGCAAACTGTGCCAGGAAGCCGAGGTGAAATTCATTGCCTGTCAAATGACCGTCGAACTGTTCGGTTTCTCGCACAGCGATTTCATCGATGGCATGGAATTCGGTGGTGCCGCCACCTTCTTCGAGTTTGCCGGCGAGTCGGATGTCTGTCTGTATATCTGATTCAGCATCGGTCGTATCTTGAATTCAAAGCCGCCTCTTTGTGGGCGGCTTTGTTTTGCGATTTACGGTAATCGACAAATGGCCTGCTGAATAAGCATATTCTTATACTGTTCTGTTTGTTGCGGATTGAATATCAGCCGGCTACCATGACCCGTGTTTTACTCCTTTTACGCAATCACCTTGAGGCGGAGACTTTTAAATGACGTTTAACAAACTTGCAATTGCCCTGGCCATGGCCGGGATTTCGACCTGCACCTATGCTACCAACGGTATGAATATGGAAGGCTACGGCCCCATTGCGACCAGTATGGGCGGCGCCTCTTTCGCCTATGACAATGGCACGGCGGCAACGGCCAACAATCCGGCGACCTTGGGCCTGATGACCGATGGTTCCCGTCTCGATCTGGCTATTGGCGTCTTGGCTCCGGACGTGGCTGTACAGGGTGGCCAAAGCTCGGGCGGCACTTCATATGTCATGCCCGGTGTGGGTTGGGTCAAGAAGAATGGCCAACTGACCTATGGCGTGGGTATGTATGCCCAGGGCGGCATGGGTACCGAATATGCAATGGGCATCGATAGTTTTCAAACGAACGAAGGCGAACGTTCCGAATTGGGCTTTGGCCGGGTCATTTTCCCCTTGGCCTACCAAGCCACGCCCGATCTGGTCATTGGCGGTTCGGTCGATTTCGCTTGGGCGATGCTCGACATGAAGATGGCCATGCCACTCCAGAACATGGCTGGTCTGATCACCCCGACCGGGCAGGGTAACGGCACAATCATGGGCGCCTTGGACGGCATGATACACCAAGGCGTTTATTCCAATGCCCGTCTCGATTTCAGCGACAACAGCGACTTCACCGGCAAGGCTCGAGGTTTTGGCTATGCCGGCAAACTGGGCCTGACCTACAAGGCATCGCCGACGGTGACCATCGGTGCCGTGTATCAGTTAAAGACCTCCTTGGGTGACATGAAGACCCCGGATACCGGCGCATCGATGATCGTTACCGGTACCGGCCCGAACCAGACCATCCCTGGCAAGATCA
Organism: Hydrogenophilus sp.; assembly: GCA_020692235.1. Lineage (GTDB taxonomy): Bacteria > Pseudomonadota > Gammaproteobacteria > Burkholderiales > Thiobacillaceae > Parasulfuritortus. Next base: position 24,368 of record JAIMKU010000026.1, read on the forward strand.
CGGTCCGCGACTTCCAGTGGCCTGAGACCTATGGCCTGGGTATCTCGGTGCAGGCAACCCCTGACTTGATGGTGACCGCCGATGCCAAGCACATTGGCTGGGCCGGCGTCATGAAGAACTTCACCATGACCTATTCCGCGTCCGGCGATGACGTCACCTTCGCGTTGCCGCAAAACTGGAAAGACCAGACCGTGGTGAGTCTGGGCGGCGCCTACAAGGTAAATAATGCCTTGACCGTGCGTGCCGGCGCCAACATTGCCGACAATCCGGTTCCTGACGCGACGATGCATTATCTGTTCCCGGCCATCATCAAGAATCACTACACGGCCGGCCTGGGCTATGCCTTTGATCCGTCATCGGAGCTGAATGTCTCGCTGGTTTATGCACCCAAGGTCACCCAGACCAATTCGAGCTTCGGCTACACCGTTACCCATAGCCAGACTAACTGGCAGTTGATGTACAGCAAGCACTTCTGATTGCTGGCTGTTTGATCGATGGGGCTGGCCCGCTTGGGTCAGCCCCTTTTTTTATCGGAATAAAACGACCAATCAGCATGTCCCGTTTGCTGGCGAAACCTGGCGCCTTTGCCACATCGAAGCCGGCCTGTCGCAGGTTGCTTCTGACTGCGGTGGAGACGCTCCAGGTGGCGACAGTGGCGTCGGTATTGGCCAGCCTGGCAATCTGGCCGAGAACCTCGGCTGACCAGATGTCCGGGTTCTTGCCGGGCGCGAAACCGTCCAGGTAAACGGCATCGACCCCGGCCTCGAGTCGGGCCAGTATTTGGGCGGCATCGCCCAGTAGTAGGGTCAGCGTTAACCGGCCGCCGGCGAACTCAAGGCGGTGAAAGCCGGGCGTTAACGTCGGCCAGTTGGCGCGCAGCTCGGCTGCGAGTCCGGCGAACTCCGGCCAGGCGGCCTGGATGGCGCTCAAATCGTTGGCCCGGAAGGGGTGTTTCTCGACCGACAGATAATGTAGCTGCTGGCAGGCGTGCGGGTCATCGAGCCAGGCTTGCCAGGTGGCCAGGAAATTGAGGCCGGTACCGAAGCCGGTTTCCAGGATGACGAAGCTGTCCCGGTCGCGCCAGCGTTCCGGCAGGCGATTGCCGGCCAAAAAGACATGGCGCGCCTGACCGGGGCCGCCGCTGTCGGAATGGTAGATGTCGCCGTATTGGACGGAAAACGGGACGCCGCTTGCGGAAAAGGTCAGGGTGGCGGGGACCAATGGTTCATACATGATTTGTGGTACGGATTCAAACAAGGCGGTGCGGTTTTCGAAAAAGGGCAATGGCTAAGGGTGTGCCATGAATGAGCACGATAGAATAGCGCCGTTTCGACCCAGTAGCGACGCGCCGTGATCCATTTTGTTCTGTGTTGGCATTTCCACCAGCCCGATTATCGTAGCGAAGATGGGCAGTATTTCCTGCCCTGGACCTATCTGCACGCCCTTAAGGACTATTCCGACATGGCGGCGCACCTCGAAGCCCGGCCCGAGATGCCGGTGGTAGTCAATTTTGTGCCCACCTTGCTGGAACAACTGGACGATTATGTCGAACAGTTCCATAGCGGTGTGATCCGCGATCCACTCTTGGCCGCACTGGTCGAGCCGAACCTGGATGGCATGAACAGCGAGGCGCGGCGTCAGTTGGTCACCGCCTGCTTCAGACTCAATTTCCCGACCATGCTCGATCCATTCCCCGGTTATCGCCGGCTGAAACGACTCTGGCTGGGGTTGAAAGAAGACGGAGAACCGGCACTCGATTACCTGTCCGGTCAATACCTGGCTGACTTGGTGACCTGGTATCACCTGGCCTGGACCGGTGAGACCCTGCGCCGGGAGCATGGCTGGCTGGTTCGCTTGTTGGACAAGGGCGGCAGTTTCAGTCTGGATGATCGCCAGCAGTTATTCCGCCTGATCGGCGAGGTCATTGCCGATCTGGTACCGCGTTTTAAGGCCCTGGAGGCCAAGGGCCAGATTGAGTTGTCGGCGACCCCGCATAGTCACCCGATCGGGCCACTGCTACTCGATTTTCAGGCCGCGCGTGAGGCGCGGCCAGGGTTGCCATTGCCGGCCAGCGTTGGCTACCCAGGTGGCGCGGAACGTTTCCAGGTCCATATCCGCGCTGCCTTGGAGGCCCATGACGGCTACTTCGGCAAACGGCCACAGGGGCTCTGGCCGGCTGAGGGCGGCGTCTCGGCGCCGGTACTTGAACTGTTTTCCAGAGCAGGCATCCGCTGGGTCGCCAGCGGCGAGGGTGTGCTGCGTCACAGCCTGCGCTCGGCCGGCCTGGATGCGGCCCACCCTGCACCCTGGCTGTATCGCCCATGCCGTCTACCAGGCCAGAGCACGGTCTGTTTCTTCCGCGACGATTACCTGTCCGACCTGATCGGTTTTGAATACAAGGGCTGGTTCGCCGAGGACGCGGTGCGTCATTTCCTGCATGCCCTGGAAGAGCGGGAGCGTAACGCCGCTATCGACAATCCGGTGGTGACGGTCATCCTGGATGGCGAAAATGCCTGGGAGTACTACCCCTACAACGGCTGGTATTTTCTCTCCGAACTGTATCAGGCCTTGGCCGGGCACCCGACGATTCGAGTGACGACCTTCTCCGAGTACCTTGATCTATTCCCGGACAAGATAGCGGCGCTGCCGGTCATGACCGCTGGAAGTTGGGTCTATGGCGACTTCACTACCTGGATGGGCGATCCCGCCAAAAACCGGGCCTGGGACCTGCTGTGCGCGGCCAAGCTGGCTTACGACGAGCGACTGGCCGGCGGCGGTTTGTCGAAGGAGGTCGAACGGCAGGCGGAGATGCAGCTTCGTTCCTGCGAGAGTTCGGATTGGTTCTGGTGGTTCGGCGATTACAACCCCGGCGACAGCGTCGAGGCCTTCGACAACCTTTACCGGGCCAAGCTGAAGCGGCTTTATCGTCTGTTGGGCCTGGCCGTTCCGGCTGTCCTCTATGTGTCGCTCTGCCAGGGCGGTGGCCCGGCCGAGGCCGGTGGGGTGATGCGCCGGGGAATCAGTTGACGATTGAGTCCGTAAACTGCTGTAAATAATTGGTGGGCAGCCACCGC
>JAIMKU010000027.1:0-2418 GCA_020692235.1 Hydrogenophilus sp.
TTTTAAATCCAGATAAGCAGGCGCGTCTTTTGAACAACAGCCAGGGCGGGATGGACATCCTGATGTTGAAGGATTTTCACGCCTTTCTCGGCAAGCTGGAGCAGGCGATCCATTATCAGCTCGATGAGATCGAACAGCAGCACGCACACTGGCTCGCCGCCCATCGAAGCTGGCTGGAGTTACGTCAGAAGGTCAAGTCCTATGAAGTCTTGGCCCAGCGCCCTTCCTGGTGCTCTTCGCACAGGCCATGGCCGCTCAAGGAACGCCCGAGGGCAACGACGCAACCTCGTTGCTGGCCGCCCTGTCGGGCGAGACGGGGCAGAGCGCGTCGGCCGGGACGAATGTCGGATTGGCCGATTTGGCGCAAAGCCAGACGATTGATCTCCATGATCTCGCATTGATGCAAGCGCTAGTCCCGCCGGCCATGGCGGCTGAGCAAAATCGGGTGCCGGTCGAGGCGGTGGCGGCAAACTTCGGCCAATTGGTGACAGGCGATTTGTCGGCACGGAGGCAGAATTTTCCCGGCCGGCCGGCAGCTTTTGCCGGTCACCAAGACAGTAACCCGATTTCAACTCAGAGCGACACACCTGCCCAAGCGCCCTCGGAAACGACAGGCCCAAGCCTTAATGGTCTATCGGCCCTGCCGATGCTCGATCAAACGCCGGTCAAGGCGACCAGTCAATTAGCCGCAAGTGCTCCATCCCCTTCATCGCCGCTGATGATCGGCCAGGAGGCGTTGGCATTCGCTGCCCAGGGGCCAGCCATGGCGCCAGCCGTTAGCGACCGACCGATGGCTGTCGACATGCGGGCGAGCTTCGGCTCGCCAGGCTGGCAGCAGGAACTGGGCGACAAGGTGGTTTGGATGGCCGGCAACCAGGGCCAGTTCTCCCTGTTGACACTCAATCCCCCCAATCTAGGGACCGTCGAAGTATGCTTGCGCCTCAATGGCGGCGAGGCTGGCGCCCAGTTCTTCTCGGCCAATGCCGAGGTCCGCCAGGCGCTTGAAGCCGCCATGCCGAGACTACGGGAAATGATGGCCGGGGCCGGCATCGCATTGGGTGATGCCACGGTTGGCAACCAGCCCTTCACTCAGCGGCAGGCATTTCAGCCGCCCCCTCAAACCACGGCTACCCTGAGTCAGGGAAACTGCGGGTCAGACGCGCTTTCGGGCGTCAGACTGGCCACCGTGCCGATCCATGGCGCTCGGCATTCCCTGCTTGTCAACGCTCTTGCTGCTCAACAGATGGGAAAACAGGTAGCATGAAACCCACCCGTTGGAAGACGAAAAACCAGGGGAACCTCAAAACCCGCGCCCATGGAACCCGCGGCGTCGGGATAAATCCCGACCTACAAAACCGCCGGTTAGGATCGAAACCCTGCCCGAGCTTGCCAGCGTAGGTCGGGATTCATCCCGACAAACCCACTACGCCAAGGCCGCTTTGGCATCGAATGCGGCGACGTGTATCAATAGGCATTAGGGTTGATAAAGCCCTTGAACACGGTTACCAGGATGATCTTCAGGTCGTTCCACAAGGACCAGTGTTCGATGTAGTGCATGTCGAACTCGACTCGCATACGCATCTTGTCCAGCGTATCGGTTTCACCACGCAGGCCGTTGATCTGGGCCCAGCCGGTAATGCCCGGTTTGACCTTGTGCCGCAGCATGTAACGCGGAATCAGTTCTTTGTATTGCTCGTTGTGGGCGATGGCATGTGGGCGCGGCCCGACGATGGACATGGACCCTGCCACCACGTTGATGAACTGGGGTAATTCGTCCAGGCTGGTGCGGCGCAGGAAACAGCCGAAAGGCGTGACGCGCTGGTCGCCTTTGGTCGCCTGGGTTACTTGTCCGGCATTCTCTTTATGGATCACCATGGTGCGGAACTTGAGCACCTGGATTATTTCTCCATTCCAGCCGTGCCGCGACTGTCTGAAAAATATCGGTCCCTGTGAGGTGAGCTTTATACCAGTGGCGATAGCCAACATCAGCGGGCTTATCAGTACCAGGATCATCGACCCCAGGACACGATCTTCCAGCCACTTGAGCACCTGGCTAAACCATTGCATGGGTGAGCTGGATAGATCGAGCATCGGCAGGCCCCCTTGTGTCAGGATAGATGTCGCCTCCTGTATGAGGAGTGAGTAGACAAATCGGGGGCATAATGCTGGTGGAGATGATCTGGTTGGGGGAGGGGAACAGACATGAGCCCGGCTAATGCGACAACTTACTTGACACCTACCGTACAATGGGCGGGTTACAAAACCGCACTTCGAATATGCTGACCGGTAGCCTTGTTGCACTCGTTACCCCCATGCTGCCCGATGGCAGCCTGGACCTGACCCATTTCCGGGCGCTCATCGACTGGCACATCGAACAGGGCACGGATGGCCTGGTCATCGTCGGTACCACAGGCGAAT
>JAIMKU010000027.1:2424-5377 GCA_020692235.1 Hydrogenophilus sp.
CCGTCGATGCCGAGGAACACTGCCTGTTGATCCGAACCGCCGTGGCACAGGCCGCCGGCCGGATTCCGGTTATCGCCGGGACGGGCGCCAATTCCACGGCCGAGGCCATCGAATTGACTCGCTGCGCCAAGAATGCAGGCGCCGTGGCCGGTCTGTCGGTGGCGCCGTATTACAACAAGCCGACCCAGGAAGGTTTGTATCGCCACTTCAAGGCCATTGCCGAAGCGGTCGATCTGCCGGTCATCCTGTACAACGTGCCCGGCCGGACCGCGTCGGACATCGGCAACGAGACTGTATTGCGTCTGGCGCAGGTGCCGGGCATCGTCGGCATCAAGGACGCCACCGGCAACATCAAGCGCGGCAGCGCGCTGCTCAAGGCGGCGCCGGCCGACTTCGCCATTTACAGCGGTGACGACGCCAGCGCCGTGGCGCTGATGTTGCTGGGCGCCAAGGGCGTCATCTCGGTGACCGCCAACGTCGCGCCGAAGCCGATGCATGAGATGTGCGTTGCCGCCCTGGTGGACGACGTGGCCAAGGCCAGAGCGATCAATTACCGGCTGCTGGCGCTGCACCAGAAGCTGTTTGTCGAAGCCAACCCCATTCCGGTTAAATGGTGCGTGGCCGAGATGGGCCTGATCGACAGCGGCATCCGCTTGCCGCTCACCCCTCTTTCCACTCAGCACCACGATACGTTACGCACCGCTTTGCGCGAAGCGGGCGCCCTCCAGGAGTAGACCCATGCGTAAGATCGTCACGCTGATTGTGCTCGCCCTAGTGCTAGGCGGCTGCGCTGTCCTCGATAACAAAAAAATCGACTACAAGAGCGCGGGTAGCCTACCGCCGCTGGAGGCGCCGCCGGACCTGGTCGTGCCGGCGTCCGACAGCCACTATGCCCTGACCAATGTCCCAGCCAACGGCCCGACCTCCTACTCGGCCTACAGCCAGGAACGGGTGACGCAACCGGCGGCGACCGGCAATGCCATCCTGCCCCAGGTGGATAAGGCGCGGATTGAGCGCGGCGGCAGCGAACGCTGGCTGGTGGTAAATGCCTCCGCCAAGGATGTCTGGCCGGTGGTAAAGGATTTCTGGCAAGGGCTCGGCTTCATCGTCAACGAAGAACGGCCCGAGGCCGGGGTGATGGAAACCGATTGGGCAGAGAACCGGGCCAAGATTCCCCAGGACGCCCTACGCAACCTACTGGGCAAGGTGATCGATTCGGTTTATTCGACCGACGAGCGGGACAAATTCCGTACCCGTCTGGAACCGACGCCGGACGGCCAGGGCACCGAGATTTACATCAGCCATCGCGGTATGTACCAGGTATTCGAAGGCACTCAGGGCGGCGGCGACAAGGGCAACGGCCGTACCATTTGGCAGCCCAGACCCGCCGACCCCGGCCTTGAGGCCGAGATGCTGCGCCGCCTGATGGTTCGCTTCGGGGTCGAGGAAGGCAAGGCCAAGACCATGCTGGCCGAGCCGGCTACGCTGCACGCCAATCTGGTCAAGACGGCCAACGGCGCACCCGGTGTGGCATTGCCCGAGGCCTTCGACCGGGCCTGGCGCCGCGTCGGCCTGGCCCTCGACCGGATCGGTTTCCTGGTGGAAGACCGGGATCGCGCCACCGGTGTGTATTTCGTTCGCTACACCGACGCCGACGCCCGAACCGGTAAAGAGAAGGCAGGTTTCCTGTCCAAGTTGGTATTTTGGCGGAGTAAGGACAATGCGGCCAAGGGCGAAAAATACCGGGTTAACCTGACTGGTGTTGGTGACAACACCGAGGTCGGCATCTATCGGGAAGACGGCGCTCCAGCCGCCAATGAAACCGGTGACCGCATCGCCAAGCTGCTCTACGAACAACTGAAGTGAGATAGAACCCATCATGCGTTTCGCTTGCCTGGGCAGCGGTAGTAAAGGCAATGCATGGCTGGTGGAACGCGGCACGACCAGGGTCCTGCTGGACTGCGGCTTCGGGCTTCGGGAGATGGCCATGCGGCTGATCCGGCTAGGCATCGAACCGGCCGCCGTGACGGCGATCCTGATTAGCCACGAACACAGCGATCATGCCCGCGGCGCGGCCCGCTTTTCCGCCAAATACGGTTGCGATGTCTGGCTGACTGCCGGCAGTGGCATGGCCCTGGAAAATCAGGGCGGTTTACCGGAGCGGACCAGGCGGGTGGATAGCCATACTGCCTTTTCGGTCGGCGATCTGGAGTTCCAGCCTTTCCCGGTGCCCCACGATGCCCGCGAACCGGTGCAATATGTGGTTTCGGATGGTGCCCGACGCTGGGGCCTGCTGACCGATGCCGGACATGTCACCGAGCACATGGTCGCCATGCTGGGCGATTGCGATGCCCTGGCACTTGAATGCAACCATGACGTGGACAGGTTACGGCGAGGCGGCTACCCTGCCAGCCTGAAGACTAGGATACTGGGCCGCTACGGCCACCTGGACAACCGAGCGGCCGCCGAATTGCTCGGCCGTTTGGTGACGACCAAGCTGCAACATGTCGTGGCGGCGCACCTGTCCGAGGAAAACAATACCCCCGAACTGGCGCGCGGCGCCTTGGCCGGCGCCATGGCTTGCGAGCCGGACTGGATAGGTGTCGCCGACCAGTCCCAAGGAATCGACTGGCGCACAATTGTTTAAATGAATGAAGAACCGATGACTGAATTTTCTGCCCTGGAGGCAGCCAGCACCTTCGAGGAACTCAACCTCGCCCCGGAACTGCTCTCGGCCGTTGTGGCGCTCGGTTATACGGTGCCGACGCCGATCCAGAAAGAGGCTATTCCGCTGGTCCTCGCCGGGCGCGATCTGATGGCCCAGGCCCAGACCGGCACCGGCAAGACGGCGGCATTTGCGCTGCCTCTGCTACATCAGATCAAGCCTCATGCCAACGCCAGCACCTCGCCGGCGCGGCATCCAGTCCGCGCCTTGGTCCTGACGCCAACCCGC
>JAIMKU010000027.1:5416-26209 GCA_020692235.1 Hydrogenophilus sp.
GCCAAAAATCTGCCGCTGCGCAGCACCGTGGTGTATGGCGGGGTGAACATGAAGAAGCAGGAAGCGGACTTGCGTGCCGGGGTGGAGGTGGTGGTCGCCACGCCAGGCCGTTTGCTGGACCATGCCGGTAGCAAGACCACGCTCTTGAACCGGGTCCAGTTTCTGGTCATCGACGAGGCCGACCGGATGCTGGACATGGGCTTTCTGCCCGACCTCAAACGCATCCTCGACCTGCTGCCTCAGAAACGACAGACCCTGCTGTTCTCGGCCACCTTTAACGATAAAATCACCCGTCTGGCCAAGAGCTTCCTGAAAGACCCGTTCAAGGTTGAAGTGGCGCGCAAGAATTCCGCTACCGAGTTGGTCGAGCAGGTGGTGCATAAGGTCGCCGAGGACGACAAGATGGACGCCCTGCTGCGCGTTCTGCGGATACGTGATCTCAGCCAGGCGCTGGTATTTACCCGGACCAAGCTATCTGCCGACAAGCTCGGCCGCCGACTACAGCGGCGCGGCGTCAATGTGGCAGTGATCCACGGCGACAAGGCCCAGGTAGACCGCATACTGGCCCTGGAGGGCTTTAAACAGGGCAAGATTAAGTTGCTGGTGGCGACCGACATTGCCGCCAGAGGGCTGGATATCGTCGAGCTGCCCTGTGTATTCAATTTCGAATTGCCCTATTCGCCGGAAGACTATGTCCACCGCATCGGCCGCACCGGCCGGGCCGGTATGTCCGGACTGGCTGTGTCGCTGGTCGCGCCGGCAGAGGAAAAGTTGCTGGCTGGGGTAGAACGGTTCATCGACAAGCGACTGGAAATCTCGCCGCTGCCTACGCCGCCAGCGCCGTCCGCTCCTGCGCAGGTCGAGCAGCCTGACTCGGCACCAGTTGCCTATCGTCGCCGTGTGCGGGAACCCGTTTGCGCCTTGTTCCTGCCGCCGGTGCCACCGGCCGAAGCGGAAGCGCCGCCGGCCGAATGAATTGGGAGATGGTCCTGACGGCGACCCTGGTCCTGGCCGGCTGGCTATGGTGGGACGGGCTGAACAAGCGCGAGTTGGCCATACGGGCGGCGCGCGCGGTCAGTCAGAAGGCCGGCGTCCAACTGCTCGATGCGACGGTGGCCTTGAAACGCATCAGCGCGGCGCGGGACGACAACCAACGGCTGCGCATTGGGCGCCAATATGGGTTCGAATATTCCGATACCGGTGACAACCGCCTACCCGGTTATGTCTACCTACTGGGGGATAGTGTGGTCGCTGTGAACCTGTTTATCCCATCCGATCGGGAGTCCTGAATGAACAAGCGTCTTGCACTGCTGTTGTTGTTGTGGCCCGGCTACGTCTTGGCCGAGTTTAGCTTCGAGTACGATTTCGATGCCAATCAGAAGGCCTGGCAGGAGCTACAGGCCCAGTTGCCGGCCGCGCCAAAGGCGGCAGCCCTGATCCCGTTCGAGGTCGGCCCGGCCTCGCCACACCGTTACCTTCTCGACCGGACTTCCATCTCGGCTGGCGCCGATGGCGTGGTGCGCTATACAGTGGTGATCCACACCGCAGGCGGGGCGGAGAATGTCAACTACGAGGGGATGCGCTGCGCCTCGGCAGAGCAGAAAATATATGCCTTTGGCCGTGCCAACGGGGACTGGGCGCGTAACCGATACGCCCGTTGGGATTCGATACCCATGCGCCAGGCCAGCAGCTATCAGCGTGAATTATTTGAGCATTGGTTTTGCAGTCTGGACGGCCCGGTGGATATGAAGGTCATCCAGCGGGCGGTGTCCAGCGGCGGCATCCGCCGCGACTGAGCCCCGCCGCTATCAAGAAGTCTTGGCGACCTGGCGGGTCGTGACCAGCCGCTGGGCGATCCAGCCCAGGGTCAGATAGAACGCCGTAGTCATTGCGTAGGGCGGGAAATACTTGACCACGGCCGCTGCATAAGCGGTCAGCGTCATCTGACCGAAGTAGCCCGAGAAGGCCCAGAAGGCCAGGTTCGAGATCAGGAAATGGGCCGCGACCGCCAGTACAGCCACAGTAGCCAAGCGCAGCACCGGCAACTCTGGCGACTTGGCCAACAACCGACCGAACAACCAGACCGCGCCATACGCCGCAACTAGACCGCCGTAGGCTGGAGTCAGACACCAGCCGGCCTCGATCGCCGTCTTGGCCAGAGCAACATCGATGCCGAAGGCCACAATCGCATAGGCCGCGAAACAGCGCAGGCCGCCCAGCCACAAGCCACCCATCAGGAACACCGCCAGCGAGGCATCTGGCAGACTGATGGCCGAGCCGAAATGGCCGAACCGGGTAACGGCCAACAGGGCCAGCAAGGCAAGGAATACGGCAGGGCGCGGTATGGCGGTCATGTGAGACTCCGGGTCGATGCGGCGGGTAGTTCGGCCGCTGAATAAATTGAGTGGTGCATTGTACCCGGCCGCCAGCCCCGGAAACAGAATAAAGCCATTGAAGCTGGGAGTCTGTCGGACTTGAAGGAAATCGGCTGCAAAATCGTCGGAATCTGTCCTCGTTCAGACAATTTTTCGCTTCGATTCTTCAAGTCCGACAGGCCCCTAGTCTACGGTTTTGACGGGCAAACCACATTCAGTCATATCGGTGCGCCCTACCGAACAACTCGTATAGCTGAGGCGTAAACATGGGAAAGGCTTAGAATTCTGGCCGGACGCAGGTGCTTGCCAATCGAGGATTACGATGCGGCTCTATTCACCCCGCCGCCTGGCAATGCATATTTGGGTTCTCCTGCGGCCCTCCAGCGCCTAAAATAGCCAACCTTTGCGTTCCTTAAATAACGAGCCCACCATGTTTACCGGCATTATCCAGGCCGTCGGCCACATCTATTCGCTTACCGAGAAGGGCGGCGGCGACGCCCGCGTCACCATCGCCGGCGGCGGGCTGAACCTGAACGATGTCGCGCTGGGCGATTCGATCGCCTGCAATGGCGTCTGTCTGACCGTGGTGGAACGGACGGCAGAGCATTACAGCGTCGACGTTTCCGCAGAGACCTTCAATTGCACCGCCGGCTTCGCGCCGGGTGAGGCGGTGAACCTTGAAAAGGCCCTGCGGCTGGCCGACCCTTTGGGCGGCCATCTGGTCTCCGGCCATGTCGATGGCGTCGGCGAGGTGATCCACTTCGCACCGGTTTCCGCCACCGACAAGGCGGCCAGTTGGCGACTGGATATTCGCGCGCCGGGCAGGCTCGGCCGCTACATCGCGGTTAAGGGCTCGGTGGCGGTGAACGGTGTGTCGCTGACCGTGAACACGGTGCATGGCGACGAGTTTTCCATCAACCTGATCCCGCACACCCTGGAGAACACCATGTTCAGTCGCTTGAAAACCGGCTCAAGGGTGAACCTGGAAGCCGACCTGCTGGCCCGCTATGCCGAGCGGCTACTGGCCTATACCAACGAACCCGACAAGGATTGAGATGACACTCGCCAGTACCCAAGAAATCGTCGCCGAGCTGAAGGCCGGCCGCATGGTCATCCTGGTCGATGAAGAAGACCGCGAGAACGAGGGCGACCTGGTCATGGCCGCCGAACATGTGACGCCGGATGCGATTAACTTCATGGCCAAACACGGCCGCGGCCTGATCTGTCTGACCTTGACCCCGGCCCGCTGCCTGCAGCTTGGCTTGAAGCAGATGGTGAGCGATAACCAGGCGACCCACGGCACTGCCTTCACCGTCTCGATCGAGGCGGCCGAGGGTGTGACCACCGGTATCTCCGCCGCCGACCGTGCCCGCACGGTGCAGGCCGCAGTCAACCGCGAGGCCCGGCCCAGCGACATCGTCCAGCCCGGCCACATCTTCCCCTTGCGCGCCCAGGAGGGCGGTGTGCTGGTGCGCGCCGGACATACCGAGGCGGGCTGCGACCTGGCCGCCATGGCCGGGCTGGAGCCGGCGGCGGTAATCTGCGAAATCCTCAAGGAAGACGGTGCCATGGCCCGGCTGCCCGATCTGCTGGTCTACGCCAAGGAACACAGTCTCAAGATCGGCACCATCGCGGCTCTGATCCACTATCGCGCGGCCAACGAAAGCCTGGTTAACAAGGCGGGCGAGCGTGCCATCGAGACCCCCTATGGCCCATTTCGTATGGTGGTGTACCGCGACAAGATCGGCCAGGCCACCCACCTGGCGCTGGTGCGAGGCGAGATTACGCCGGATACCGAGACCCTGGTGCGGGTCCATGAACCGGTGTCGCTGATCGACGTACTGGATGCCGGTACGGCCGAACACGCCTATTCGGTGCCAACCGCCATGCGGATCATCGCCGAGGCTGGCAAGGGCATCGTCGTCCTGCTGCACCGGCCGGAGTCGGCCGACGAACTGGCGGCCCGCGCACTGCCCTCCGGGGAACCGGCGCCGGCGCACAAGTTCGACCTGCGTAACTACGGCACCGGCGCCCAGATACTGCGCGACCTGGGGGTCGGCAAGATGAAGCTGCTGGCCATGCCGCGCAAGATGCCGGCCATGGACGGCTTCGGTCTGGAAGTGACCGGCTATTTCGAAAAGGACCACTGAACATGGCTCAGCGTTACGACAATATCGACGAGATCGAGGCCGGCCTGGATGGTACGGGTCTGCGCATCGGCATCGCCATGACCCGTTTTAACCAGGACATTTGCGACGGTCTGTTGGCCGCCGCCACCGCGACCCTGACCAAGGTCGGCGTGAGCGACCAGGACATCGTTATCATCACCGTGCCCGGCGCCCTGGAACTGCCCTTGGCGTTGCAGAAGATGGCGACATCCGGCAAGTACGACGCGCTCATTGCCCTGGGCGCCGTCATTCGCGGCGATACCTACCACTTCGAGATCGTCTCCAACGAGATGGCCTCCGGCATCACCCAGGTCCAACTCGATACCGGCGTGCCTATTGGCAATGCGGTGTTGACTACCGAGGACAAACACCAGGCCGCCGCCCGGATGACCGAGAAGGGCCGCGAAGTGGCCCATTGCGCGGTTGAGATGGCTCGCCTGTTGAAGATCCTATGAGCAAGAAACGCGGCAACCGCCGCCTATCCCGCGAGCTGGCCCTGCGCGCCCTGTATCAGTGGCAACTGACCGGCGACGACCTGGCCCACCTGCTGGTCCAGGCCGAGACGGCAGAGGAGTATCCCGACGCCAATGGCGAATTTCTCAAGAAGCTGCTGGAGGGGGTACTGGACCAGGCGGACGCCTTGAATCTGGCCCTGGCCCAGCACCTCGACCGTCCGGTCGGGCAGCTTTCGCCCATCGAGCACGGTATCCTATTGCTTGGCGCCTTCGAACTGAGCCACAGCCTGGACGTACCCTACAAGGTGGCGATCAACGAGGCCGTGAACCTGGCCAAGGCCTACGGCGGCACCGACGGCCACAAATACGTCAACGGCGTGCTCGACAAGCTGGCCAAGGCGGTCCGCCGGACCGAGATCGAGGCGGCGGCCCGCCCCTGACGGTCGGCGATGGTCTCCGAATTTGACCTTATCGCCCGTTATTTCAGCCGTCCGGCCCGGACCGCCGCGCTGGGCGTCGGCGACGATGCCGCCCTGATCCGGCTGACGCCGGCCATGGAACTGGCGATCTCCACCGACATGCTGGTGTCCGGTCAAGACTTTTTCCCCGACGACGATCCCGAAAAACTGGGCCACAAATCGCTGGCCGTAAACCTGTCCGATCTGGCCGCCATGGGCGCCTTGCCCCGTTGGGCACTGTTGTCGCTGGCCTTGCCGGCGGCGGACGATGCCTGGCTAGCCGGCTTTTCGCGCGGCTTCCTCGGGCTGGCTGAGGCCTTCGGGGTCGAGCTGGTGGGCGGCGACACCACCCGTGGCCCGCTCAATATCAGCGTCACCATCCTGGGCGAAGTGATGACCGGCCGCGCCTTGCGTCGCGATACCGCAGTGGTGGGGGACGACATCTGGGTATCGGGCGAAGTGGGCGGCGCGGCGCTGGGCCTGAAATACCTGCGGGGCCAGATCGCCTTGTCCGAACCGGCGATCAACGCCTGTCTCGCCCGCCTGCGCGAGCCGACACCGCGCGTGGCACTGGGCCGCGCGCTGGTTGGCCTGGCTCATGCCGCCATCGACATCTCGGACGGTCTGCTGGCCGATCTGGGCCACATCCTGGAGCGTAGCCACCTGGGTGCGCGGATCGACCTCGCGGCCGTGCCGACGGCCCCCGATTTACTCGAACTCCCCGACTTGATCCCCGCCTGTGCCCTGGCTGGCGGCGACGATTACGAGTTGTGTTTTACCGCCCCCTTTGGCCATCGAAGTTTGATTCTGGCGGCGGCCGACGCGGTCTCGACCCGAGTGACGCGAATCGGCGTCATGGTTCCGGATCGAGGCTTGCAGGTGCTCGACAAACAGGGCAATTCTCTGGCCTTGCCGCTGACCGGCTACGACCACTTTGGTATATCGCAACCAGCCGTGGACTGGTAATAACGTGTCCTCATGGCGGCTTGGCGTGGTGCTATATTGGCCACCGGATGTCCAGTCGGACATCACTTAGCTAAAAGGGGAACGACATGGGTTTGCTGGATGGTTTAGTCGGTCAAGCACTGGGCCAGATCACGGGCGGCCAAGCCGGCGGCGGTTCGATGTTGGCTATGGTCACCGAGCTCATTCAAGGCCAGGGCGGCTTGTCCGGCCTGGCCCAGAAGTTCGAGCAATCCGGCCTGGGTGAGCAAGCCAAATCGTGGGTGGGCACCGGCGCCAACCTGCCGGTCAACGCAGACCAGATCAGCGCCGCTCTGGGGGGCGGTACGCTGGGCAATCTCGCCGCCAAGTTCGGCATCTCGCCGGATCAGGTATCGGGCGCCCTGGCCAATGTCCTACCGTAAGCGGTGGATCATTTGACACCGAATGGCCAGGTCGCGCAGAGCGGCGGCGGCCTGGATAGTCTGACCAGCGCGCTGGGGGGTCTGTTCAAGGGCTAGGAGTCTGTCGAGCGGCACGGAAAAAAAGGCGGGGTTCATCCCCGCCTTTTTTATTTTAAGTCCGACAGCGTCCTGGACGCGGATTACAGATCGCCGTTGGCGCCGGCCGCCATGATGTCCATCAATTTGTTCCGGATATCCACGGCCAGCGGCTTGAGCTTGGGCGACAGCTTCGCGGCCTTGATCAGGCTATCCAAGCCCATCATGACCAGCTTGCCCTTGCCATCCTGGTCCTCGACCAGGGCGATGCGGCAGGGTAGGAAGGCGGCAAAGACGATGTTGGCTGAAACCATCTCTTTAGCGGTCATCGGGTCGCAAAACTGATAGATGGTAATGCGTTTCTGCGGTTTGCCGGTCATGGCGGCGACCTGCTCGGACAAGGGCAACTCGCCGACCAGCTTGAAGTTCAGGGTATTGGCACGCTGCTTGAGCGATTCGGCGGCATCGTTCAGACCGACGCCATCGGCCAGTGGCATCACCAGGATGGTTTGGCCCATTGCCTGGACGGCCTTGACCTTCGCCTTGGCGGCCAGGGCCGGCGAGGCCATCGCGCCGAAGGCAAGCAATAGCAAAACGAGACGGATAAAACGGCTGACAGTGAAGTCGTACATGGGGAATCTCCTCATTCTTGTGAAAAATAATGGATGAAATGCGCGAAAATTATAGCGCATAACGATCCATGATCGGTTTGACAGGGCGGCCCCCGGCCAGGCTAATCGACAGGGTTGTCCTGACGCCCATCGATGAGGAGAAAATAGTGCCGATGAAACTCATGTACCTGCTGCACATACTGGCCACTGTGATTTGGGTCGGAGGTATGTTTTTCGCCCACCAATGTCTGCGCCCGGCGGCACTGGCCCAACTGGAACCGGCACCGCGGCTGAGGCTGTGGAATGCGGTATTCGGCCGCTTCTTCCCCTGGGTCTGGGCGGCGGTGATCCTGCTGACCGCCAGCGGCCTGCTGCTGATACAGCAAATGGGCGGTATGGCAGCGGTGCCGATTCACGTTCACATCATGGCCGCCATCGGTTACTTGATGGCCGCCCTCTACTTCCGGCCCTATGCCAGCTTGCGCCGGGCCGTGGCAACCGAGGACTGGCCGGCGGCCGGCGCTGCCCTGAACCGCATCCGCATACTGGCGGGCGGCAATCTAAGTTTGGGCCTGGCTAACATCGTCCTGGTGTTCGCCCTGCCACTCATGGATTAGCGCCGGGTACTCCTGGGCTTGGCCGACATCAGCGGGCGAACTGGCCATAGCCCTTGAACGCCGCCATGGCCTCGGCCATTTCGGCGTTGCTCAACAACACCGGCTCACCCAGCAGCAAGGCTCGCCAATACTGCTCGCACAAGGCTTCCACCTCCACCGCGAGGGCGACGGCCTTGGTTAAGTTGTCAGCCATGACCACCATGCCGTGATTGGCCATCAGACAAGCCTTGCGGCCGGCCAAGGCGGTCAGGACATGATCGGATAACGCCTGGCTGCCGAATGTGGCATAGGCCGCGCAACGAATATCCGTTCCCCCTGCCACCGCCACCATGTAATGGAAAGAAGGGATGTCGCGCCGCAGACAGGCCAGCGAGACCGCAAATGGCGAATGGACATGGACCACGGCGCCGGTTTCGGGCCGGGCCCGGTAAATATCCCGATGGATGCGCCATTCGCTGGATGGCGGCAATGGGCCATCGGCTTGCCCGGTCATGGCCATGGCGGCCACCAGATCAGGCCGTATTTCGGTCGCCGGCAGGCCGGAGGGGGTAATCAGAAAACCAGCGCCGAAGCGGGCGCTGACGTTGCCTGAGCTGCTCCGGTTGAGCCCCGCCGTAACGGTTGCGAGCGAGGCGGCGACGATGGCGTTGCGTTGATCGGTTTCGTTCATGCGATAACTTTCTTCGGTTGAACCGACGATACATTATTGACAGAAAAATTTCTCTCGATAAAATGGCGAACCTCGTAGCGGGAGTAGCTCAGTTGGTAGAGCGCAACCTTGCCAAGGTTGAGGTCGAGAGTTCGAGACTCTTCTCCCGCTCCAGATTATCGGGGAAAGCCAGTGGCTTTCCCTTTGGTTTTTATGGCTAACGGTTTGGATCGCGGCGCGTTAGCAAAGCGGTTATGCACCGGATTGCAAATCCGTGTAGGTCGGTTCGACTCCGGCACGCGCCTCCAGCTTTCTCTTGTCGGTATTGCCGCCACCCGGCGGCCCGGGTGGCGAAACAGGTAGACGCAAGGGACTTAAAATCCCTCGACTTCGGTCATACCGGTTCGAGTCCGGTCCCGGGCACCAACTCCCCCTCATTTTGTAATTAGCGATTATTCAAGACTAAATTCTGTTATAATTTTCCGGATATTTGATGGGCGTTCCGCCCTTTTTTTGTTTCTGGAACGATGAATCTGCAACTCTTGATCGAGCCGACCCTGGTCGGCATGGGATACGAACTGGTCGCTTTGGAGCGCATCGGGCGCGGCCTGCTGCGCGTCTATATCGATTCGCCGAACGGCATCGGTGTCGACGACTGCGCCAAGGTCAGTCATCAACTGACCCGCCTGTTCATGGTGGAAAACGTTGATTACAGCCGCCTTGAAGTGTCGTCGCCCGGCCTGGACCGGCCCTTGACCAAAGACGCGGATTTTGTCCGGTTCGCTGGCGAGAAGGCCCAGGTCAAGCTGCGGATGCCCATGGATGGGCGTAAGAAGTTGGTTGGCAATCTGGTTGGCTTGCATGACGGCGTGCTGAATTTGGAAATGGACTCGGGGCCGGTGGCGATTCCGCTTGTTGAAGTGGAATCGGCTCGCTTGGTGCCGAAGATTTGAGAACCCGGAGGACACGATGAGTCGGGATGTACTGTTATTGGCCGATGCGCTGGCGCGCGAAAAAAACGTGGACCTGGACGTGGTGTATAACGCCATCGAGGCGGCCATGGCCCATGCCAACAAGAAGCGCTATGACGAAGACGTCGATATTCGGGTTGAGATCGATCGCAAAACCGGCGTTTGCGATGCCTTCCGCCGTTGGGAGGTGTTGCCCGACGAGGCTGGCCTGGAATTTCCAGACCGCCAGTACCTATTGTTCGAAGCCAAGGAAATCCAGCCCGATGCCGAGGTGGGTGGCTTCATCGAGGAACCTCTGGAAGCCGTCGAGTTCGGCCGTATCGGCGCCCAAGCCGCGAAACAGACGATTTTGCAAAAGATTCGCGACGCCGAACGCGAGCAGATACTGAACGACTTCCTGGCCCGTGACGAGAAACTGGTGTCCGGCGCCATCAAGCGCATGGAGCGCGGCAACGCCATCATCGAATCCGGTCGCATCGAAGGCCTGCTGGCGCAAGATCAGATGATTCCGAAGGAAAATCTCCGGGTTGGCGACCGCGTGCGTACCTACCTGATGCGGGTGGAACGCGGTGACCGAGGCCCCCAGTTGATCCTGTCCCGGACCGCCAACGAGTTCATCGCGGAGTTATTCGCGCTGGAAGTGCCGGAGGTCGCCGAGGGCCTGATCGAGATCAAATCGGCCGCCCGTGATCCGGGTGTGAGGGCCAAGATCGCAGTCAAATCCAATGATGCGCGCGTCGATCCCCAGGGCTCCTGCATTGGCGTGCGTGGCACCCGGGTCACCGCGGTCATCAACGAATTGAATGGCGAGCGCGTGGATATCATTCTTTGGTCGCCCGAGCCCGCCCAGTTTGTCATCAACTCTCTGGTGCCGGCCGAAGTCTCCAGCATCGTGGTGGATGAAGAGAAGCACAGCATGGACGTCGTGGTCGACGAGATGCAACTCGCCAACGCCATCGGTCGCGGCGGCCAAAACGTGCGCCTGGCTTCCGAACTAACCGGCTGGACCATCAACATCATGACCGAGTCCGAGGCGGCGGAAAAGAAAGAAGGCGAGGTATCCACCATCCGCACCCTGTTCATGGAAAAACTGGACATCGATCAGGACGTGGCCGATGTATTGGTGGAGGAAGGCTTCTCCACCCTGGAAGAAATCGCCTACGTGCCGCTCAGTGAGATGCTTGAGATCGAGGTCTTCGACGAAGACACGGTAAACGAGCTGCGCACCAGGGCGCGCGACGCCCTGTTGACCGCGGCTATCGCCCGAGAAGAGACGGTGGAAAAGGTTTCTACGGACCTGATGAGCGTCGCTGGCATGGATGCCGAACTGGCGTCCGAACTGGCGGCTAAAGATATCAAGACCGCCGAGGATTTAGCCGATCTGGCCGTCGATGAACTGGTCGAGCTCACCGGCATGGCAGAAGATCGCGCCCAGACACTAATCATGGCGGCACGCGCCCCCTGGTTTGACTGAGGCACTAACGGAGCAAAGGTGCAATGAACGTCGAACAACTCGCCAACGAACTGAAGGTTGCCCCTGCTCTGCTGGTTGAGCAACTGCAAGCCGCCGGCGTACCGGTTAAAACGTCAACGGACCTGCTAAGTGATGGGGATAAAACCCATCTGCTCGACTATCTGCGCGGCAAGCATGGTGCAGCGGCGCCCAAGGCCAAGATCACCCTGACTCGCAAGCAGACCACTGAAATCAAGACCGCCGACAGTACCGGTAAGGCCCGCACCATTCAGATTGAAGTACGCAAAAAACGGGTGCTGATGAAGCGCGAAGCCCCGGTTGCCGAAACGGCGCCGGTAGCGGAAGCGGTGATGCCGGAGACAGAAGCAGTGGTGCCGGTAGCGGAAGTGTTGACGCCGGTAGTGGAGGCAGTGGCGCTGGTAGCCGAGGCAACGGTTCCAGCCAAGCCCATTATCAACGAACAGGAACGCAAGATCCGCGCCGACGATGCTCAGCGTCAGGCTCAGTTGAGGGCTATTCAAGAAGCTGAATTGAAGGCCAAGCAGGACCAGGAGGCTGGCCGCAAGCAGACTCGGGAAGAAGCGGCTCAGAAGGCCGAGGCCGACAAGATCGCGGCAGCGACGGCCAAGCCGGCGACCGAGGCTGGGCAGGCGGTTGCCGCCAAGCCGGCTATCAAACCCAAGGTTAACAAGAACAAGAGCGCGGCCAAGAAAGGCCGAACAGCTCAGGAGGATGCCGCCGGCAAAAAGGGCGGACTCAAGGTGCGCGGCGCGCTCGAATCGGAAGGCGGCTGGCGTGCGCGCAAGGCCAAACACAAATCCGAACATGCCCAGTCGCAGTTCAACCAGCCGACCGAGCCGGTAATCAAGGAAGTATTGGTACCCGAGACCATCAGCGTGGCCGACCTGGCGCACAAGATGTCGGTCAAGGCCGCCGAGGTCATCAAGGCCCTGATGAAGATGGGCTCCATGGTCACCATCAACCAGGTACTGGACCAGGAAACCGCCATGATCGTGGTGGAAGAGCTGGGTCACCTGGCCAAGCCGGCGCCGACCGACAACCCCGAGTCTTACCTGGACGAAACGGCCGAGCACAAGGCGGTTGATCTGTTGCCCCGTGCGCCGGTGGTGACCGTGATGGGCCACGTCGATCACGGCAAGACCTCGCTACTCGACTACATCCGCACCGCCCGAGTGGCGGCTGGCGAAGCGGGTGGCATCACCCAGCATATCGGCGCCTACCACGTCAAGACCGAGCGCGGCATGATTACCTTCCTGGACACCCCGGGTCACGAGGCCTTTACGGCCATGCGAGCGCGCGGTGCCAAGGCCACGGACATCGTCATCCTGGTGGTGGCGGCGGATGACGGCGTCATGCCGCAAACCCGCGAAGCGATCCACCACGCCAAGGCCGGTAAGGTACCGATCGTGGTCGCAGTGAACAAGATCGACAAGCCAGGCGCCAATCCCGAGAAGATCCGCCAGGAACTGGCCGGCGAAGAAGTCGTGCCGGAAGAATGGGGCGGCGACACCATGTTTGTCGATGTCTCGGCCAAGACCGGCCAGGGCATCGACAAACTGCTTGAATCGATCCTGCTGCAAGCCGAGGTGCTGGAACTCAAGGCCCCGGTCGACACCTTCGCCAAGGGCGTGGTGATCGAGTCGCGCCTGGACAAGGGGCGCGGCCCGGTGGCCACGGTGCTGGTCCAATCCGGGACACTGAAGCGCGGCGACACGATGCTGGCCGGTTCGGCCTTCGGCAAGGTGCGTGCGATGCTGGACGAAGACGGCAAGCCGATCCAGGAGGCTGGCCCATCGATTCCGGTCGAGATACAGGGCCTGTCCGAGGTCCCGGGCGCCGGTAAGGACGTAATGATCCTACCCGACGAACGCAAGGCGCGCGAGATCGCGCTGTTCCGTCAAGGCAAGTTCCGCGACGTCAAATTGGCCAAACAGCAGGCGGCCACGCTGGAGACTATGTTCGACCAGATGGGCGATGGCGCATTGAAGTCCCTGCCGCTAATCATCAAGGCCGACGTGCAAGGCTCCTTCGAGGGTCTGTCCCACGCCTTGGGTAAACTATCGACGCCGGAAGTTCGGGTCAACATCATCCATGCGGCCGTCGGCGCAGTGTCGGAATCCGACATCAACCTGGCCATCGCCTCCGGCGCGGTCATCATCGCCTTCAATGTCCGTGCCGATGCCCTGGCCCGCAAACTGGCCGAATCGGCGGCCGTCGATATTCGCTACTACAACATCATCTATGAAGCTGTGGATGACGTGAAGGCGGCCTTGGGCGGTCTGCTGTCGCCGGAGAAGAAGGAAAATGTCATCGGCCTGGCCGAGGTTCGTCAGGTCTTCCGCATCTCCAAGGTGGGTTCGGTGGCCGGCTGTATGGTCCTGAACGGCGTGGTCAAGCGCAATGCCGGAGTCCGGGTGCTACGCGACAGCGTGGTCGTCCATAGTGGCGAGTTGGAGTCGCTCAAGCGCTTCAAGGACGACGTAAAGGAAGTGAAGGCCAACTTCGAATGCGGTCTCAACCTGAAAAACTTCAACGATCTTGTCGAAGGCGATCAGCTTGAGTTCTTCGAGGTTGTAGAAGTGGCGAGGACACTGTAGTGACAAAGTGACCCGTGACAAAGTGACAAAAAATGCAGGTTTTGTTGTCACTTGTCACTCGCCACATGTCACGCATCATTATTAATCTATGCCATCTGATTTTCCCCGTTCCCGTCGCGTCGCCGAGCAACTTCGCCAAGAGTTGGCCGACATACTGTGGCGCGATGTCCGCGACCCGCGCGTCAAGGGGGTGACCCTGACCGCCGTCGAGATGACCTCGGACCTGGAACATGCCAAGGTCTGGTTCACCCGGCTGACCGGTGAACCCAAGGATGTCATCAAGGGTTTGCAGAGCGCCACCGGATACCTACGCCGCGAAATTGGCCGCCGCATGCGCCTGCGCCTGGTGCCAAGCCTCGATTTCATTTACGACCAATCGGTGGAACGCGGTGCGCACCTGTCCCAGTTGATCGACGAAGCGGTCGAGCAAGACAAGCTCCATCACCAGGACGACCCCGCCGAGACCGGCCACTGATGGCGCGGCGCAAGATCGACGGCGTCCTGCTTCTGGACAAGCCGGCCGGCATGAGCTCCAACCAGGCGCTGCAAAAGTCGCGCTGGCTGTTCAACGCCGAAAAGGCCGGCCATACCGGCACGCTGGACCCCTTCGCCACCGGCCTGTTGCCGTTGTGCTTCGGCGAAGCGACCAAGTTTTCCCAATTTCTACTTAATGCCGACAAGACCTATTGGGCCGAAATCGAGCTGGGCGTGCGCACCAGCACCGGCGACCCCGAGGGGGAAATCCTGGAAACTCGCCCGGTCACGGTCGGTCGTGCCGAAATCGAGCGAGTTCTGCCGCTGTTCACCGGCGACCTATTGCAAATCCCGCCCATGCACTCCGCCCTGAAGCGGGATGGCCGACCGTTATATGAATATGCCCGTCAGGGCATCGAGCTTGATCGGGAGGCCCGCCGTGTCGTGGTGTACAGCCTGGATTTGCTGTCCCTGGACGCCACTCGGCTGATTATCCGGGTCCATTGCGGCAAGGGACTTTATGTCCGTACCCTGACCGAGGACATCGGTGCGGCATTGGCTTGTGGCGCACATCTAACGGCACTGCTAACGGCACTGCGGCGGGAACAGTCGGGGTCTTTTGACATCGCCGACGCAATCGGCCTGGATGAATTGGCGGCACTGGCGCCCGAAGACCGCGACCGCCAGTTAGAACCGGCCGACTGCCTGGTCGAGTCATTGCCCCGTCTTGACCTGGATATCGAGGCCGCCTGGCAGCTGAGTCATGGCCAGGCGATCTGGCATCCCGGCCTCAGTGTCGGGGAACAACTGCGGGTCTATGATGCGACCGGCCGTTTCCTGGGGGTGGCTGAAGTCGATCAGGAAGGCAAGGCTGCGCCGCGTCGACTGCTGGCCAATTGACCCTTATACGTATGCACCTCCATGAATTACTTGGTAAAACCAGCTAAGTACGACATGAATCGCTTGAGAAAGCATGGCTAGAGCGGTTAAAATTCCGTCCTTTACAAAATCGTTTTGATCGGAGTAGTTCGAGATGGCTATCGAAACCGCGCAAAAAGCGCAAATCGTCAAAGATTACCAACGCGCCACTGGCGATACCGGATCCCCGGAAGTCCAAGTGGCTTTGCTGACTGCACGCATCAACGACCTGACCGGCCATTTCAAGGCCCACAGCAAGGATCACCACTCCCGCCGCGGCCTGCTCATGATGGTCAGCCAGCGTCGCCGCCTGCTGGACTATCTGAAGTCCCGCAACGTCGATGCTTACCGCAAGCTCATCGAGCGCCTTGGCCTGCGTAAGTAATCGGCCTTAGTGCTAACCCTACCCTAAACAAAGCGAGGTCAGAGTGAATCCTATCAAGAAGACATTTCAATACGGCCGCCATCAGGTGACCCTGGAAACCGGCGAAATCGGCCGTCAAGCCGACGGCGCCGTATTGGTCAACATGGACGATACCGTGGTGCTGGTCACCGCAGTGGCGAAGAGCGAAGTGAAGCCCGGACAGGGTTTCTTCCCGCTGACCGTCGACTACATGGAGAAGACCTACGCCGCAGGCCGCATACCCGGCGGCTTCTTCAAGCGCGAGGGGCGGCCCTCCGAGAAGGAAATTCTGACCTGCCGTCTGATCGACCGGCCGATCCGGCCGCTGTTCCCGGACGGTTTCTTCAATGAAATACAGATCATCGCCACGGTAATGTCGCAGAATCCCGAAGTGGATGCCGACATCCCCGCCCTGATTGGCGCTTCCGCCGCCCTGATGCTGTCCGGCGTGCCATTCAACGGCCCGATCGGCGCCGCGCGGGTCGCTTACATCGATGGTCAGTACGTCCTCAGTCCCACCCTGTCCGAACTCAAAACCTCCGATCTGAACCTGGTCGTGGCGGGCACCGAGGACGCCGTGCTGATGGTTGAATCCGAGGCCAACATATTGTCCGAAGACGTCATGCTGGGCGCGGTGGTCTACGGTCACGAGCAGATGAAGGCCGCCATCGACGCCATCAACGAACTCGCCGACGAGGCGGGCAAGGAACCCTGGGGCTGGGCCCCGCCGGCGACCGACGCCGCCCTGGTGGAACGCATGAACACCCTGTGCGCGGAAGAAATCTCCCACGCCTATTCGATCAAACAGAAGCAGACCCGTAGCGCCGCAGTGGACAATATTCGCAACCGGGTATTCGCCGAGATGATTCGCGAGGACATGGATACCACCCAGGCCAACGCGATCAAAGATATGTTCCATGCCCTGGAGGCCAAGGTAGTGCGTAGCCGCATCCTGGCCGGCGAGCCGCGCATCGATGGCCGCGACACCCGCACCGTGCGCCCCATCACCGTCCGTACCGGCGTCTTGCCGCGCACCCACGGTTCGGCCCTGTTCACCCGTGGTGAGACCCAGGCCATGGTGGTTGCCACGCTGGGCACCGGCCGCGACGAGCAGATCATCGATGCCCTGGAAGGCAGCTATACCGACCGTTTCATGCTGCATTACAACATGCCGCCCTTCGCCACTGGCGAGACCGGCCGCGTCGGCAGCCCGAAGCGGCGCGAGATTGGCCATGGCCGACTGGCCAAACGCGCGCTACTGGCCTGCCTGCCGGCCAAGGAAGACTTCGGCTACACCATCCGCGTGGTCTCTGAGATCACCGAATCCAATGGCTCCAGCTCGATGGCCTCGGTCTGCGGCGGCAGCCTGGCACTGATGGACGCCGGGGTGCCGATGAAGAGCCACGTGGCCGGCATCGCCATGGGCCTCATCAAGGAAGGCAACCGCTTCGCCGTGTTGACCGACATCCTGGGCGACGAGGACCACCTGGGTGACATGGACTTCAAGGTGGCCGGCACCACCGATGGCGTCACCGCCCTGCAAATGGACATCAAGATTGAGGGCATCACCAAGGAGATCATGCAGGTTGCCTTGACTCAGGCCCGCGAGGCCCGTCTGCACATCCTCGGCATCATGAACCAGGCCGAGGAAGCGCCGCACGAGATGAGTCTATATGCGCCGCGTATCATCACCATCAAGATCAACCCGGACAAGATTCGCGACATCATCGGTAAGGGTGGCGCCACCATCCGCGCACTCACCGAGGAAACCGGCACCCAGATCGACATCGGGGACGACGGCACGGTCAAGATCGCCTGCACCAGCAACGAATCCGGCGAACTGGCCAAGAAACGCATCGAGGACATCACCGCCGAGGTTGAAGTCGGCCGTGTCTATGACGGCACCGTGCTGAAGATTCTCGATTTCGGCGCCATCGTCAATGTCCTGCCCGGCAAGGATGGCCTGCTGCACATCTCGCAGATCGCCCACGAGCGGGTCAACACCGTGGCCGATTATCTGAAGGAAGGCCAGGCAATCAAGGTCAAGGTCCTGGAAACCGACGACAAGGGCCGTATGCGTCTTTCCATGAAGGCGCTGCTCGATACGCCGGCACCACAGCCGGCCGCAGCACATCCCGCCGAGTAAGTCACAAGCCATCGTTACCCGTGCCGCACACAATCTGTGCGCGGCACAAAACGGCAAGGCATAGGGTAGCGGAACCCTCCGCTACCCTTTAATTTCCCTCTCTGTGCGGTTCCAATAGAACCCCGCAAGCCACAGCGGCAATCGACCTGAAAACAGCCCTGATCCACCAGTGAACGGGCCCATCCGGAATAGTCGCAGCGCTATCGCGGGCAAGCCCGCAGCCACATGAGCAACTGAGGTTTATCCAGGTGAGTATGTCCTGCCGGGCGCACATAAAAAAAGCGGGCCGGATTATCCGGCCCGCTCAGGTCAGCGATCGCTCGCTTCGATGTTACAGCAGAGGCACGATCATCAAAGCAACGATGTTGATGATCTTGATCAAGGGGTTGATGGCCGGGCCGGCGGTATCCTTGTAGGGATCGCCGACGGTGTCGCCGGTCACCGCCGCCTTGTGGGTATCGGAGCCTTTGCCGCCGAAGTTGCCTTCCTCGATGTACTTCTTGGCATTATCCCAGGCACCGCCGCCGGTGGTCATGGAGATGGCCACGAAGATACCGGTGACGATGGTGCCGATCAGCACGCCGCCCAGCGCCTGAGGCCCGAGGATGACGCCCACTAGGATCGGGACTAGCACCGGCAACAGCGACGGAATCATCATTTCCTTGATGGCGGCCTTGGTCAGCATGTCGACGCAGGTACCATATTCGGGCTTGCCAGTGCCTTCCATGATGCCCGGGATGGTCTTGAACTGGCGCCGTACTTCGACCACGATTGAGCCGGCGGCGCGACCGACCGCTTCCATGGCCATGGCGCCAAACAGGTAAGGCACCATGCCGCCGATGAACAGGCCGATGATGACCATGTGGTTGGACAGGTCGAAGGTCATGGCCTGGGCCAGGGGGTCGGCCAGTTGCGCTTTGGCATTGATTGTATGGGTGTAGTCGGCGAATAACACCAGGGCGGCTAGGCCGGCGGAACCGATGGCATAGCCCTTGGTAACGGCCTTGGTGGTGTTGCCCACAGCATCCAGCGGGTCGGTGATGTTGCGGATCGCATCCGGCAGTTCCGCCATTTCGGCGATGCCGCCAGCGTTATCGGTCACCGGACCGTAGGCGTCCAGGGCGACGATGATGCCGGTCATGGACAGCATCGAAGTGGCGGCGATGGCGATGCCATACAGACCACCCAGGTAATAAGCGGCCCAGATCGCCACACACACGGCCAACACCGGCGCGGCGGTGGAGCGCATGGAGACGCCGAGACCGGCGATCACGTTGGTGCCGTGGCCGGTGGTCGATGCTTGAGCGATATGGCGTACCGGCGCGTATTCGGTAGCGGTGTAATACTCGGTGATGACCACCATGGCCGCCGTGAGAACCAAGCCGACGATCGTCGCCAGGTAGATGTTAATGGCGGGAATCACCACGCTGGCGATCTCGACACCTTCCGGGAACATCATGGTGGTGATGGGGTAGAAGGCGATCAGGGCGATCACACCCGCCACGGCCAGGCCGCGATAGAGGGCGTTCATGATCTTGCCGCCCTCGCGCGCCTTGACGAAGTAGGTGCCGACGATGGAGGCGACGATCGAGATGCCGCCCAGCACCAGGGGGTAGATCACGGCGTTGGCGGCAGCCGCGCCGGTTACCATCAGGCCGCCCAACAGCATGGTGGCGATAATGGTCACGGCATAGGTTTCGAACAAGTCGGCCGCCATACCAGCGCAGTCACCGACGTTGTCACCGACGTTGTCGGCAATTACCGCTGGGTTACGCGGGTCATCCTCGGGGATGCCGGCCTCGACCTTGCCCACCAGGTCGGCGCCGACGTCAGCGCCCTTGGTGAAGATGCCGCCGCCAAGCCGGGCGAAGATGGAGATCAGCGAGCCGCCGAAGCCCAGACCGACCAGGGCGTTTATGGCAGTGCTGCTGTCCATCCCGGTACCGGTCAGTATGGCGTAGTAGCCTGCCACGCCCAGGAGGCCAAGACCGACCACCAGGAGGCCGGTAATGGCGCCGCTCTTGAAGGCGACGTTAAGCGCGGCGCTGAGACCATCGCTGGCAGCCTGGGCGGTACGGACGTTGGCACGGACCGAGACGTTCATGCCGATGAAGCCGGCGGCGCCGGACAGGATGGCGCCGATGGCGAAGCCAATGGCGGTCGGCCAACCCAGAAATTTGGCGATGAGTATGAACAGCACCACGCCCACCATGCCGATGGTGGTGTACTGACGTTTAAGGTAGGCCTGAGCCCCCTCTTGAACAGCGGCGGAAATAGCCCGCATACGGTCGTTACCGGTAGGCAACGAGACCACCCATTTAATCGACATGACCCCGTAAACCAGGGCCAAGGCGGCTGCCACCAGGGCAAACATCAAGCCTTCATTACTCATTCCAATCTCTCCTCAAAACGACTACCACCACACCAAGCCAGAAAGGCACCAAGGGGGAATAGCCAAAAAAGTTCAAGCCTCAACCAGTATATTACTATTAGGACTCCATATATTTAAAATCAAATAATCGACCCTATGGATAAGTTTTACCAATAGCCAGGCCATCTTCAAAGCGGGTGCCCGGCGTAAATCCGAACACCTCGTCCATGGCCAACTCACAAATAAGCCGGTCCACGGCCATTTGACCATGCTCCCTCTGCACCTCGGACAGGATCAGCTTGGCCGAGTTGGCGTTGTAACGTCCGCCAAAATCGACCTGAACTTCCAGAAGCTGACGGGCGCGGTCGAGGGTCATGGTCCAGCCGGTAGTCGGCAGCTCGCAGCCAAATAGCGCGCATCGCGCGACGACTGGCCACCAGACGCCCGCTACTGGCTGCTCCTCACAGCTTGAACGCCGCCAACTTCTTGGCCACGGCGATGTTCTTCAGAGTTACATACAAAGGCAAGCCGTCTGCGTACTTCGGATAGTCCTCACCCTGAATCAGCGGCGTCAGATAACGTTTGCACTTCGGCGTAATACCAAGGCCGTCCTTGCTGATGAAGTCGCGCGGCATGAATTTCT
>JAIMKU010000028.1 GCA_020692235.1 Hydrogenophilus sp.
ACAAAAATCCTGACACTCCCACCGCCTGATAAGGCGGTTCCGTCCGAGACAACAAAACGGATTCACCCAGGGTCATGCCAGACTCGATGAAATGAACCGACCGGATGCTGTCGCTCGTGGGCAATCCAACATGTATCTGGCCATCCAGTACCGCATAGACATGCCGAACGTCCGTCGCCCCTTTGGCCACCAACAAGTCGCCCTTGCGCAAAGTTATGACGTGCGAATTCTCACCAAGTCGTCTTAGCGTCTCTCGCGGCATAACCCGAAAATAGGCGATGCGGCTCAACACCTGAGGAACATCCTCAATGATCTCGATAGGGGCTCTCATGAATTCAATTATGAGAATCCTGGAAAAAATTTGGTTTACCGTTTGGTAAGGTTGGCTTGATGCCTACAACTCTTCTTCTGTACCACACCGCAATGGCCCACGAACACGATACTCCGCCAAGGTAATATTCACAGATCGATACCGCCGCCAGGAAGTTAGTCGCGTCATCCGCCGCGCCCGAGCGCAACCATGGCGGCGCCTGGCCGGCTGTAAGACAATGACGCCATGCGCGCCATTTCCTGGAAAGTCCTTCTCGCTTACACACTGGGTTGTCTGGTCCTGGATGCGGTCAGCCATCCCCAGACCGTATTACCGCTGGCACTGACCTCCTGGACGCCGCCGCCCGGCCTGTCGCTGGCCTTTTTGCTGCTCTATGGCCTGCGCTATATCCCCTGGCTGGTGCTGATTACATTTCTGATCGGCCTGCCCATCAACGGTCTGGCATCTGACTGGTTCACCGCGCTGGCGGCGGCAACGATATTGACGCTGTGTCATGGGGCGCTGGCCGTCTGGCTGAAACAGGGTCTGGGCATCGACCCGCATTTTCGCAGCTTGCGCGACCTGTCCTGGTTCCTAGTGGCTGCGGTGATCGCCGCCTGGATTGGCTCGGGGGTGCACGTGTTCAGCGAATATCTGCATGGCAGCCCGGAGTCGGCCAGTTGGCTGGCCGACCTGGTTAACTACTGGGTCAGCGACCTGATTCGCTTGCTGGTGGTTGCGCCACTGGTACTGGTCCATGCCAACGACCACTGGCGGGCCTGGCGTCCGACCCGCGAGATGTTCGTTCAGGCGGCCGCCATCGCCATTGCCCTGTGGGTCATTTTCGGGCTCAAGTACACCGACCAGTTCAAGTTCTTCTACCTGCTGTTTCTGCCCCTGATCTGGATCTCGATGCGCCACGACATCCATGGCGCCACGGCGGCCCTGGCTGGCACGCACCTCGGCCTGAACGGCATTCTGGAATGGTTGGAACTACACGCCATCACAGTGGTCGAGTTCCAGATGCTAATGCTGGGGCTGTCCCTGACCGGCCTATTTCTGGGCATGACGGTCACGGCGCGGCGGGCGGCCGAGGAACGCCTGCATCAGCGCGAGGCGGACCTAAACCAAGCACTGCGTCTGGCGGCGGCGGGCGAGATGGCCCAGGCGCTGGCCCATGAGCTGAATCAACCCCTGTCGGCTCTGGCCAATTACGCCCAGGCCAGCCGCATGATGCTGGCCGATCTGGAGCGCAATGGGCCGCTTTTGGCCGACACCCTGAACAAGATCGCCGACGAATCGACGCGCGCAGGCCAGGTTATCCATCGACTACGGGAATTTTTTCGGGGCGGCATGATGCATATGGAAACCTGTTCGGTCGCCGAACTGGTGGAGGAAAGCGTCGCCCCGCTGCGCAAACGAGCGGAACGTTATGGCATCGCGCTTAATATCGATCTACCTGGCAATCTACCCGCCATTTCCATCGACCGGGTGCAAATCGCCACCGTACTACTCAACCTGGTAGGCAACGCCATCGACGCCTTGCGCAACAACACCGCCGCCGAACGCACAATCGACATCGAGGCCGAATATACCGCCGCCGATACGGTTCGCATCTGCGTCGGCGACAGCGGTCCAGGCATCGCCCCGGAAATCCGCGAACGGCTATTCCAGCCCTTCGCCACCAGCAAACCGGAAGGCATGGGTCTGGGGTTGGCCATCAGCCGAACCCTGGTCGAGGCCCATGGCGGCACGCTGGATTTGCTCGGCAACCAACCGACCCGGTTCTGCTTTACCCTGCCAAGGGAACAGCCAAGCGATGAAAGGACGCGCCACAGACATGTCTGAACCCGCTATCTACATCGTCGACGACGACTATTCAGTACGCGACTCATTGGCCTTGCTACTCAATTTTCGCGGCTTTCGCACTCGCCAATTCGCATCCGCCGAAGCGTTTATCGAGGTCTGGAAACCCAACTGGCGCGGTTGTCTGCTGCTTGACCTGCGCATGACCGGCATGGACGGACTCGGCCTCCAGCAAACCCTGATCGAACGAGGTTCCCTGCTGCCGGTGGTCTTCCTCACCGGCC
The DNA here is from genome assembly GCA_020692235.1 of Hydrogenophilus sp. Taxonomy (GTDB): domain Bacteria; phylum Pseudomonadota; class Gammaproteobacteria; order Burkholderiales; family Thiobacillaceae; genus Parasulfuritortus. Next base: position 2,401 of record JAIMKU010000028.1, read on the forward strand.
ATGGCGACATCGCCCAGGCGCGAACGGCACTCAAGGCTGGCGCGGTGGACTTTCTGGAAAAACCGATCGACCACGAGGCACTGTTCGCCTCCCTGAACGAGGCATTGCTAAAGGGCACCCGGCAAATGGCGGTGGCGCAACGCCTGGCCGACCTGGAAGGCCGGGTCGGGCGTCTGAGCGACCGCGAACGCCAGGTCATGGAACGGGTCGTGAGCGGCCAGCACAACCGCGAGATCGCCGCCGAACTGGAGATCAGCCCGCGTACTGTTGAGGTATTCAAGGCCCGCATGATGGAAAAGATGCAGGCCCGCAGTGTGCCCGAACTGGTCAAGCTGGTCCTGGAAATCGGCAACGGCAAGGCTGACTGAATCCAAATCGCTCGGTTTGTACGTGTTTCCCTTACGGGTACTCCCCGATTCTTTTCCCGATCACGCTGGATAAAATGCGTCCCACGTCGGTATTAATTGTCTCTGAGCAGGACATCTGCGTTGACGATCGCAGCTATCGAGGGGCGGCAGAAGCCGCCCCCTTTTTTTGGCAAAATGTTGCCAAAAATGTCACCATCGCTCGAACTCATGACCCATTCAAATCCAACCTTCGGCCTACTCATCATCGGCGACGAAATCCTGTCCGGGAAAAGGCAGGACGGCCATTTTCAGAGGCTGCGCACGATCTTCGCCGAGCGCGGCCTGGCGCTATCTCAAGTGACCTATCTCGGTGATGATCGGCCCAGGTTGACCGGCTTCCTGCGCGACAGCTTCGCCGCCGGCCAGATACTGTTCAGTTGCGGCGGCATCGGCGCGACGCCGGACGACCACACTCGCCAGGCGGCGGCCGCCGCGCTCGGGGTTCCTCTCGTGCTCCATCCAGAGGCCGAGGCACTGATCGTTGCCCGTATGCTTGAAGTCGGTCAGCCGGTCACCCCCGAGCGGCTGCAAATGGGCGAATTCCCCACCGGCGCGGCGATCATTCCCAACCCGATCAACCGTATCCCCGGCTTCTCGATCAAACGCCATCACTTCGTACCCGGCTTTCCCGAAATGGCCTGGCCGATGATCGAGTGGGTGCTGGATAACCAATACCGGGCCTTGTTCCACAGTCAAACCCGGATCGAACTCGGCATGATCGTGCGCGCCCTCGCCGAGGTCACGCTGACGCCGTTGATGCTGGAGATCGAACGCGATTACCCCGGCCTCAAGGTCTTCAGTTTGCCACGCCTCAATGTCGAACACCCCGACGACTACATGATTGAACTGGGCGTCAAGGGCAAGGCGACCGAGATAGACGCGGCCTTCGCCCGCCTACGCGCAGGCGCCCTAGCGCTGGGTGGCCACATCGAATAGCCGATCGGCGCGGCAGGTACAGGATTGGGGCGTGGTTCTGCGCCCCGGATTCGGCATAGGGTTTCATGCAACGCGCCCTTTCGTAATCAGCCCTTGAAGGCCTGGGGCGAGGCGAGGTAGTCCAGTTCCTCCGCTGTGCTTTCCCGGCCCAGGATGTCATTGCGGTGCGGGAAGCGGCCGAAGCGGCGGACGATGCCGCGATGATGTTCGGCGAAGCGCAGGTTGTCGGTCAGTCCGGCCTCGGTGAATAGGTGCACCGACAGGTCCTGGTCGTCGAGGTGCTCGCTGTGCATCAGCGGTAGGTACAGGAACATCAACCGGTCTTTCTGGATCAGTTTGTCGTAGCCCCGCGCGACGGCTCGTTTCGCCACCGCCACAGCGCGCTGCTCGGTAGCAAACGATTCAGGCCGGCTGCGGTACATGTTGAGCGGCAACTGGTCGAACACGATGACCAGCGCCAACGCGCCCTCCGGAGTGTCCTGCCAGTGGTCCAGGTTGCCCGCTACCGCTCGTTTCCAGAGCCGCTCGAAGTGGGCGCGAATCTCGTCGTCCAGGGCCGGAGTCGAGTCGAACCAGCGCGGCCGCATCGCGGCCGAATACCAGAAATCGAGCAGGGCTTGCGTCTCGGCGGCAACGCTCATCTCAGTCCCTGCCATCCCGGACCTGGCCCAGCGCCAGGAGCAACGCCACCGAGGCCGGTGCCGGGGTGATGCCGTTGCCGACAACAATGGGCACCACCAGCGTTTCGACCTGGGCAATCGCGCACGGTATGGAACGCAACTTGTGGAACGGAAATCGATAGCGATTGTGTAGCACTATCGCTGCCCCGGAGTGACCTTGTGCGCGCAACCAAGATCGGTCGCCAGCACGGCCTGACGGACCGCCTCGATGGCTTTGGGACGCGGGAATCTCTTACGCCAGGCAATCGAGATCAGGCGCGAGAGCGGGGTATCCTTGAACGGCCGCAAGGTCAGCAGATTGTCATCGACATGGTTCATTCGGGTCGCGGTGCGGGGCAGCACGGTGACCCCGACGCCACTGGCCACCATGTACCGGATGGTTTCCAGCGACGAGCTTTCCAGGGTCTTGGCCAGACCGCCGCTGGCGGTGCGGTTGAGATACGGACAGGCTTGCAGGACCTGATCGCGGAAGCAGTGGCCAGTGCCCAGCAGCAGCATGTTTTTGGCCTCCAGGTCGGCATTGCCGACCGACTTTTTCTTGCGCAACGGGTGCGCGGCCGGCAGGGCGACCAGAAAAGGCTCATCGTATAGAGGCAGCGTCAGCAGGCCGGGCTCAACAACCGGGGTGGCGATCAGCATGGCGTCAATCTCGCCCTGGCGCAGTTTCTCGGTCAACACCTTGGTGTAGTTTTCTTCGAGCAGCAGCGGCAGTTCCTGCTTGAACATCAGCACGCAGGAGGGGATCAGTGCGGTGAGGTCCCAGCCTTGATCGACCAGCTTGGCCAGCACCGGGATGTTGGCATCCTTGGCCGCGCGCACGGCTTCCAGGTCGCCCAGTTCCAGCTTGGGCATCCCGCAGCAGCGCTCCTTCTCGGCCAGGGTGACCGGGATGCCGTTGTGCTCGTACACGGCGGCGAAATCCTCGCCCGGACCGGGTTCGTTGCGGTTCATGTAGCAGGTCGCAAACAGGGCGACCTTGCCGGTGGTCTTGCCGGCGGCTTCGCCGATGGTGTCGGCCGGCAGTTTCTTGAGGCGACTACGCAGCGGCTGGCTGGAGAATTCCGGCAGCCAGGCTTCGTGGTGGATTCCAGCCACGACTTCCAGCGCCTTGCGCGCCGCACCGTTCTTGTTGATCGCGTTGACCGTCTGGGCCACCACCGGGATGCCGGCGCATGTGGAAATCTCCTATTGCAGATCAATGTCGAGTAAATCCGGCCACCTTGCGGTGACCGGGGAGCTGCCGTTTAGCCACCAAACTCGTTCAACGCCTTCTGGTAGCGGTTGGCGTGAGAGCGCTCGGCCTTGGCCAGGGTTTCGAACCAGTCGGCGATCTCGTCGAAGCCTTCGCCACGGGCATCCTTGGCCATGCCGGGATACATGTCGGTGTACTCGTGGGTCTCGCCGGCGACGGCGGTCTTCAGGTTGTCGCCAGTCGGGCCGAAAGGCATCCCTGTAGCCGGATCGCCGCACTGCTCCAGATATTCCAGGTGGCCGTGGGCATGGCCGGTCTCGCCCTCGGCGGTGGAACGGAACAGGGCCGCAACATCGTTGTAGCCCTCGACGTCGGCCTTGGCGGCGAAGTACAAATAGCGACGGTTGGCCTGAGACTCGCCAGCGAAGGCATCTTTCAGGTGCTGCTCGGTTTTTGAGCCTTTCAATTGCATGATTTTCTCCTGATCGGTTAAAGGGCAATTCCGCGCTGGGCGGACATGACCGCATCGGCCATGGGTTCAATGTAGCCCAGGCCAATCCCGCAACCAATTTGGTTGTATTAATCAGGCTGATAGCCGTTGCCTATCGGCCATCAAAGGGGAGTGTCGATCGATCAGCCGGCGCCCGGAATCGCCACCTCGGCACACAAACCGCCGCCCTCGCGCACCCGCAACGTCGCACGCCAACCATGGGCGGCCGCCAGTTGCCGGACGATGGCCAGGCCCAGACCCGAACCGCCCGTCTCGCGACTGCGCGAGTTTTCCAGCCGGTGGAAAGGCTGAAACACCGTTTCGAGGGCCGCCGCCGGAATACCCGGGCCACGGTCAAGAACACCGATCAAAATGCCCTGTGGGCCGCATTCCAGTTCGATATCGACCGGTTGGCCCTCGCCGTAACGCAGGGCGTTTTCCAGCAGGTTACCGACGATGCGTTTCAGTGCGCCGACGCTCAGGCGCCGGCGACACGGGGCCATGGAGCGCAAACGGACCCGCTCCGGATGGCTGCTGGCGGCGACCGACTCGGCCAGCAAGGCATTGACTTCGACATCGGTTGGCGCCTCGTCCTTGAGCGACCGGGCAAAGTCCAACATGCCGGAAATCAGCCGGTTCATTTCCGCCAGATCGCCCTCCATGCGCTCGACCATGGCCGGGTCGGCGTCGTCGAGCATGGCCAAGGCCAACTTCATTCTGGTAATCGGGGTGCGCAGATCGTGGGAGATGCCGGACAGTAATACGGTGCGATTTTCCAGCAAGGACTGAACCTCGTCCGCCATGCGGTTGAAGGCGGCGGTCAGCGACTTCAACTCTTCTGCCCCGGTTTCAGGCAGTCGCTGCGGCAAACGCCCCTGGCCGACTTCCTGGGCGGACATGGATAACAGCCGCAACCGGGTCGAGGTATGACGTGCCATCAACAAGGCGGCCAGCAGGGTCAGCAATGCCCCGCTGAGAAAGACCGCGCCGGCCTCCCAAGGGGCGTCCAGTTCATAGCGGTCGCGCACGAAGCCCACCCGCAGCAGATTGCCGGCCAGATTGATCTCGGCCCAGACCCAGGCGGAGTCCGGGCCTTGTTTCAAGTGAATATCCTGACCAGTGCGCCGGTGCAAATATCGCTCCAGCAAATCACCAAAGCGGCTCGGTTTGACCCGGTTCGCCAGCGGCTTGTCGACCTTGCCCAACTCCAGGTTGTGCTGGAGAAACAGCTCGATTTCATAATCCTCGCGGGTCTCGGGCGGCAGTTCCACCCAGGTCTGGGTGGCTAGTACCATGTGGGCGGCCAGGGCATCGGCGGAGCTTTCGGTCAACGGCATAACCACCGTCTTCCAGACCGCGTACAGGGCCGCGCCCTGAGCCAGCAGGAAGATGCCAAGCAGGGTTGCTGCGGTGCGACCGAAAAGGCTGGCGGGCAGGAATTTCAACTCGCCTTACCCCTGGGCGCGAATAGATAGCCTTGGCCCCATACCGTGCGGATGTAGACCGGGTTGGCCGGATCGGCCTCCAGCTTCTTACGCAGGCGGGTTACCCGGACATCGATCGAGCGGTCGAACGGATCCCGTTCATAGCCCTTCAGCCAGTCCATGATCTGGTCCCGCGACAATGCCCGGTTGGGGTGTTCGACAAAAATCCGCAGCAGGGTAAATTCGGCGTGGGTAATGGCGATTTCCTCGCCGTCGCGCAACAACCTTTGCGCGGCCAGGTCGAGTGCGAATGGACCGAAGATCGGGTTATTGGTGTCCGCCGCTTCCGCCTTGATTCCACTACCGCGCCGCAGCACGGCCCGGATTCGGGCCAGCAACTCGCGCGGGTTGAAGGGCTTGGCCAGATAGTCGTCGGCACCCACTTCCAGACCGACGATGCGGTCGATGTCCTCACCCCGGGCCGAAAGCATGATGACCGGAATGGACCGGTCCGATTTCACCCGACGGGTCAGGCTCAGGCCATCCTCACCCGGCATCATCAGGTCCATGACCACCAGGTCGGGCTCGAAGCCCGGCAGCAGTTCGTCCATCTCGCGACCATCGCGGGCGGTCCTGACCTCCATGTCCTGCTTGGCCAGATAGTCGCCGAGCAGGTCGCGGATACCGGCATCGTCGTCCACTACCAGGATGCGGGGGTTTCGTGTCAACTCCATGGCTGTTTTCCCTGAAACATTTGGTTACAAATTTACTTGATAAGGAAACGTATAGGAAACCTTCCGGTCCTATGCTGCAAGGCGTGGAAAGGAGTTATGCCATGCATATCACACAAAAATTGATTCTGCTTACCGCCGCCATGCTGGTTACCGGCGAGGCATTGGCAAATGGCCCAGGTGGTTTTACTGGTCACTCAATCGGCCCGGTGGCGGAGTTGACCCCCGATGAACGGGCCAGGTTCCGCGAACGCTGGCAGGAAATGCCGCCCGGCCAACGGGATGCCGTGCGTAACCGCTTGCGTCAGGACTGGCATAGCCTGCCGCCCGAAGAGCGCCAGAAACGCCGGCAGGATTTGATAGAGCGAGGGCCTGATCGAGGCAACCCACCGCCATCGGGCCGTGATAGGCGCGACCGCGATCGGGGCTATGGCCAGGGTTACGGTACGCGGCACTAGTCGCAAACAAAAATCTGCCACCAACGAATTGCAAATATTTTCTTAGATCAGGAGATCGCCATGAAAACCACAAAACGTTTTACCGCGCTTGCCCTCAGTTCGGCACTGGTCCTGACCACCGCCACGGCCTGCGCCAGCGGCCCCTACCCGCGCGAATCCGGACCGATACACTATACCGACAGCGCACGGGTCGTTTCCAGCACCCCGATATACGAGGAAACCAATCGGCCCAGCCGCGAGTGCTGGCGCGAGCAGACCGGCTACCGCACGGAACCGGGTGGCCGCTCGTATGGCGGTGCGCTCCTGGGCGGCATCGTCGGCGGTGTCGTCGGCCATCAGTTCGGCAAGGGCAGCGGACGCGATGCGGCCACCGCTGCGGGCGCCATGATCGGCGCCATCACCGGCGACAATATCGACAACCGCGACCGTAGCCGGCAAGTCCGGCCGGTAGAAGAAGAAGAACGCTGCCGCACGGTTGACCACTGGACCCGGCGAATCACCGGCTACAACGTGATCTACCGCTACCAGGGCACTGATTACTCCACCTTCATGCCCTACGATCCAGGTGCCACCGTGCGACTCAACGTCAACATCAGCGTGGTCGATCATTGACCCGCCGACCTTGCCCAGCGTCTGGCTGGGCAAGGTCATTGTTGATACAGTGGCAGCCATTCGGAAATCATGAATACAAATAAACGTGCATCGCCGTCTCCGCTGCCTGCTGTATATCGGCCTGTTGTTCGCCTGCTCGGCCATCGCATCGACCGATAAAACCTTCCTCGACGCCCGCGATGCCTATGCGCGGGGCAAGATAGATCAGTTCGAGCATCTTAGCGGCAAGCTGCCAACCCATTACCCATTGAGACTCTATCTGGACTATTGGCGACTCAAGAGCCGATCCGCGTCTACCGTTGAATTAACCCGGTTCGCCAATGACCATCCGGACAGTCCATTGTCCGAACGGGTGCTACAGGACCTGGCCCGTTTTTATGGCAATAACGAGGACTGGGACAATTACCGCCCAATCGCCAAAAGGCTGACCAATAAAGATCGGGAGCTGACCTGTCTCGATATCCATGCCCGCCTGATCCAAGGCGATCAAGCCACGACCGATGAAGGGCTTGGTCTATGGCTCAGCACTCAGGACCAACCCTCCGGTTGCACCGCACTATTCACTGTTCTTTCCAGCAATAGCACGCTGACCGACGACCACCGCATCGCCCGTCTGCGCCTGGCGCTGGAAGCGGGTAATCTTTCCCTGGCCCGGCAGCTCATCGCCGCGCTCAACGTCGCCGGCAAGGCCGATCTGGGCCTGTTGGATCAGGCCAACCGATCCCCGGAAAAGGGGCTGGCCACCGCCTCGACCACTCAAGTCCAGCGGGAAATCGCCCTCTACGCCTTGTCCCAGCTAGCACGAAGCGACCCAGGCCAGGCCGCTCGGCTCTGGGAAACCCGGCTTAGCGAATTTCCCGAAGCCGAGCAACGTTACGGCTGGGCTGTCATCGCCCTGGCCGCCGCCCGGCAACTGAAGCCGGAAGCCGTGACTTGGTTTCTAAACGCCAAGGACCAACTCAGCGTCAGCCAGAATATCTGGAAGGCGAGGACGATGCTGAGGGCCGGTCGCTGGTTGGACGTCTATCAAAGCATCGTCAACATGCCAGCCGAGGTACAGAACGAAGCCGTCTGGCGTTACTGGAAGGCCCGCGCCCTGGCGGCCCTGGGCGCCGGGGCCAAAGCCAACCCGATCTTTGCCAAGCTATCCCACGAGATTCACTACTATGGCCTGCTGGCCAACGAGGAATTAACCGAAAAGCTGGAGGCCCAGGCCACGAGCTATCGCCCAAGCCCGGACGAAATCGACCAAATAAAATCGCGCCTCGGCCTGAAACGCGCCCTGCTGTTGCATGAGATGCACCTCAATGTCGACGCCGCAAACGAATGGGCCTGGGCCATACACGGTCTCGACGATCATCAATTGCTGGCCGCCGCCGAACTGGCCCGCGTGGCGCGATGGTACGACCGCGCGATCAAGACCGCCGAGCAGACCCAGATGACCCACAGCATGGACTTGCGTTACCTCACTCCCTACCGCGACCTGGCCGATTCATACTCCAGCAAGAACGGTCTCGACCCGGCCTGGGTTTATGGCCTGATACGCCAGGAATCCCGGTTCATGGATTACGCCCGTTCCAATATCGGGGCACGTGGCCTGATGCAGATCAGGCCCGCCACCGCCCGCTGGATCGCCCACCACCTAGGCCTCGGCCGCAAGGCACATACCCAGATCGCCACTCCGGACGTCAATATCAAGTTCGGTACCTTCTACCTAAAAAGTCTGCTGACCGGCCTGGACAACTCCGCCGTGCTAGCTACCGCCGGCTACAACGCCGGTCCTGGCCGGGCCCGCAGATGGCAGGCGAAGCAAACCCTGGAGGGCGCTATCTATGTGGAAAGCATCCCCATACCGGAAACCCGCGAATACGTGAAAAAGGTCCTGGCCAACGCCATGTACTACAGCCAGCGGCTCGGTCTAAAGGGCAGCTCGCTCAAGGAACGCCTGGGCACCATCCCGGCGCAAGCCGCAGCAACGCGCATCAGCCAGAAAACCTCATCAGAGCCCGATCAGGGCGGTTAAAAAAAGCACTAGAAGCGACCGTGAACGTACAAAACCCACCTGAAAGGTGGGCTTTGTGTTTAATGTACGGCAGCGTATAGACAACGGCTATACGTTACGCCACAAAAAGTGAAACTCACAATCCCAAAGCCCGGAATCGAACCCGCGTCCGTAGGGTGGTTCAGACAGAGGGTTCGGCGGCCACGTCATTTTCGGCGGCGGGATCGGTGAGCCGCCGTATCGTCAAGGCACAACGCTGTTCAATCAAGGCGTTGATTCGCTCAACCACGGCATTCCCAGCAAAGCCTCGTTCAGGGTCGGATTGGAGCCTGCGCGCAGTAGCTGGCAGTGACCTTGCTAACTCCAGAATGCGCCGTTTGGCCTGAGCCTTGGCGAGACCGACGCCTTGTGCAAACTGATCCCAGTGCCGCGCCTGGACTTCGCTGAACTTGTACTTGCTGCCGATCTTCATCGCCATCTTCGGCGTCAGTGTTGGATAGACCGCTGTCGAGAGCGTGTCGTAGCACGGGGCCAGAACGGGTGTCTTGCCCGAGTACAGCAGTGAGAAATTCTTGGCGTGGGCATCATGATTGCCGATCAGCATATTGAAAATCACGTGGTCGAGCAGTCGCAGGATATGCGGCGCACTCGGGCGCGTCGCACGGCGCACCAGATCAAAACATTGGGCCAGATCGGGGCCACCTTCGTTTTGGTATTTCATTTCGGGCACCACACCCAGTGCCTGGCAGAAATCCTCTTGATGAAGGCGTTGCCGGTGCCCCCGAGCATCCATAAATCGGTCGTAGCGCTCAACCAGCAGGAATTGGCGATCCAAAACAACGTGAACTTTTGATTTCGCCGGCTTGATTTGCATGGCCTCAGCCAGTGCCATGCAAAACCCTTCGTTGACCACGCTATCCTCAACGGCGTGGATAGCGGGTTTCAGGACGTGGGAGCTGGGCGTGCCGTTGAGGGGCAGCCCGATGCGTACACCATCGAGCACCACCGGCAATTTGTCTTGGGCGCCCGCCAAGGAAAGCCGCAAGCCGTCTTTGCCTGCCAGCATGGGGCGACGCGGCAATTCATCCAGGATGGCAACGACTTCCGCGTCGCTCAGCCATTGAACGTCATCGTTGCCAGTAGGAATTGGCAAAACCTGCCCTGGCTCAAGGAACGTCACGGCCCCGGCGCATTCGCCGCCGATATGTTCCAGCAGCGCAAAGTCGTTCTGACCAGAAACCTGGAACTGCTGCGCGATCAGGCGGCGCAACTGCCCTTCTGGCAGCAGGCCGGCAAAGAAGGGGCGCGTTTTGCGATCGTCGAACGGCTCTGCTTGCAGGGGCAGCGAGGCGGACAAGGCAACGGCGTCTTTGTGCGACAGCCAGCCGGATGCGTAGCAAAAGTTCAGTCGTCCATCGACCAGCGCCAGCGTGCCGACACGATCGGCGAAAAGGCAGACTTCCAACTCATGCGCCATGGTCGTTGCCCTTGTGTTGGCCTTCGGCAGCAATGGATGGCAATCCGCTCAGTTGGAGTTCTCCACCCAAGGCATCAATGACCCGTAGCACGTGTTCCAGTCGCAAGGTAGGTTTGCCTGCTTCAAGATCAACGATGAAGCGCACGCCAACCCCTGCCGCCAGGGCCAACTGGGGCTGCGTCAGCCCGAGCTGCTTGCGAGCGGCACGCAGTGCATCGCCGAGTTGTTGAGTTGATCGAATGGGTGCCATGGTTCGCTTTGTTTCCCGTTCGGGAAATTATTAGCCACAACTGGCCTCTGCGCAAGCGATATTTCCCGATCGGGAATGTTGCGTGTGATTAGGCCATGGATTGGCTATATATTTCCCGATCGGGAAATAATTGTAGGTCTCGCTTTCAAATTGACAGGTGGATTCAAGAATGAAGTGCAATTTTGAGTAACGCCGGTCGCAACCCGAATCCCCGCCAGCAATGCCAGTGATACACACGAGCCTCTCGCGGTAGAGCTTTTCTTACTTCTCCTCCGTCCACGGATCATCCATCGTCGCCGTCTGCCGGGCCGCCTTGATGCGCTGTTCGATGCGTTCATTGACAGTGACGTCGTCAACCCTGAGCTTCTCGCCGCGATTTTCATAGAGTAAAGGCAGGGTTGCCTTGTCCGCCACGGCACGCTGAAAGTCGTAGATCGACACGTAATCGCCGAACACTTCGCGGGTCATCTGTTTTTCGGCAGTGTCGATCAGTGGCGTGCCGGTGAAGCCGATGAATTTCGCCTGCGGCAGCACCTTACGCATATTGAGCGCCAGCCGGCCGTATTGGGTACGGTGTGCCTCGTCGGAGATGACGATGATGTCGGAACGCTGGGAGTAAGCCCCGGTCATCGCCGGTGGCGCGCCGCAGGGATTCGCGGTTGAAGATTTTGATGAGTTCGGCCAGCAGATCGGGCTCGAAGGCGGTCTAGCCGCGTGGCAATGCACCCTTAAGGATTTCGACCTCGTCCTCGATGCGTTGCATGGCGTCGTCGATGACCTGACCAACCTTGGCACCCTGCGGCAGGGACGCCAGTATCTCGAAGCGCGCCTGTTCTGGAAGGTAGATGGCGGCCTTGCCCTAGAAGCCGAGGCGAATCAACTCCTCGCGCTGCGCGACAGGCACCTGGGGTGGAATGTCGGCCTCGATTTCCGGCAGGTAAACCTTGAAGCGGTTGTCGGCATGGCGCAGGAAAATGAGGCCGAGCACCGGCATCGAATATTCGGCGGCGGTGAGCATGGAGTTGGCGCGCAGCTGGTCGGCGGCCTCCCAAAGCTCTTTTTCCAGATGATGCAGATGGGTCGTCATCGATGAATTTCTACGTCCTTGCCTTGGGGGCAATCAGGGTGACATTGGCGAAGTAGGAGGCGTAGCGCCGGGTATCCCGCGTCAGTATCGGGTAGCGCAACACGGCGGCATGGGCGCCGATGAAGAAATCAGCGAGCACGTTCTCTTTCTTGCCACCCTGCCGGCGGTAGCGCACGAAGGCCTTGCCGGCAAGAAACAGCGCGGGCAGGGGAATCTCGATCACCACCAGGCCCAGGTCATCGACAGCGCGATCCAGGGCTTCGACCGTCGAGAAGGTCAGCGACAGTTCAGAGTAGATGACCGGGTTGATGGCCAGGCGATGAATCTTGGACTGCGCCCGTAGCTGGCCGATGGACCAGTCGGCCCATTCCGGATCGTCCTCCAGAACGTCGACCAGCACATTGGTATCGACCAGCAGCATCAAGCCTCGCCGCGTAGCAGGGCCATCAGATCATCGGTGCGCCACTTTACGTCGGCCTTGCCGCGTGCAGCCTCGAAGCGATCCGGCTTGCGGATGGGTCGGGCACCGACCTTGTGAATCACGACATCGCCTTCGCGATTGACAGCGAAATCAACGGAGCAGCCCGGTGCCAGATTCAACGCATCGCGGATCTGCTTCGGGATGGTGACCTGCCCCTTACTGGTGAGTGTGGTTGCCACTTGAGAACTCCTGCAGTATTACGTTAACGATGATTGTAATACCACCTGACCGCAACGGCTATTTCGAATGATGTTCGATGAATAGCTTGGCTTCCTGATTGAACAGCGCGTGAATGGTGGCGCCATTAACCAACCCGGAGCCAGCTATGACCGCCAAGCCAACAGCCCTCGAAACCTACCTCCAGCGCCTGCCGATGGTCCTCGACAAGATCAAGGCCCTGCGGCAGCTGGCTGACGGCCACTTCTGCCACAATCCGGATGCCATCCAATGAGGCCATGTCGGCAACCTCGGGCAAAAAAATCCCAGCCGATGAGGGTTGGGATTTTAGGTAATGGTGGAGCCGGCGGGAATCGAACCCGCGTCCGCAAGTCCTCTACAGCAAGATCTACATACTTATTCCGGTCATTTGGTTTTAACCCGAGCCACGCCGGCCGAACAGGCTTGGTTCAGGCGAGCCACCTTAGTTTAACGTTGAATCAAGCGGCCCGATTCAACGCGAGTCCATGTGAATGACTCCACCGCTGGTTGCCCAGCCCGGCCCATGGACCTGCCGGTGTGGAGTCTAGCCGTCAAGCGGCTAGAGCGTACGTTTCGTCGTTGGCGACTAATTTTTTCCAGATGGATTTACGAGGTAACTGGGCCTCGGTATGCACTTGTCTGCTTTGCTACCCACGTCGAAGCCAGGTCGGCCCCATGTAACGCAGCGTGTGAGTTCCCTTTTCGGGAAAAGTTCACACTGTGGCCGAGACTACGGGCGGGGATTGAGATAGTCAAGCAATTCCAGCGGCTGGCTGATGAAACCGTCGCCGCCCCAGATGGCCGGCTGGTCGGTATCGGCCAGGTAGCCATAAAGGGCGATGACCACCGGCATACCGACCGCACGGGCGGCCTGGACATCGCGTTCGGCGTCGCCGACGTATAGGCAGCGTTCCGGAGCGAGGTCGACCATCCGGCAGGCATGCCACATGGGTTCCGGGTCGGGTTTGGAGCGGGCGCAGGTGTCGCCGCTGACTACGCAGGCGGCGCGGCTCAATAATCCAAGTTGTTCGAGCAGTGGCTCGGTGTAACGGGCCGGCTTGTTGGTGACCACGCCCCAGCCGATGGCACGGTTTTGCAGTTCGACCAGTAGCCGGTCCATGCCGGGAAACAGCGTGGAGCGGTTGGCCAGGTGCTCGGAGTAGTGTTCCAGAAATTCGCGGCGCAGTTCAGGAAAGCCGGAGTCGTGTTCGGCAACACCGAAGGCGAGCCGGATCAAGGCTTGCGCCCCATGCGAGGCCTGGGCGCGTATGGCTGGCTCAGGCAATGCCGGCCGACCGCGCCGCGCCAACATGGCGTTGATGGTGTCGCCCAGATCGGGCGCGGTGTCGACCAGCGTGCCGTCGAGGTCGAACAGGACGGCGTGAACCATGTCAGATTGGTTTGCGGCAAGCGATCAGGTAGTTAACATCGGTATCGCGACCGAGCGAGTAGACCTTGGTGAAGGGGTTGTAGCTCATGCCTTTGATCTCGACCATATCCAGGCCGGCATGGCGAACGAAACGCGATAACTCGGCCGGCTTGATAAACCTGGCCCAGTCGTGCGTACCCTTCGGTAGCAGATTGAGAATGTATTCGGCGCCGAGGATGGCGAACAGGTAGCTCTTGGGATTGCGGTTGATAGTGGTGAAAAACAGCCAGCCGCCGGGTTTGCCCAGCCGCGCGCAGGCGGCGACGGTGCTGGCGGGGTCGGGTACGTGCTCAAGCATTTCCATGCAGGTGACTACGTCGTAGGTCTCCGGACGCTCCTCGGCAATGGCCTCGGCGGCGATGGCTCGATACTCGACTGCCCGGCCGGATTCGAGCAGGTGTAGTTTGGCGACCTTGAGTGCCTTGTCGGAGAGGTCGATGCCGGTGACCTTGGCGCCTTTGGCCGCCATGGCCTCGGCCAGTATGCCGCCACCGCAGCCGACATCGATAACCGACTTACCGGTGATGCCGGCCAGGCTGTCGATCCACTCCAGACGCAAGGGATTGATTTCGTGCAAGGGCCGAAACTCGGATTGGGGATCCCACCAGCGGTGCGCCAGGGCGCTGAATTTATCCAGTTCGGCTTGATCGGCATTGGTCATGATTTTAGACGGGCTCTTGGTTCGCTACGGCTTGCAGATGGACATCATAATGGCGCTTAAACAGGAGTTCCAGTTCGTCGATGACCTCCGGCGCCGGCAACTTGTGTATCACATGCCGGGTTACCAGCGTAGAGGTATCCTGCAATAGAGTATCCCGGCCCAACATGGGGTAGGTCAGCATCAGACGTTTCACTGCCTTGATGACCGATTCTTGCTCGGGACGGGGGATAGCCAGCGGCGTTTGCGGTACGTCTTCCACCTTGGCAACGACCTCTCGCGTCCCTAAAAACTCGGCATAATCGGTCAGGCTTTTGCGGTTGGCCTCGGACAAGGCGCGAAACAGCCGTAGCAGACGCTTCTCGTCGGATGACATATTTAGATAACGAGCTGGTTCCGATCCAGGATCAGAGGTGTGGTCTCGATGAATTCGAGGAAGGCCTGCAATAGCTTGCTGCGGAATTTTTCCTGGGGATAGACCAGGGAAAACTGGCGGCGCAAAGACGGCGTCATGGGCACTGCCACCAACTCGCCCAGGCGTATTTCCTTGGCCACGGTGGTAATCGAAACTACGGCGGAGCCCAGACCGGCCGCCACTGCACCCTTGATGGCCTCTCGGCTACCCAGTTCCATGGCCAGATTGAGGTCGTCCGTGTTGATGCCATTCTGGCTGAAATAATCGTCGATACATTCCCGCGTGCCAGAGCCGGATTCCCGGCTGATGTAGGGATACGAGGCGAGAACGGATGGACTGATCGTAGGATTCTTGGCTAAATCGCTATTCGGCGCACAGATCGTCACCAGTTCATCTTCGCAGAACGCACTGGTGATCAAATTAGGGTTGTGCGATGGCGATTCGATCAAACCCAAATTGAGTGTGTGATCGGCCACCTTGTGTTCGATCGTCTCGGAATTGGCCACGGTCAGCCTGGCCAGGGTTTCCGGATGCAGGCGCTTGAACTCGCCCAACAACTTCGGCAGCATATATTCGGCGATGGTCGTCGAGGCGCCGACCAGCAGCGGCCCGCTGATTTGGCCCGTTAACTCGGAAATACGCGAATCCATCTCCTGGGTCAGATTCAGGATACGTTCGGCATAATCCAGGGTCAGGGCACCCGCCGGGGTCAACGAGATCTTGCCATGCGAACGTTCGAACAGCCGGGTATTGAAATGTTCTTCCAGTTGTTTGACCTGGAAGGTTACGGCTGGCTGGGTCATGAACAAGCGTTCCGCGGCCTTGGTAAAAGAGAGCTGCCTGGCCACGGTATAAAAAACCTGTAATCGACGATCTGCCATAACTTGAATACGCCAAACTAATCAACAGAATTTATTGGACCATAATTTCCCGGTCAATGATAGCTAAACCTTGATCCGGTTCTTGTCATGGTTTTGGATGGTCATCGACAAGGTTGGCATGATATAAACCTCGCACGTTACCGCGCCGCTGCGCCCGCCCCTTAATCGACATATCCAGAACCCTCTTAGAACCCCATGGATCGCGGTTTTTTCATCATTATGGCAGCGCAGTTCTTTTCCGCGCTTGGCGATAATGCCCTGCTGATAACCGCGATCGCCATGTTGCGGGACCTGCAAGCACCCGTGGAATACGAACCGCTGCTCAAGCTGTTCTTCACAATTTCATATGTGGTCTTGGCCGCGTTCGTGGGCGCCTTCGCCGATTCGATGCCCAAGGGCCGGGTCATGCTTATCAGCAATACCATCAAGGTCGGCGGTTGCGTCATGATGATACTGGGCATCAATCCGCTCTTCGCCTATGCGGTCGTCGGTCTGGGCGCCGCGATCTACTCCCCGGCGAAATATGGCATCCTCACCGAATACCTGCCCCATTCCAAGTTGATAGTCGCCAATAGCTGGATCGAGGGTTTGACTGTCGGCGCCATCATCCTGGGTACCATGGCCGGTGGCTGGCTGCTCAGTCCCTATGTACAACAGGCATTCCAGTCGGTTGATGCCCTGCTGTTCGGCGGCCTGGCCGGAAATCTGCTGGACTACAACATGAGCGCCATCGCCGGGCTGTATCTGGTCGCCGCCGTGTTCAACCTCTGGATTCCGGAAACCGGCGTCGATCATCGCCTTCTGCACCGCAACCCCTGGTACATGGTGCGCGATTTCGCCCACTGTGTGAAATTGCTCTGGCTCGACAAGCTCGGGCAGATCACCTTGGCGGTCACCACCCTGTTCTGGGGTGCCGGGGCGACGCTGCAATACATCATGCTGCGCTGGGCGGAGAGCGCGCTCAACGTGCCGCTCTACCAAGCTACAAATCTACAGGTTATTTTTGCCGTGGGCGTCGCCATCGGCGCCATATTGGCCGGCAAATTGGTAACCATCGACAAATCGGTCAAGGTCATCGCCGTGGGGATTGCCATGGGCTTTGCCTCGCTATTGATGATCCCTGTGCATGACATGGTTCCGGCCTCGATTTTGATGGTCGCGGTGGGCGCCATGGCCGGTTTCTTCGTGGTACCGATGAATGCCCTGCTCCAACATCGCGGCCACATATTGATGGGCGCCGGTCATTCTATCGCCGTACAGAACTTCAATGAAAACCTGGGCATCCTGGTCATGCTGGCCTTGTATACGCTGATGGTGAAGGCCGACCTGCCAATCTGGATGGTGATTGCCATGTTTGGCGCCTTCATCGTCGTCAGCATGTACCTGGTGCGACGTTGGCACCTGTTCAACATGCGCGAACACAGAGCTGAATTGGAGCACCTGCTAGCTATCGCCGCAGCCGCGCATCAACCGCTCCAGCCGGCCCATAGTATGACCACGGGACAAATGCTCAAGGAAGACATAGCCAACCCCCGATTGGTGGTCAGGAAGACCGTGCAAACCTTCACTCGATCACCCGGCGTCAGAAAAAAACGTCATTGAGTCAAAGGATGGCCGGACGATTCGGCAGTTCGTTCGTATCGTCGGTATGGCGGGGGTACAAGACCTCAAGATAGTTACCGATAGCTTCAATACCGTGCAGCAACGCCGCTTCATGCCGACCGGCCTGGAAATGCACTTCCATGTCGCGACAAAGTCTCGCCCAGCCTTGCGGATCGACGGCGCGAGTCAGGCCGCGATCGGCAATGATCTCAAATTTGCGGTCAGCCAATAACCAGTAGATCAGTACGCCGTTATTCAACTCTGTGTCCCACACTCGGAGCTGAGAGAACACCTCCTCGGCGCGTTGCCGAGCGGTCTGTCCTTTTAGCAAGGCAAACAACCCTAAACCGGTTTCCAGCGCCACGCGAATTTGGCCACCATGACCGGCTTCAGAGTCCGCGACCGCCTGTTCGATGCGCCCCAACGTGGCCGGCGATAACACTCGACGCAGCCACCAACCGGGATATCTCAGGTGTTTGAGGATTCGTACAATGCCGTTCATGTCACCACCTCCCCGAGGCGCCGCCGCCGCCAAAGCCACCGCCACCGCCCGAGAAACCGCCACCGCCGCCCGAATTCCAACCACCGCCGCCAACGCCGCGGCCAACGCCCAAAAAAGCAAGGACAAAGCCGACCATCGCGACGATCAGGCCGAGACCGATCCCGCCCAGAAACCAGCCACCGAGAAACCCCAACCCGGCAGCGACCAGAGCGGCGCCGAGCGGGCCAAAGATGGCCCGGAGTATTTGCAGCACAAAGATGACAGGAAGAAACAGGGCAAAAAGCAAGCCACCATCGACGCTCTGCGACAATCTATTATTTTGTGCCGGCGGCGCGAGCGCTTCACCATTGACCAGGGCCATCAAGCGATCGACGCCGGCATCGAGGCCGCCGGCAAGATCGCCGCTTTTGAACCGGGGCGTAATAACCTCCTCGATGACCCGTTTCGCCACCACATCGGGTATCACGCCCTCCAGACCATAACCCACTTCGATCCGCACCACTCGGTCATCTTTGGCAACCAGCAGCAATATGCCGTCGTCGCTTCCCTTGCGGCCCAATTTCCAGGCGTCCGCAACCCGGATGCCATATTGCTCGATCGTCTCCGGCTGGGTGGTTGGCACGATCAAAATCGCAAACTGACTGCCTTTGGCGCTCTCGAAAAGCGCCAACTTCGCCTCCAGCGACTGAACCGCATCGGCCGACAGGGTATGGGTCAGATCGGTGACCCGCGCCTTGAGGGCCGGCACGGCAACCGGATCCGCCGCGCCACACGGCAGGCAGAATATGAGACCGCAGCAAAAGACCGCCCAGTCCAACCACGACGCCGACTTCATGACGCATCTCCGGCGCAGGCGCATTGCCGAACCCGCTCGAACAGGCAAATCGCGGCAGCGGCCGCCACGTTGAGGGATTCAACCGCGCCCGGCATGGGGATGGAAAAGGTCTGAACCCTATGCAACAACCCAGCGCTCAAACCCGCACCCTCGTTACCAAATACGAATGCCACCGGCCCGGTCAACGGCAGGTCATACAGGGATCGCTCGCTGCGCAATGCCGCCGCATGGACGTTGCCTTGAAAGGCTGCCGACCGCTCTATCAGGTCTGCGCCTTCGACGATATGCAGGCCGAAATGGCCGCCCTGAGCACCACGCAAGGTCTTGGGCGACCAGGCCTCGGCGCAACCCTTGGATAGATAGGCCATGTCCACGCCAGCCGCCGCCGCCGTTCGTAATAGCGCACCCAGATTACCCGGTTCCTGGATGTCCTCCAACAGAACGGCAAGATCCGGCTTACCAGAATCGGCTCGCACTGGAATATCGATGACGGCCAGTATGCCGCTCGGGGTATTCACCGGGGAAAGTTTGTTGAACAAGGCGACGGGCAATTGAGTCACCGGGACTTGCGGCAACCTATCACTCCAGTCCTCGGCATCGACACGATCTTCGCTTATCACCAGATGCCGGGGCATTATCCCGGCCTGCACGGCCTCAGCCAGCAGATGCTCGCCATCGAGCAGGGTTTGGCCCTTCTCCCTGCGTTCCTGACGGTTCTGAGCAAGTGCCAGCATGGCGCGAAAGGTCGGATTGTCGCGCGAGGCAATGTGCTTTACCGACATAAGCCAACCGATTGCTCGCCGCAAACGCGGCCATCCACCCAGGTGCTTTGCCGCAATACGGCACCATCCAGACGCGCACCGTTCAACAGAGCGCCGCTCATCACGGCAAAGCTGAGGTCGGCCGCAGTCAGGTCGGCGCCGGTCAGGTCCGCCTGATTCAAGGCCGCGCCTTTCAAGATGGCGCCCCTCAGGTTGGCACCGCGCAAATCGGCGGAACCCAGATTCGCATAGGACAAATCGGCACCGCTCATATCCGCTCGCTCCAAATGCGTACCGACCAGGTTGGCATTACGCAGAACCGTATTTGGCAAGCGTGCATCGTTCTTGGCGCAGCCTGACCAAACCACCCCGTCACCGGGCAGTTGGGCGCAATTCTTGAGCTTGCCGGCAAAAGCGGCCTCGATCCTGGTGTTGCCCGACTGCCCCTGCCAAACGCCAATGCCAACCAGAATCAGGACCAGGACGGCGATCAGGCCGGCAAAGAAGGCCGGCCGGCGGCTGGATTGAGCATCCAGCAAGGTGCGGGTTTCGGCCTCGTGGCGGCGCAAGCGGACAATGGCATTAGCCTGCGCAGGTGTGTCGCCCGCCTTGGCACTATCTTCAACGGAGTCGTCAATCCAGCGCAGCTTGGCCTTTTCCCGTTCCTGACGCCAGTCATCGTTTTCCGATTCGCGGAACGGTGCCGATTTGCGCTCGCCATCAAGTAGATCGGTTTCTCGCAGCGCGACCCAGGCCTGACCGTCCAAACTGACTTCATCGTCGAGATCAAGCTGGCCCAAGCTAAAGGTTTCACAGATCTGCCTGACCGGGAAAGGACCGCTCGTTGCGCCGCGTCTTCGGACATACCAGAGGTGCTGTGTCATGAATTGACAGTCTATGGAGTGACGAGCCTATTTTACAGAGCCCAATGACAGTAATCGAGCAACACCCTTGCCGGGCGAGTAAAGGACTTCCACCTGCAAGTGTCTGCGCCCTGCCGGGCGCACAAAAAAAAGGCTGCGCCCGGTTGGACGCAGCCTGCACTGCCTAGTGTCGCTTACTTGCTCAGTATCCGCAGTTCGACCCGGCGATTTTTGGCTTGACCGTCTTCCGTGCCATTGTCGGCGACGGGCTGCGATTCGCCATAACCCATGGCAGTCAAGCGATCGGCCGCAATACCATGGGCAACCAGATAATTCATTACCGTCTGGGCACGACGAGTCGATAGTTGTTGGTTGAGCGCCGGTTTTTTGCTGTGGTTGTTGTTGTCGGTATGCCCCGCCACTTCCACCTTGAGATCGGGATAACGCTGCAAAGTCTGGGCAACTTCGTCCAGTACAGGGTTGGAATCCGGGCGCAGCTTGGCCGAGGCATATTCGAAGTTCACCCCCTTGAGTTGAGTAACCGATTGCAAGATACAGCCATCGGCATCGACCTTGGCGCCGGCAGGCGTATCCGGACACTTATCCTGGTTGTCGGCGATACCATCGCCATCCTTATCGCCAGGCAGTATGGACGCGACAGCAGCCATATTGGCGGTCGCCGCCGGCTCTGACCGGTTGATCGCATACATCTCGTCTTTATCCTGCCAAGTGTAGTTTGGCGCCTCGATCGGGCAGGCGGTATCGGGGTCGAAGGCCGCCACTTCATTGGCCTGAACCAAGGCCGTGGTGTCAAGCTGACGGACCCCCAACGACTTGACCAGATCGCCCATGGCAGCATGACTGCGCCCCAAGGCGAATAGATAGTCGTAGTAGGCGTTCTGGTAAGCGCGCTTGGCCTGAAAAACCTCATTTTCGGAATCCAGAAGATCGAGCAAGGTGCGCTGTCCGATATCGAACTGTTTGTAATACGCCACGCTGGCCTTTTGTTGGGCCAGCATGTGTCGTTCCAGGTAAACCATCTGTTCCTTGAGCCGCTTGGTATCGGTGTAGGCGATATACAGCGTCTGCCGGACATCGCGGCAGGTCTTGTCGCGCATATCCTTGGCCACGTTCACTTGCTCCCAATATTGCCGTTCGGTTGCCCTGTCAGCGCCGCCGTTATAGAAATTGTAATTGAGTAATAAGCCGATATTGCTTGTATTGGCACTGCCCCGGATACCACCCAGGTTGTAGCCGATGTCTTCCCGGGCGCGCAAATCGATACGCGGCAGAAATTTTGCGTGACGAATCTTGGCATCGCTTTGCGCGGCGACGATATTCTCCTGCGCGGCCGCCAAAGCCGGGTTTTGCCTATAGGCCGTGCGTAAGGCCACATCGGAACTGGCCGGAATACCACCTGTCATATCGGGCAGATCGGCCATATTTTCGGGCGGTAAAGTGCCGACGATACGCTGATAACGCGCGCTGACGTCGTGCAAATTGCTGCCTTCGGTCAACAAATTGGATTCAGACAGGGCCAGGCGACCACTTGCCTGCTCGAGGTCCACTTGACGGCCGACGCCGGATTTAACGCGCTGCTGGATTTGCTCGAAAATCTTGCGGTGATAAGCATAATTCTCGGCCGCCAATTGATGCAGCTTGCGATAGCGCAGCACGTCGGTATAGGCCCGCGTGGCCTCCAGCGCCGTAGTCTCGGTAGTATCCAATAATTCGTCATAACGCACCCGCTGAGCGTAGTTGAATTTCTCCACCTGATTACGGGTGAAGTGGCCGTCGAACAGCATCTGGTCCAGTATCAGCGAAGCCGTACTACGCGTGTAGCTGCCCCGAATAGTCGGTGAGTGTTGCCATTCCCTGACGATATCGGCTGTCAAATCGACCGTTGGGCGATAGCCACCTTTGACCACATCAATATTCTCGGTAGCCGCTTTAAAAGCGTGCCAGCGGGTAAGCACCTCCGGATTTTTCAGTACCGCCTGTTGTACGGCATCCTTGAGGGTGCCCACCTCTGCCCATGCGGCAACCGGCGCCATGGCCAGTGTCATGACCAGTGTCATGACATAGAGCAAAGCAGACAATGACAAGCTGTTATTTTTCATATCTGCCCCTTTAAACAAATTAACCACGATCAATTTCTCAATTCTATCACCGATTGCCTTTTAATTGATGGTCCTTAATTACCAGAGCCGATCAATCGGGTGGTGCTTTTTTCCCATAAAGACTACAATTTTGGTCGGATTTGACCCGAATTTTCATTTCACCACAAGCACTTGCATCTGCCTATCAGCCCACACACCCATGATCCGCATGGCCAAAGGCAGTCATCGTCGATTTGCATACCTGGCTGGGTCGCTCGCCATGATGGTGCTGTGCGTTTATGTCGCCTTGGCGGTATTGGGCCGGGGGTTCAATTTCGATGGTCAAGTCCAACTTGCCGCCAAGCGCTATGGCGCCCATGGCCAACAAACCATGGTGCAGTGGCGGAATTTGATGCGCTCGTTGGAAACCAGCCAAAGTGCGAACCAGGTCGAGGACGTAAACGCCTTCATCAATAGTCACGTCACCTTCACCGAAGATAGCGTTGGCTGGGGACAAAGCGACTATTGGGCGACCCCGCTCGAAACGCTAGGCCGAGGCATTGGCGATTGCGAAGACTATGCAATCGCCAAATATTTCAGTTTGCGAGCCTGTCATAAATTTTGTGTTGGCTATGTCACTGTTACTTGTTGAACCGAGTTTATTCCCAAAG